>DATILI010000200.1:0-10264 GCA_035476635.1 Burkholderiaceae bacterium | reverse complement strand
GCGCTCATGCGGTCGGCGCGCATGGTCTTTTGCGGGAAGCGGCAGAGATCTTGCGCCAGTGCCAGGGCCGCGTCACGCGCCATACCTTTGGGTGCAATGCGGTTGCACAGCCCCATTTGCAGCGCCTCGGCCGCCTCCACCTTGCGCCCCGTCAGGATCAGGTCCATCGCATGGCCCATGCCGATGAGGCGCGGCAGGCGCACCGTGCCGCCGTCGATCAGCGGCACGCCGAAGCGGCGGCAGAAGATGCCGAAGTAGGCGTCTTCCTCCATCACGCGCAGGTCGCACCATAGCGCCAGCTCCATGCCGCCGGCCACGGCGGCGCCGCTGACGGCGGCAATCACTGGCTTGGACAACAGCAGGCGCGAGGGGCCCATCGGGCCGGGCGGCTGCGCATCGCCCGCCTCGAACTCCAGGCTTTGCAGCGGCGTCACCCCGCCTTGCAGCATGCGCGCGCCGGCCTGCAGGTCCCAGCCCGCGCAGAAGTGGCCATGGTCGCCATGGAACACAGCGACGCTGGCTTGTTCGTCGGCTTCGAACGCGACAAAGGCTTCGTACAACTGCCGCGCGGTCTCGGCATCGACCGCGTTCCGTACATTCGGGCGGCTGAGTGTCACCAACGTGACCGCGCCGTGGCGACTGATTTCAACTGATTTATTCATGAAGAATTATTAAAGGCGGCCTGTTCGCATCACGTATGCGGAACAACCCTGTATGTGCTGCGTTACCTGTGCAGATATAACCGAGCACCAAGATCAAATGCGCCCGGAAATCCTCCAGGGCCGCCCGGCAGGAGACAACACACGTGCAGGTTCTACAACTGGTGATCAGCGGCATCTCGCAAGGATGCATCTACGGGCTGATCGCATTGGGCTTCGTGCTCATCTACAAGGCCACCGAGACTGTGAGCTTCGCCCAGGGCGAACTCATGATGCTGGGCGCCTTTGGCGGACTGGCCTGCATGACCATGATCGGCTTTCCGTTCTGGCTTGCGGTGCTCAGCGCCATCGCCGCCATGGCGGTGTTCGGCGTGGTGCTGGAGCGCCTGGTGATCCGCCCCATCCTGGGGCAGCCGGCGTTCTCCATCGTGATGCTGACCATCGGCATCGGCTATGTGGCGCGCGGGCTGATCACGATGATCCCGGGGATCGGCACCGAAACCCACACGCTGCCCGTGCCCTACAAGGACCAGATCTGGAAAGTCGGCGAGCTGGTCCTGAACGTGGAGCAGATGGCCGTGATCGGCAGCACCGCCGTGCTGTGCGCCGCGCTGTTCGCGGTGTTCCGCTACAGCAAGATCGGCATCGCGATGCAGGCCGCCTCGCAGAACCAGCTCGCGGCCTACTACATGGGCATTCCGGTCAAGCGCCTGAACGGGCTGGTCTGGGGCCTGGCGGCCGCGGTGGCGGCAGTGGCCGGCCTGCTGCTGGCGCCCATCACCTTCGTCCACGCCAATATGGGTTTCATCGGCCTGAAGGCTTTTCCGGCGGCGGTGGTCGGCGGCTTCGGCAGCCTGCCCGGCGCCATCGTCGGCGGGCTGATCATCGGCATCGTCGAATCGCTCTCGGGCTTTTACTTGCCCGACGGCTTCAAGGACACGGCCGCGTACATCGTGGTGCTGGTGATGCTCATGGTCAAGCCCAACGGCTTGTTCGGCGAGAAGCTGCGGAAAAAAGTCTAAAAATGCGATTCATCTTCAAAACCGACTACGGCCAGGACATCCAGCTTTCCAAGCACGGCGGCCACCTGTTCTGGTATGGCGCGCTGGTGCTGCTGCTGGTGGCCGCACCGTGGCTGTTTGCCGAGTACTGGCTGGCCCAGCTGACCTTCATCCTGATCTATTCCATCGTCGGCCTGGGCCTGATGCTGCTGGCCGGCTTCACCGGGCAGTTCTCCATCGGCCACGCCGCCTTTCTCGGCGTCGGCGCCTACGCGCAGGCGGTGTTCACCAACATGGGCGTGCCGTTTCCGATCGCGCTGGCGCTGGCCGGGCTGCTGTCGGCCGCGGTCGGCGTGGTGGTGGGCTTGCCCGCGCTGCGGGTCAAGGGCATCTACCTGGGCATTGCCACGCTGTCCTTCGGCTTCATCGTCGAAGAGGTGCTGGCGCGCTGGGAGTCCGTCACGGGGGGCAATTCGGGCATCCATGTGAAGCACCCCGACGTCTTCGGCTGGAAGGTGGATTCGGGCGAGGAGTTCTATTTCGTCTGCCTCGCCATCGCCGTGCTGGCCACGCTGGCCATCCTGAACCTGCTACGCTCGCCGACCGGGCGCGCCTTCGTGGCCATTCGCGATTCGGAAATCTCGGCGCAAAGCATGGGCATCCACCTGGCGCGCTACAAGACACTTTCATTCGCCATCTCGGCCGCGCTCGCGGGCATCGGCGGCGCGCTGTATGCGCACAAGCTGTCGTTCATCTCGCCCGACCAGTTCAACATCCTGCAGTCCATCGACCTCCTGCTGATGGTGGTGATCGGCGGCCTGGGTTCGGTGCACGGCGCCTTCCTCGGCGCCATTTTCCTGATCTCCATGCCGCAGGTGATCGCCTTGTCCAAGGACTACCTGCCCGCCGTGATCGGCCAGGCGCCGGGCCTGCAAGGCCTGGTCTACGGCGCGGTGCTGATCGGCTTCGTGCTGTTCGAGCCGCTGGGCCTGTATGGCCGCTGGCTCAAGGTGCGCACCTGGTTCCAGTTGTTCCCGTTCTACCGCAAGGGCTTGTTCAAGCGGCAGAAATCCTTCCAGAAATCGGACAGATTGCGATGAGCGACGACATCCTTCTTTCGGCCAAGAACCTGAGCGTGCGCTTCGGCGGCGTGCTCGCGGTGAACAACGTGAGCTTCGACGTCAAGCCCGGCGAGGTGTTCACCCTGATCGGCCCGAACGGCGCGGGCAAGACCACGGTGTTCAACCTGATCAGCCGCATCTACACGCCGACCGCCGGCGAGATCACCTACCTCGGCCAGAAGCTCACCGACCAGCCGCCGCACAAGATCGCGTCCCTGGGCATTGCGCGCACCTTCCAGAACATCGAGCTGTTCGAGCACGCCACTGTGCTGCACAACCTCCTGATCGGCCGGCACACGCACCACCGCACTGGCATCTGGAGCGAGATGTTCTTCTCGGCCAAGGTGCGCAAGGCCGAGATCGAGGCGCGCGAGAAGGTGGAACGGGTCATCGACCTGCTGGACCTGCAGCACCACCGCGATTCGATGGTGGCCGGCCTGCCCTACGGCGTGCGCAAGGTGGTGGAGCTGGGGCGCGCGCTGTGCACCGAGCCCCGGCTGCTGCTGCTGGACGAGCCGTCTTCCGGCTTGAACGTGGAGGAAACCGAAGACATGGCTTTCTGGATCCAGGACATCAAGAACGAGCTCGGCATCACCGTGCTGATGGTGGAGCACGACATGACGCTGGTCTCCAAGGTATCCGACCGGGTGCTGGCGATGAACCAGGGCGAGGTGCTGGCCATGGGTACGCCGCGCGAGGTGCAAACGCATCCGGGCGTGATCGAGGCCTACCTCGGCTCGGTGGACGACATGACCTCGCTGCGCCGCCAGCCGGCAAAGGAGCCAGCATGATGGACAGCCTGCAGGCGCCGGCCGAGCAGCCCGTGCTCAAGCTGCTCAACGTCGAGAGCGCCTATGGCCCGATCAAGGCCATCCGCGGCGTCAGCCTGCAGGTGCGCCGGGGCGAAATCGCCACCGTGCTCGGCTCCAATGGCGCGGGCAAGAGCACGATTCTCAAGACCATCTCCGGCATCATCGATCCGCGCAAGGGCAGCATCGAATTCAAGGGCCAGGCCATCACGGCGCAAGACCCGGCCCACATCGTGCAGCAAGGCCTATCGCACGTGCCCGAGGGGCGCGAGGTGTTTCCGCTGCTCAGCGTGCACGACAACCTGCTGATGGGCGCCTACACCCGCAAGGACCGCGACGGCGTGGCGCGCGACATGGAGGCGGTCTATGGCTACTTTCCCATCCTGCGGGAGCGCGCCGCCCAGGACGCCGGCCTGCTCTCGGGCGGGCAGCAGCAGATGCTGGCGATCTCGCGCGCGCTGATGGCCGCGCCGATCCTGATCCTGCTGGACGAACCGAGCCTGGGTCTATCACCGAAGCTCACCAAGGAAATCTTCGAGATCGTGGTGCGCATCAACCGCGAGCGCGGCACCACCATCCTGCTGGTGGAGCAAAACGCCAACATGGCGCTGAACGCCTCCGACTACGGCTACGTTCTGGAAAACGGCCGCATCGTGATGGAAGACACCTGTGCCCGCCTGCGCGAGAAGGACGACATCAAGGAGTTCTACCTCGGCATGAAGGAAGCCGGCGTGCGCGGAGAACGGCGCTGGAAGAAGAAGAAGAATTGGAGGTGAACAGATGAGCAACCTTTGGGACCTCTCCCACATCCAGCCCGAGACCCGCGTGGTGCTCGAAGGCGACACCATTCCCGCGATGTTCTGGAACGGCGTGCAAAAGCGCGGCGACCAGATCTGGATGCGGCAAAAGGAATTCGGCATCTGGCGCAGCTGGAGCTGGAACCAGACGGCCGAGGCCGTGCGCGAGATCGCCGGCGGCTTGCTGAGCCTGGGCTTCGAAAAAGGCGAGACGGCGTCCATCCTGTCCAACACCGTCGTCGAATGGGTGCTGGCCGACCTGGCCGTCCTGAGCTGCGCGGGCGTGGCCAACGGCATCTACCCGACCGACGCGGCCTCGCAGGTGCACTACCTGTGCGCCGATTCGCGCACCAGCTTCCTGTTCGTGGAAGACGACGAGCAGCTGGACAAGGCGCTGGAAGTGCGCGAGCAGTTGCCCGGCCTGCGCAAGGTCGTGGTGTTCGACATGGAAGGCCTGCGCGAGCTGGACGACCCGGGCGTGATCAGCCTGGACGAGCTGCGCGCCCTCGGCCGTGAATACATCGCCAGGCACCCGGACGCGGTGATGCAAAGGGTCGGGTCCTGCCGGCCCGAAGACCTGGCTATCCTGGTCTACACCTCGGGCACCACCGGCAAGCCCAAGGGCGCGATGCACAGCCATCACGGGCTGGTCTACACCTGCCGCGGCTACAACACCCTGGCCACGCAGAACGAACGCGACGAGCGCATGTGCTTCCTGCCGCTGTGCCACATCGCCGAGCGCCTGGGCGGCGAGTACTTCGGCGTGTACACCGGCGCCATCCTCAACTTCGTGGAGAACCCCGAGACCGTGCCGGAGAACGTGCGCGAGATCGCGCCCACGGTGTTCACGGCCGTCCCGCGCGTGTGGGAGAAGTTCTACTCCGGCGTGATGATCTCGCTGAAGGAGGCCAGCCCGCTGCAGCAGGCCGCCTATGCCTGGAGCATCGGCGTGGGCAGCAAGATCGCCGACAAGGTGCTGGCCGGCGAACCGGTCGATGCCTTCCTGAAGTTCAAGTTCACCATCGCGCGCTGGCTTGCGCTGAACAATGTGCGCAAACTCATCGGCATCCACCGCGCGCGCGCGTGCTACACCGGCGCCGCGCCAATCTCGGCCGACTTGATCCGCTGGTACCTCGCCCTGGGCGTGCCCATGCTGGAAGTCTGGGGCATGACAGAGACCTGCGGCGCCGCCACCGGCGTGCCGGCCTCGCGCATCAAGCCCGGCTCGATCGGCCCTTCGGCCAGCTACAACGAAGTGCGCATCGATCCGGTGACCGGCGAGATCCTGGTGCGTGGCCCGAATGTGTTCATGGGCTACCTGAACCTGCCGGAGAAAACCGCCGAGACCATCGACAAGGACGGCTGGCTGCACACCGGCGACGTCGGCCTGGTGGACGCGGACGGCTACTTCAAGATCACCGACCGCATGAAGGACATCATCATCACCGCCGGCGGCAAGAACATCACGCCGAGCGAACTGGAAAACGAACTCAAGTTCTCGCCCTACATCACCGACGCGGTGGTCATCGGCGACAAGCTGCCCTACCTCACGGTCATCGTCATGATCGACCAGGAGAACGTCGAGAAGTACGCGCAGGACAACGACGTGCCGTTTTCCAACTACGCCAGCCTCACGCGCTCGCGCGAAGTGCAGGAACTGATACAGGGCGAGCTGGACCGGGTGAACAAGAAATTCGCGCGCGTGGAGCAGATCAAGAAATTCTTCCTGCTGGAAAACCAGCTCAGCGCGGAAGACGAGGAACTGACCCCGACCATGAAGCTCAAGCGCAAGCTGGTCGAAAAGAAATACGCACCGCAGATCGAAGCCATGTACCGCTGAATCCGCCCCCCGAAGGAGACCCCTCATGAAGCTCACGCCGGCAATCGTCTTTTTTGCATTGGCACTCGCCGCAACCGTTGCGGCGGCGCAGACCCAGGGCGTCGGCAAGACCGAGATCCTGGTCGGCACCATCCAGGATCTCTCGGGGCCGCTGGCCGGCTACGGCAAGCAGGTGCGCAATGGCATGCAGCTGCGCTTTGACGAGGCCAACGAGCAGGGCAGCATCCACGGCCGCAAGCTCAAGCTGCTGGTCGAGGATGCGGGCTACGACCCCAAGCGTGCGGTGCTGGCGGCGCAAAAGCTGGTGAACCAGGACAAGATCTTCGTCATGCTCGGCCACCTGGGCACGGCGCAGAACCTGGCGGCAATGCCGCTGCAGTTTGAAAAGCACGTGGTGAACTTCGCGCCCATCACCGCCGCGCGCGAGATGTACGAGCCGCTGCACCGCTACAAGTACGCCATGCTGAGCTCCTACTACGACCAGCTGCGCATCACCTTGCCCAAGATGGTGAAGGAAAAGAATGCCAAGAAGGTCTGCACCATCTACCAGGACGATGAGTTCGGCCTGGAGGTGTTGCGCGGCGCCGAGGCCGGCCTCAAGACCATAGGCGCCGAACTGGCCGAGAAAACCTCGTTCAAGCGCGGCGCCACCGACTTCTCCTCGCAAGTCGCGCGCATGAAGGCTTCGGGCTGCGACCTGGTGGTGCTGGGCACCATCATCCGCGAGACCATCGGCACGATTGCCGAGTCGCGCAAGACCGGCTTTGCCCCGGTGTTCCTGGGCACGGCAGCGGCCTATACCGACTTGATCCACAAGCTCGGCGGCAAGGCCATGGACGGCCTCTACGCCACCATGACGGTGCAGAACCCCTACCTGGACGAAGCCTCGCAACCGCTGCGCTTCTGGGCCACCAAGTACAAGACCAAGTTCAACGAAGACCCGACCGTGCTCTCGGTCTACGGCTACATGGCGGCCGAGCTGTTCGTGCAGGCGGCGCAAAAGGCCGGCCCCAACCTTTCCACCGACAGCTTTGTGAAGGCGGCCGACACGCTCTCGACACCGAGCGACATCTTCGGCAGCCCGCCCTTGAGCTTCACCGCGAGCAAGCGCCTGGGCAGCGACCTCTCTCGCCTCTCGCAGATCCAGGACGGCAAGTGGAAGGTCGTGTCGGACTATGTGAAGCCCCAATGAAGCCTTAAGTAGTTTCCCTTTGCGCGTTTGTGCCAGCTTGACAGCCGGTAGCGGGCGGCAAAAATGATCGACATAAATTTGCAAGGAGACGTCATGAAATTCAGATCCCTTCTGGCCCTTTCGGCGCTTTCGCTGGCGGCTCTGGGCGCTGGCGCGCAGCAGCAAGGCGTGAGCAAGACCGAGATCACGGTCGGCTCGATCCAGGACTTGTCGGGCCCGATCGCGGGCTTCGGCAAGCAGGTGCGCCTGGGCATGATGCTGCGCGCCGATGAGATCAACGAGCAGGGCGGCATCAACGGCCGCAAGATCAAGCTCATCGTCGAGGATTCGGCCTACGACCCCAAGAAGGCCGTGCTGGCCGCGCAGAAGCTGGTCAACCAGGACAAGATCTTCATCATGGTTGGCCACATCGGCACGGCGCAAAACCTGGCGGCCATGCCGGTCCAGTTCGAGAAGAACGTGGTCAATTTCTTCCCCGTCACCGCCGCGCGCGAAATGTACGATCCGCTGCACAAGCTGAAGTTCGCGTTCGCCGCGACCTACTACGACCAGATGCGCACGGCGCTGCCCAAGCTGGTCAAGGACAAGGGTTCCAAGAAAGTCTGCACCATGTACCAGGACGACGAGTTCGGGCTGGAAGTGATGCGTGGCGCCGAAGCGGGCCTCAAGGCCGTGAACATGGAGCTGGCGGAAAAGACCAGCTACAAGCGCGGTGCCACCGACTTCTCGTCGCAGGTCGCGAAGATGAAGGCCGCGGGCTGCGACCTCGTGGTGCTGGGCACCATCATCCGAGAAACCATCGGCGCCATCGGCGAATCGCGCAAGACCGGCTTCACCCCGGTCTTCCTCGGCTCCAGCGCGGCCTACACCGACCTGATCCACAAGCTTGGCGGCAAGGCGATGGACGGCCTGTATGCCACGCACACCTCGCAGCATCCCTACCTGGACGAAGCTTCGCAGCCGATCCGCTTCTGGGCGAACAAGTACAAGACCAAGTTCAACGAAGACCCGACCGTGTTCTCGGTCTATGGCTATGGCGCGATCGATGCCTTCATCGCCGGCGCGCAAAAGGCGGGCACCAACCTCACGACAGACAGCTTCGTCAAAGCGATGGACAACATGACGATCCCGGCCGACATCTTCGGCAGCCCCGAAGCCACCTTCACCGCGAAGAAGCGCCTGGGCAACGAGTACTCGCGCCTGTCGCAGCTGCAGGAAGCGCGCTGGAAAGTGGTGTCGGACTACGTGAAGCCTTGAGCGGCCGCGCCCTTGGTAAAAAAACCGCCTTCGGGCGGTTTTTTATTGCGCTGTTTCCTGTTGTGCCAGCGCCCGGAGTGTCAATACCTGCCAGGCGAACTCGCCTTCGAACGCCGATGGATCGGTGACCGCGTAGCCACCATAGGCATACACGGTGGCATAGGCCGCATACCCGGCCGCATCCAGGGCGCGCCCGGCCAGCGCGTTGGCCACGGCATAGGTGGCGGAGACGGCAGCATGCGCCGAACCGTCGATGGAGTTGGAGCCGCGATGGCTGTTGGCAAGCGCCGCGATCTCCTGCCTGGCCTGCGCCAGCGCGGCCGCGTCCACGCTGCCTTCCATGAAAGCCTGCAGGACCGCGAGGCATTGCAGGGCTCCCGGGTCTTCCAGCAGATGCCGCACGCGCGCGGCGCAGGCCAGGCCAAAGGCAAGGCGCAACGGTTCGTGGCGCTCGTCATGCAGGGCCATGTCGGCGGCAAGGCGTGTCAGTTCGTGGTTCATGGCAAGCCTCCCCCTCATTCCCGGATCTGCACATCACCTTCAATTTCCACCGGGATGCCGAATGGCAACTCCGCCATGCCCACCGCGCTGCGGGCATGCGCGCCGACTTCGGGGCCAAACAGCTCCAGGATAAGATCGGAAAAACCGTTGATGACTGCGGGCTGCTGGATAAAACCTGGCGCTGAACTCACCATGCCGAAGACCCGGCCCCAGGCAGTGATGCGGTCCAGGTCGCCCAGCGCGCGCTGCAGGCTGCCGAGAATGGCAAGCCCGGTGAGGCGCGCAGCCGCATAGCCTTGCTCGACGGTCAGCTCCTTGCCGAGCTTGCCCAGGGGGCCGGCGATCGAGCCGTCCGCGTTGAGCGGCCCATGTCCCGAGATGATGGCCCGGGGGCCCAGCAGGCGCACCGCCTGGAATGGCAAGACCACGCCCGGCGGCGGCTTGGCTGGTAGCGGCAGCACCAAGCCGAGTGCGGACAAACGTTCTTCGATCCTGGCCATGCGACTCTCCTGAAATTATTTGTCCCAATGAAACTTGTGCAGTAGGCGGTGCACGACAGGCGTGAAGATCAGCGCCGCGCTGACGATGAACACCAGCCCCGCATACAAGGCATACACCCCCGCGAACAGCTTGCCGCCGGCCGTGGCGGGCGCATTCACCGGCCCCATGCCGCCCAGCAGCATGGCCGCGTTCAGGAAGGCATCAAGCCACGAGAGATGCTCCAGCCGGTGGTAGCCCAGCATGCCGACCCCAAGCGACACCGCAAGCAGGCCGAGCGTTGCCGACACGTGCAACAGCAGGCGCGTGGCAAAGTGTGCGCGCGGCAAAGGCGATTGGGTTTTGGTTTCGTACATGTCAGTTTTCCATGGTGGTTTGCGCCACCCGCGCGCGTTCGGGGTGCGTGCACAGGACACCGGGTACTCCCCTCCGCGAATGTCCCCCGCCTTCGGCGTGATCGCGCCCTGAACAGCGCCCTGGGCACCGCCTGCCGCGAAGCGCAGAGCCTGCGAGCAACCCGGGCACCGGCAACGCGGCGGCACCCGGTGTTGCTCCGTGGCGGACATTGCTTGGTGCGCGTTTCATTTCG
>DATILI010000199.1:0-6097 GCA_035476635.1 Burkholderiaceae bacterium | reverse complement strand
TCGGTGGAGCCGCTGCCGTTGTAGTGGGCCGTCTTCGGCCACGCACAGAGCGGTCGCGTCCGCACGACCTTGCCTCCGGTGCCTTCGAGGGCGAATGGCAAGTTCGACTCATGCTTGGAGGCGATCACACGCTCGGGCGCGGTTCCTCCACCGACCCAGCGGTCCAGCTCCGTGAGCATGTCGTACGAGGTCGGGGCGTTGCCGCCACCTGGCCCGTGCAGCATGCCTGGCACCATGAACAGCCGCACCTGCTTCTCGGCGGCTGCGCCGACCTTGGTGCGTAAGGCATCGTAGTAGTTCAAAGTGCTGGCAGGCGGGACCGCAGCATCCGCCCAGCCGTGGTGAATGATCAGCTTGCCGCCCTTACCGAGGAAGCCGCTGAGGTCAGGATCGTCGGAATCCACGATCGGCGCGGCGCGCTGCATCGCGACCGAATAGTCGCGGTCGATGTCGAACTGGCTCTTGTCCCATTTGCGGTTGCCGTAGACCATCCAGCGAAAGAACTCTTCACCCATCCCCGCCTGGTGCGACTTCTCGGCGACGATCCAGGCGTCCCAATTGGTCGGGATGCCCTCGCCACCCACCGCCTGTCCGGGGAATACCTGAGTGCCGTCGCGCAAGCGCGGACCGCCGTAGATCTTGCGCAGGGCCGTCACTTCGCCGGCAGTCAGGCAGTCTGCTGCGTCGCCTGCCTTGCACTGCAATTCGGCTGGATCGAACTTGCACAGCAAGGGATTCTCAAGAACCTGGTCGATCACGCCATCGAGTGCGTCGCACTTCTTGAGCACCGCGCCATACACCAGCGGGAGCTTGGTTCCCAGCTTCGGCGCGCTCATCGCGGCGTGGTGATTCCACAGGAAGCTGACGCCCACCAGCTTGGTGAAGCTGTTGGCGGGCATGCCGGCGACGATGCCGTCGTAGTCCTCAGGGAAACGCCGCGCTTCCATCAGCGCCTCGCGGCCACCGTTGGAGCCGCCGACGAAATATGCGCGCGTCGCCGGTTTACCGTAATACGCCTTGATCAGATCCTTCGTGAACACGGCGGTGACATGGTTGCCACGGTACCCGTAGTCAATGAACTGCTCGCGGTTGTGCGCGAACTCGGCCGACATGGACATGTCGTGACCGACATCGGTAACGACGCTTGCGTAGCCTTTCGTGGCCGCGCCATGCATTCCGAACGACGCACTGAACAGGCCCCCGTTGAAGCCGCCGCCGCCGCCCGCATACATCTTCCCGTTCCAGTCGTCGGGCAGCCAGACTTGAACCTTGACCAGCGAGCCCGCCGCCGGACGCAGTTCCGCCGTCACGCGACAGAAATCCCTGGGCGCGCGAACATCAATCGGGGGCAAATTCGGCACAAGGATCTTGAGCATCGCCTTTTTCGCCGCGGACAGGAGATCCTCGCCCTGAGCGACGTACTCAGCCGTGTCAACGGTGCCAAAGCCCAATTGAGTTCCGGGGAGCGCGGCACACAGCGCGTGGCTACCCGCTGCGACGCCCGGTACTGCCTTGGTCGTGCGGACGGCATTGGAACTACATCCAATCATGCCGGCAGCGGCCATAGCGATGGCCGCGAGATGGAATTGCTTCATCGGGTGTTTCCTATCAGGAGTTCAGAAATTTTGGTTGGAAAAACGTGCTCATTTCTCACTCTTGGATTGCCCGAGAGCGGCCTTTGCAGCCTCCATCGCTCGTTTGACTGCATCGAAAGGCCCCGTCCCGCCGCCGTTGTCCAGATACTCGTCCATGACCTTGAGCTGCGCGGCCGGCAAAATCGGGCGCGGCTTGACGCTTTCGCCCAGCTCCATGAGATCGAAGGACGGCGACGCGAAGACAGGCCACTGCGGCAATCCACGGCCGTTGGGATTGCCGGTACGGACGAAGTTGAGCCAGTACTGGCCCATGACATTCGAAAGCTCCCGGTCCTTTGCAGTAAACGGCCGCTCGGGTGCGGCATCGAGCATCCCGAACACGTACGGGATTTCGGACGAATGGAACGAGCGCCAGATATCGGACTGCGGTCCGGGCTCGCGGTGCGTGAACAGGTACGCGTAGGCGGGCGCGCCGCCCTTGCGGGAGCGCCGCTGCCAGGCATACAGGCCCGCATTGATGCGGTCGCGGCTCAGCGCACGCGCGGCCTCCGCCGGGTTCTGTGCCGGATAGAACGGCGCCATCCGATCGGCGAATGGGCCAAAGTCGCGTTCTGCCTTCGCCTTGAACGAGGCCGCATCCGTCACCGGGATGGGATCGAACGCCTCGTCTGCGTTAAAGCCCGTGAGCAGGGGGACCGGCAACGGCCGTCCCTGCGCACGCCACTGTTCGGGCGACTGCTGTATCAGCTGACCATCGACTACCGGAATGCCGGTGAAGGAAGGAGCGCCGCTGCTGCCCTTGGCCGCGAGGGTTTCGGTCGATAACGCCCTGAGCGCTTCGAGCGATCCTGCACCCTTGGACTGTGCGAAGGCTTCTCCTGCGCGTTCGGCGTCGGCGAGGGCGGGCAGCGGGAACCAGTCCGGCAGGCCGCTCTGGGCGATGGCCCGCACGAACAAGCCCTTCGCCAGCTTTGAGGCGAGCAGATAGTGGACCGACATGGCACCAGCCGACTGCCCGGCAACCGTGACCTGGGACGGATCACCGCCGAAGGCGGCGATGTTGTCGTGGACCCAGCGCAGCGCCGCGATCTGATCCTGCAGGCCGAAGTTGGCCGGTGGCGCGCCGCCAGCCTCGCGGGTGAGCTCTGGGTGTGCGAAGAAGCCGAACAGGCCAAGACGGTAGTTGATCGTCACGACCACCGCGTCCTGCCGGGCGAGCGCGGCACCGCTATAGATGGGTATCGAACCGGACCCCGAGAAAAAGGCTCCTCCATGGATCCATACCAGCACCGGCAGGCGCTTTTGCGCCTTTTTGGCAGGTGCCCATACGTTGAGATAGAGACAGTTCTCGCTGACCTCCCCGGCAGTCAGATACTCCGCGGTATAGGGGCCGAAACCTGCCTTCGACTGGTCTTGTGAGCAGTTGGGCGCGAAGCGGTCGGCATTCTTGACCCCACTCCACTTCGCGGGCGCCTGCGGCGCGCGCCAACGGTTGGGGCCTGTCGGTGGTGCGGCATAGGGAATGCCTAGAAACGACGACACGTTTCCATCCGTAGTTCCTGCCAGCGCGCCCTGTGCAACGCGCGACGTCGGATTTGCCGCTTGCGCCGTGCCGGCGGCGACGCCCAGGGCAAGAGCGGCTGCGATCAGCAGTGGTCTTTTCATTTTCAGAACGGACTCTTTCATGACACTGTTCTATCGGTCCAAGAACCCTTTCGCTCAGCGCCGGCTTTCCGCGCACTCATTGATCGTGTCGGATTTGCGGTAGCGGCTGAAGAACTCCCAGGCAGCGCGGTTAGCGCTGGGGCCTTTCGGATCTGTCCATGGGGCCCACTGCGGATCGCTGCTGCCGCCCGACCAGTAATGCCCCATGCTGTCGATGATCCAGCGTTCGCTGATTTGGCAGCCCGATCTGTCGCGCCAGACTTCCTTGGTCCAGCTGTATCCGTTGGGCACCTGGCCCTTGACGGTGGACGACAGGTCCGGCGCGTAGCGATTGCCGGCCAGCAGCATGTTCGTGGCCATGGACTCGATGAACGCCAGGCGGCTGCAGCCGCCGATGGTGGGAGTCTCGCCGAGGGGGTCGGTCGTTCCGCCCAGCGAAATGAACGGGATCACCCGTGCACGCGTGCCCATCTCCGCGATCGCCAGCGGCGCTAGGGCCGGCGCCGCAGCATCGGGCAGCGCGATGCAGCCAACGTTCATCCCGAAGCCTCCGCCCGCCATGACGCCCACGGCTGCGTAAATCTCGGGATAGGCCGCCGCAGTATGCGTTGTCTGAAACGCCCCGGACGACATGCCGATCATGTAGACGCGCTCGGGATCCACGTTGTAATTCGCCATCGTCGCACGCGTCATCTCGGCGAGCAGGTCAGCTTCACCGCCACCGCCGCGATGAATGCTGTCCAATGCCGAGAGGACCGCGCGCCAGCAACCGCCGCCGTTGTCCGGATGCATGACCAGAAAGCCTTCGGCTTCGGCGAGCTCGTTGATCTGGCTTGCGTGCATCTGCTGGTCCGCGGTGGTGCCGCAGCCATGCACCATGACGAACAGCGGCAGGTCCTTCGACATGCTGTGGCGTGAGGGAACGTAGACCCGATAGTCATATTTCACCGTCGATGGAACAGGGAGAAGGTAATTGACCGAGCGGAGCGGATAAAAGTCGACGCGTCCGCGACCGCTTCCGTTGCCCAGCGAGTCTGAAGCGCCGGCGGCAAAGCCTTGCAGCGCGATCAAGCAGAAAACGGCGGTTGCTCGTAGGAGACGGGGGATACAGGTCATTCGCATGTTGGGTTGAACATGAACGCTGCTATCTGCAGATGAAGTTCGCGGCATCGTCCGACGATCCCGTACCCTTGAAGTGGGCCACCTTGGGCCACGGACACAGCGGCCGCGTGCGCACCGTCTTGGCGTTGGGCATCACGAACAAGCTCGCAGGCGGGTCGTACTCCGTCGCGACGATCCGTTCCGGTGCCTTCCCGCTTTCCACCCAGCGGTCCAGTTCGCCGAGCTTGTCGAAGTGAGTCGCCCCAGGTCCGCCCCCGCAATGAAGGAGACCCGGCATCATGAACAGACGGGTTTGCTGGTCTGCGGCGGGGCCGACCGTCTTGCGCAGCGCCGCGTAGTAGTCCAGCGTCGCTCCGGCAGGAATTGCAACGTCGTTCCAGCCGTGATACATCATCAGCTTGCCACCCCGGCGCATGAAGGCACTCAAATCGGGATTGGTGGCATCCACGATCGGCCCGATGCGCTCCTTGGCCAGCGCGCTGTCGCGCGCCAGCTCGAAGCGGTCGATGTCCCATTTCGGATCGCGGTACACCATCCAACGGAAGGCTTCGGGGCCAAGTGAGGCCAGTTTCTCGCCAATGATCCAGGCATCCCAGCCCCCTGGCAGCGCCTCTGCGCCGACGGGCTGCCCCGCATAGAGCTGGCTGCCGTTGCCCAGGCGCGGGCCGCCATGAATCTTGCGCAGCGAGGTCACTTCGGCTGCGTCCAGACAGTTGGGCCCGTCGCCGTTCCTGCACTGCAGCTCGGCGGGGTCGAAGGAGCACCTCAGAGGATTCTCCAGCAGGCCATCCTTCACACCATCGAGCGCATCGCACTTGGCAATTACGGCGTCCTGCACCAGCTTCAGCTTGTCTTTAAGCTTCGGGGCGGCGTTGACGGCCTGGCGGTTCCAGATGAACTTGGCCATCACGCCTGTGTAGTCGGCGGCCGGGGCGCCCGAGATGATGCCGTCGTAGTCCTCGGGGAAGCGCTGCGCCAGCATCAGCGCATCGCGTCCGCCATTGGAGCAGCCGTTGAAGTAGGCACGCTTGGCGGGGCTGCCGTAGTAGGAGGCAATCAACGCCTTGGCGAAGCCGACGCCGAGGTGATTGGCACGCCAGCCGTAGTCCTTCAGTGACTCCACGGAGTCGTAAGCGAACTTCGCCGAATCGGTTTCATCGTGGCCCGCGTCGGTCGCCACGCCGGCATAGCCCTGTGCCAGGGGTTCTTTGAAAACGAACCCCCCGATCCCGATTCCGCCGTTGAAGCCGCCGCCGCCGGAACCCAGCAGCTTGCCGTTCCACGGTTGCGGCAACCAGACGCCGACCTTGATTGCCGATGTGGGCACCGGCCGCAACGTGGCGGTGACGTGGCAGAAATCGACCGGCGCGTCGATTTGCAGCGCGCCCTTAGTCGCCACCCTGATCATGGTCCGCTGCGCCAGGGTGAGCAGGGACGCCCCGCGCTCGATCCATTCGGCCTTGTCGATGGTCCCGGAGCCGAGCCGGGTTCCGACGAGCGCTTCGCATTGCTTTGCGCCGCCGGACTCCAGTGCAGCAGAGGCGTTGGCTGACGGCGCCTTTTCCGCCGTCGACGAGGTGGACTGACATGCGCTCAGCGCGGCACACAAGGCTAACGCGAACGTGGGTATCCGCTTCATTGAAAGTTTTCCTTCACATTGAACTCTTCACTCCAGAACTGGAATGCGCCATCCAAGCCGAGCATTACACCCGTGC
>DATILI010000198.1:0-2504 GCA_035476635.1 Burkholderiaceae bacterium | reverse complement strand
AGCACCGGCCGCACAAAGCGCGCCAGCGTGGGCTCATAGCCGGCTTCGGGATCGGCGCGCCGCGCGAGTTGGGCCAGCGCCAGCGTGCGCTCGGCCAGGGTTTCGAACATCAGTGCCGCCGGCTGGCCTGAAGCAATCAAGGTGTCTACCACCGGGCCCGCCGCATCCCAGCGGTCTCCCGAAAAACCCGCGCCGCAACCGATCAGCAACGGGCCCTGGGCTTGGCCCGAGAAGGGAATGGAAGAGGTCATGGGCGTATTTTCGTGAGCCCAGGGCCATCTGTAAAATGGGAATAATGGCTTGATTCATCCATGAAATCAATCAATCTCTCGGTCCGCGACCTCGAGGCCTTCATGGCCCTGGCGCAAACCCAGCACTTCACGCGCGCAGCCGAACGCTGCCACCTGTCGCAAAGCGCCTTCAGCCAGCGCATTCAGCGCATCGAAGCCACCGCCGGCCTGCGCCTGTTTGCGCGCTCCACCCGCCAGGTCACGCTGACGCCCGAAGGAGAAGTATTTGCCGAAGAGGTGCGCCGCATCGAGAAAGATCTGCGCGCCGCCCTGGGCAATCTGCAGGACCTGGCGGCGCGCCGCCAGGGCCGCGTTGCCGTGGCCGCCCTGCCCTCGGTCGCCGCCGTCTGGATGCCGCCGGTAATCGCGCGCTACCGCGCCGAGAACCCGCTGATCGATGTGGAATTGTTTGACACGCTGGCCGACGCCGGCCTGGCGCTATTGCGCGAAGGCAAGGTGGACATGGCTATTACCGCGGGTGGCGATCTGCGCGAATTCGATACCCGGGTACTGCGCAGCGAGCGCTTCTACCTGGTGTGCCGCAGCGACCATCCGCTGGCCGGCGTGCGTCCGGTCAGCCTGGCGCAGCTGGCCGGCCAGGAGATCATCCACCTGGCGCGGCACAGCAGCGTGCACCAGCATCTGGCGGCCTTGCCGGCCATCGATGCCTTGCGCGCGAGCAGCCTGCAGGTGGAGCATCTGGCGACCCTGGCGGCGTTGATTGCGCAGGGCCTGGGCATCAGCGTCGTGCCCGAGCTGACCTTGTTTCATTTTCGAAATGCCGGGCTGGTGGCCCGGCCGATCCGCGATGCGGCCTTGCGCCGGCCGCTGGTGCTGGCCCAGCGCAAGGGCAAGGCCTTGTCGATCGCAGCACGCGCCATGGAGGCGCTGCTGCTGCAGGAGGCCCGCCGTGCGGCGAGCCCGCCGGGCTTGGCTTGATCAGACCAGCGTGATCTTGACGTCGATGTTGCCGCGCGTGGCGTTGGAGTACGGGCACACCTGGTGGGCGGCATCGATCAGCGCCTGGGCCTGGGCGCGGTCCATGCCCGGCAGGCTGACATTCAGGCGCGCGGCAATGCCGTAGGCGTTGGGGATCGGGCCCAGGTCGACTTCAGCGTCGATGGCCAGGTCGGCCGGCAGCGTGGCCTTCATCTTGCCGGCAACCGCCTTCATGGCGCCAATGAAGCAAGCCGAATAACCGGCAGCGAACAATTGCTCGGGGTTGGTGCCGGTGCCAGCAGTGCCGGGCGACGACAGCGTGACGTCCAGGCGGCCGTCGTCCGTCTTGGAAGCGCCATCGCGGCCGCCGGTGGTGTGGGCGCGGGCGGTGTAGAGAACTTTGTCGAGCGTGGTCATGGTGGTTTCCTTTGGGGGTTGTTGCTTCGGGAACGAAGCGGGTAAAAAAATCGAATCGGGAAATCGTCAGGCCGTCAGGTGCTTGCGCAGGGTCTGGACTTGGTGAGTCAGCGCAATCAGTTCGGGAATGGAACACTGCGTCGCGCTCAGCACGCAGCCGGGAATCTCGGCCGCCTTGGCCTTCAGCTTGCGCCCGGCTGCCGTCAGCATGATGTGTACGCGGCGCTCGTCTTCCACGGCGCGCATGCGGGCAACCAGGCCACCCGCCTCCATGCGCTTGAGCAGCGGCGTGAGCGTGCCTGAATCCAGATAGAGGCGCTCGCCAAGCTCGGACACCATCAGGCCATCGCGCTCCCAGAGCACCAGCATGACCAGGTATTGCGGATAGGTCAGGTTGAGCTGTTCAAGCAAGGGCTTGTACAGCTTGGTCATGGCCAGCGAGGTCGAATACAGGGCAAAGCACAGCTGGTTGTCCAGCATCAGGGCTTGGTCGGAGGTGAGCTTTTGCGTTGCCATGACTGAATTGTAGCTGGCAATTAAATTGTGTGCAAGTTAATTTTTCTCAAAAGTTTTCATGGCGGCCCACTCCATTGGGGAACGGTTGGAGGATCAGTCGGCGAACTCGCCGGCCTCTTTGATCACCTTGGCCCAGCGGGTCATTTCCGCTTCCACGAACTTGCGATGACCGGCAGGATCGAGTCGGTTGTCGTTGACGATGCTCAGGCCCAGCGCCTCTTCGCGCTTGATCAGATCAGGATCCTTCAGCGCAGTGCGCAGGGCGGCGTTCAGCTTCGCCAGCACCGTGGGAGGGGTGCCCTTCGGCGCATACAGGCCGTGCCACACCTGTACGTTGAAGTT
>DATILI010000197.1:0-11553 GCA_035476635.1 Burkholderiaceae bacterium | reverse complement strand
TTCCTGGTTTTGCGCATGCGTCAAGGCTTCGAGTCGGGATTTTTCCGCCTGCAGCGCCTTGCGCTCGAACACCTGGCGCGCGGTCGCGAGAATCTCTTCGTCGTTCCAGGGCTTGGTGATGTAGCGGTAGACCTCCCCGGTGTTGATCGCGGAGATGGTCGAGCGCATGTCGGCATAGCCGGTCAGCAAGACCCTGGCCGTGCCCGGCCAGCGCGCGCGCACCTGCTCCAGCAACTGCGCGCCGTCCATGCCCGGCATGCGCATGTCGGAAAAAATCAGGTCGACCGGCTCACCTTCGAGCAGCGTCAGCGCCTCGGCCCCGCTGGTGGCGGTCACGACACGGTAGCCGCTGCTGCGAAACAGGCGCCGCAGCGCCGACACGATGTTGGGCTCGTCGTCCACGCACAAGACTGTCTGGCTGGCGCCGGCCGGGCCGTCACTCATGCCCGCACCGTTTTCCTGGACGGCGGCGGGCCTGGCCTGCAGATCTGGCACCACATCCATCGCTTACTCCTCGGCCGGATGGCGGACCGGCAGGGTGACGCGAAACGTGGTGCCGCTGCCGATTTCGCTGAACACCTCGATCTGGCCCAGGTGCTTCTTGACGATGCCATAGGACAGCGAAAGGCCCAGCCCCGTTCCCTTGCCCACCGGCTTGGTCGTGAAGAAGGGGTCGAAGATGCGGCCCAGGTTTTCCTTGGCGATGCCGCTGCCGTTGTCCTGCACCTCCACCCAGACGGCCGCGGCGTCCACCGTTCCGGTGCGGATGGTGATCGTGCCGCGCTCCGCGTGGATCGCATGGGCGGCGTTCACCAGCAGGTTCATGAAGACCTGGTTCAACTCGGACGGCAGGCACTCGACATCCGGCAGTTCGCCGTAGGACTTGACCACGTCGGCCTTGTACTTGATCTCGTTGTTCACGATGTTGAGCGTGGAGTCCAGGCCGTGGTGCAGGTCGGCCATCACCCATTCCTGGCTGGAATCCACGCGCGAGAAGTCTTTCAGGTTCTGCACGATGTTGCGAACGCGCGTGATGCCGTCCTTGGACTCCGCCATCAAGGTCGGGATGTCCTCCTTCAGGTAGTCGAGTTCGACTTCTTCGCGCAGCGCCTTGAGTTTGCCGCCGACCTCGGTTCCCGCCAGGCCGGCCTCCGCTTCCTCGTACGCGGCAAGCATCAGGAACAGGTCGGCCAGGTATTTTTCCAGCGTTCCGAAGTTCGAGAAAATGAAGCCGATGGGGTTGTTGATCTCGTGCGCCACGCCCGCCGCGAGTTGCCCTATCGACGCGAGTTTTTCCGATTGCATCAGCTTGTCCTGGGCATCGGACAAGCGGGCATTGGCCTGCTTGAGCTCGTTGTTGGCGCGCAGCAGCTCCTGGATCTGGTCTCCCGTGGGAAGGGCCGGGTCGGGCTGCGATGGAACCTGCACTTGGGGATTCATGGCCTCTCCTGTCTACTAGCTCAAAAGCGCCTGGCACACCGCTTCGTGCTGCGACTCGGTGTTCATGAACATCTGCCGGCACTTGCGCTCGTCCAGGGCGAAACGGGACCAGGAGGCCGTGGACAGCGGCGGCACCATGTCGTCCTCCAGGCGCGACAAATCCAGCGCATGCGCCATGTTGTCGGCCACGTGCACGACATCGCTGAGCCGCGCGGCGGCGGCCGGCTTCGGATCGTGGTGCTCGGCGATGGCTTCCACGAAAGCCGGCGCAAAGCGCCAATGCTCCGCGATCAATCCGCCAACCTGCGCATGGTCTGTTCCGAGCACGGCGCGTTCGGCCTCCAGGATGAAGCAATCCTGCTCGCGCTGGTACTGCAGGACCTGCGCATACTGCTCGGAAAAGCTGCTTGCCAGCGCGAGACGGCCGATGTCGTGCAGCAGGCCCAACGTGAATGCGGAGCCCGCTTCCAGGCGCGCGGCCTGGGCCAGAGACTGGGCGCACAGGGCGACGCCGATGCAGTGGCGCCAGAACGCGTTGAAGTCGAAGCCCTGGCACCGTACCTTCGAAAAGTTTCCCGCAACTCCGGCGGCCGTGGCCACGCTGTGCAAGGTGCGCAAGCCGAGAATGGTGGTGGCGTCGGCGATCGACGTCACCTGGCGCGACATGCCGTAGAACGACGAGTTGGCCAGCCGCAGGGTCTTCGCGGCGAGAGCCTGGTCATTCGATATCTTGCTGGCGAGCTCTTCGGCGTTCACCTCGGTGTTGCCCATCGACTGGATCAGCTCCATCACCGCCGCGGGCAGGGAGGGCAATTCCCGCACGCTGGCAACAATGGCTTCGGGCGATAAAACAGTCATGGCGACTCTCCCAGGCGGAAGCGGCGAACGATGTGCAGCAAGGGGTTGAGTTGCCCCGCTTTTACCGAGTACCTGAACAGGCGCTGCACGCGCGCCTCGGCTTGCGCGTTCGAGGCTTGCGCTTGCGCCTTTGCGCCTTCTTCGTTGGCCGCCGTGCTGGGCGGAAACACAACGACCGCCGCGATCCCGCGCCGGCGCAGCGCGGCGACCAGGTCCGGGTTCAGGGCCGTGCCTGCCGGAACCAGCAGTTGTCCGTTCGCGTCGCGGACCGGCTCGGCCAGCACACCGCCTGCGGCGGGCAGATCATCAAGTGCGAATGTGGAAGGTGCCATGGCATCAATGCGCGATCGCGCTGGGTGTGAGGACCAGTAGCTTGCCGCGCGAACGCGTGGCGCTGTGCATTTCGCGGCACACGGCCTGGTAGGGCTGGCCGGCCACGCTGACCCGGTGGTAGGCTCCGTCGCCGTGCTGCCAGACGGCCAGCAGATCGTCGGCCAGCGCTTCTTGCGCGCCGCGCCCCAGGAGCCCGGCTTCCTGTGAAAACAGGCGTTCAGCGTCGGCGTTGACGAAGGCGATCATGCCTTCCTGGTCAAAGCCGAGCACCGGTGCCGGGATGTTCTCGATCATCTCGCGTGCGATCAGCAGGCTGGTCTCTTCGCGCGTGATCTGCTCGCGCTGTGTATCGAGCAGGCGCTGCAGGCGTTCGTTCACCTCGGCCAGTTCCTGGTTGGCGGCGACCACCGCACCGCCGAGCCGGCGGTTCTCGTCGGCCAGCTCCTTGTGGTGGAAGGCTTCCTGGATGTGCCCGCGCAGCCGCTCGTCGTCCCAGGGCTTGGTCAGGAACTTGTAGATCGCGCCTTCGTTGATGGCGTCGGTGATCGACTGCAGCTCCGTATAGCCGGACAGCACCATGCGCACGGTATCCGGATACAGCTCCTTGGCGCGGCGCAGGAACTCAACCCCCGTCATGCCCGGCATGCGCTGGTCGGAGACGATGACATCCACCGCGTTCTCGGCCATGCGCTGCAGCCCCTGCGCGCCGCTGTTGGCCGTGACCACCTGGTAGCCATCGCGCCGCAGCAGGCGCTTGAGCGAGGAGACGATGCTTTCCTCGTCGTCGACCAGCAGCAGTGTGCGTTTCTGGGTCCGCCGCTGGAGCAGTTTCTCCGGCAACTGCCGGCCCTCACGCAGCATGGCCGCCACCGCTTCCCCGGTAATGGGGTTGCTGAAGTAGTTGCCCTGCATGCGGTCACAGCGGTTGGAAACCAGCAGCGCCAGCTGGCCCTCGGTTTCCACTCCCGTGGCCAGGACCTTCATCTGCAGGCTGTGCGCCATGGTGATGACTGCGCGCGTGATCGAGACATCCTCGGGCGCGGCCGTCACGTCATGCACGAAGGAGCGGTCCACCTTGACCACATCGATCGGCAACTGGCGCAAGCGGCTCAGCGATGAATAGCCGGTGCCGAAGCCGTCCAGCGCGATCTCGACGCCCAGCGCCTTCAACTCCGCCAGCACCCGGCTCACGTGCGCGCCTTCGCCCATCAGTCCGCTTTCTGTCACTTCCAGGCTGAGGTGGTGCGGGTCGAGGCCGGTTTCCATCAGGATGGCCTGAATGCGTCGCACGATGTCGGCCTGCTGCAGCTGGCGGATGGTCAGATTCACCGCCATGCGCAAGGGCGCAAAGCCGGCCCGCTGCCAGGCCAGGCTTTGCGTGCAAGCGGTTCGCAGTACCCACTCGCCGATCGGCAGGCTCAAGCCGGTTTCCTCCGCCACCGGCAGGAACTCCGACAGCGGCACGGCGCCGCGCGCTTCGGCGTTCCAGCGCAGCAGGGCCTCCACCCCGACCACGCCGCCGCTTGCCAGGTCCAGCTGCGGCTGGTAGCGCAACTGGAATTCGCCGCGCTGCAGCGCACGCCGCAATGCGGCCTCCATCGCCAGGCGAACCGCGGCCTTGGCATTGGCTTCCGGGCTGAAGAAGCAGACGCGGTTGTCGCCCAGCTCGTGGGCCCGGTACATGGCGGCCTGGGCCTGGTGCAGCAGTTTGTCGACGCCATCGCCATCGCGCGGAAACAGGCAGACTCCAATGCCGCAGCTCACCTTGACTTCGCTGTCATCGATCGGAAATGGCGCCGCAAGCGCCTCGATCAGCATCTGCGCAATCGCCTGCGCCTGGACTTCGCCAACGTCTTCGCTGCGGTTGAGCAGCGCAACGTATTCGGCGCTGCCCAGGTGTGCCAGCGTGTCCTGCGGCGAAAGTGCGCCGGACAATCGTTTTGCCACGGCGGCGAGCAGGCGGTCGCCGCCGGCATAGCCCAGGGATTCGCTGACCAGCTTGAGCTGGTCGATCTCGATACCCAGCACCGCGATTTGGCGATCCTCGCGGCGCGCCTGGCGCACTGCCGCGTCCAGCCTGTCGGCCAAGCCGCTGCGGTTTGGCAAGCCCGTCACTTCGTCGGAGTTGGCCAGCAGATCAAGCCGCTGCTCCGCGGTGCGCTGTACCGTGATGTCTTGCAGGATGGTGAGCGACCGCACCGGCTGGCCTTGGGCGCCAGCCTCCACCAGCCCCCGGTGCAGCACGATCCGCTGGGTACCGTCCGCGTGCACGATGCGGTGCTGGAACTCGCAAGTCTCCCCCGGCGAGACACCTTCGCTGATGCCGCGAACAAAGGCGCGCTCGCCGAACGGAACCCGGGTGAACAACCAGTCCCGGGAGAACTTCTGCTCGGACACCGGCTCGCCAAGAAGGGCGAACATGCCGGCGGAGAGGGTGACCACGTCGCTCGCCAGGTCGGTTTCGGCCGACCCGATGTGCGCCAGCTCCTCGGCATGCGCCAACAGCTGCGCCCGCTGCTGTGCGGCCTGCGTGGCTTGCTTGATTTCGCTGACGTCATGCAGCGTGACGAGGTCGGCCGGTTCTCCGTCCAACGCAATATGCACGCCCCAGACCCGCGCGCTGAAGAAGCTGCCGTCTTTGCGTATGCAGGAGATGTCGTAGGCGCGGCCAGGAACACCCTGCACCCGCTGGCGCACCTGCTCGCGAACCCGGGCACGCTCTTCGGGAATCGTCAAGTCGCTGGGGTCCATGCCATCCAGAAACTCTTCCATTGAGTAGCCGAACAGCTGCGTCAGCTTTGGATTGACAAAACGAAAGCGGTCGTTCTGTATGACGAACATGGCCGCCTGGACCTGCTCGACCAGCACCCGGTAGGAATCGGCAGAAAGTTCCTGCACAGTGGACGGGCCGCGACGCACCGGCTGCAAGTGCAGGGCCGCATCCGGGCCCTTTCGGCCTGGCCCATTCTCGTCCTGGACGCTTGACGCGCTCCGTTCTGGCATGACACCCCCTGTTGCAACTTGATGTGCGCAGGCGGCTTGCCGCCTACGCATCAAGGCTTTGTGGGGTCAACGCTATCGCATCTTTGGCCTGGCGGCAAGGTTCTCGGGCAAATAGACCTTGCACACGGCGCTCAATGCGCCCCGGCAGCCGCATCCGCCCCGCCCGCGGCGCGCTGCGGCCGCGACAGCCAGACCAGCGGTATCAGGAGCAGGAACATCAGGGCGGAGACGTAGAACATGTCGTTGGCCGCCAGCATGAAGGCCTGCTGGTCGAGCATTCGGTTGACCTGGGCCAGCGCCTGCTCCGGGGTCAGGCCCGCACCGGCCAGGCCTGCCAGCGCGCCGCTGGCCGCCTGGCTGCCCTGGTTCACGGCCTCGGCCAGCTGTGCATGGTGCACCGAGGCACGGCTTTCCCAGAGCGTGGTGGTGATGGAAGTCCCCATGGCACCAGCCGTGATGCGCACGAAGTTTGACAAGCCCGAGGCCGCCGGGATGCGCTCCGGCGCGATGCCCGAGAGCGTGATCGTGACCAGCGGAATGAAGAAGAACGCCATGGAGACGCCCTGCACGAGGGTCGGCACCAGGATGGTGGCCAGGTCGGCCTGGGTGTTGAATTGCGAGCGCATCCACAGCACCAGCGCGAACACCAGGAATGCGAAGCTGGCGAAGCGCCGCGGGTCGACACGGCCGATGCTCTTGCCCACGAAGGGCGAGAACACGATGGCCAGCAGGCCCACCGGCGCCATCACCATGCCGGCCTGCGTGGCGGTGTAGCCCATGAATTGCTGCAGCCACAGCGGAAGCAGCACCACGTTGCCGAAGAACAGCCCATAGCCCACCGACAGCGCCAGCGTGCCGGCCCAGAAGTTGCGCCGCTTGAACAGGGTCAGGTCCACGACTGGATGCTTTTCGGTGAGCTCCCAGATCAGGAATGCCACGAAGCCGACCACCGCCACCACGGCCAGCGCGACGACGGCGCCCGAATGGAACCAGTCGTGCTCCTTGCCGATGTCCAGCATGATCTGCAGCGCGCCGATCCAGAGCACCAGGAGCCCCAGGCCCACGGCATCGATCGGCAGCTTTTGCGTCGCGCTTTCACGCTCGCGGTAAATGCCCCAGGCCGCCGCAGCGGCGATCAGGCCGACGGGAATATTGATGTAGAAGATCCACGGCCAGGAGACGTTGTCGGTGATCCAGCCGCCCAGAAGCGGGCCCATCACCGGCGCCAGCAGCGTGGTCATCGACCACATCGCCATGGCCAGTCCCGCCAGGGCCTTGGGGTAGCTGGACAAAAGCAGTGCCTGCGAAAGCGGAATCATCGGCCCGGCCACAAAACCCTGCAGCGCGCGAAAGCCGATCAGCGCCGTCATGTTGGGCGCCAGGCCGCACAGCCAGGAAGCAATGACGAAGAGGATCACGCTGGCCGCGAACAGGCGCACCTGGCCGAAACGCTGCGACAGCCACCCGGTCAACGGCACGGCGATCGCGTTGGCCACGGCAAAACTGGTGATGACCCAGGTGCCCTGGTTGGGGCTGACACCCAGGTCGCCTGCGATCGCCGGCAGCGACACGTTGGCGATGGACGTGTCCAGCACGTTCATGAAGGTGGCGGCGGACAGGGCCACCGTGCCCCAGGCGCGGGCCGAGCCTTCGAGCGGTGCGGGCGCCGTGGTGGAAGCAGTTGCGGACATGGCTCAGTGGATCGGTGCGCTGGCCGCCTGCGCCACCGGACCCGCGACGTTGTTCGATGCGAGGTACGGCGGCGCGGGAACACCCTTGGGCGCCGCGGCACGCGCAGCAAGCTGGCCCGCATTCGCCGCGATGACACGGCGCACCTCGGCATCGGCGCCGGCATCCAGCGCGCTGTAGACCTGCGTCTGCGAGATCGCCGAAGTACGCGTGGCGTCGGCCAGCGTCTTGCCATCCTTGTTGCTCACGTCCACGGTGGCGTCCATCGACAGGCCCACGCGCAGCGGATTGGCGGCGAGCTGCTGCGCATCCAGCGCCACGCGCACCGGCACGCGCTGCACCACCTTGATCCAGTTTCCGGTGGCGTTTTGCGCCGGCAGCAGCGCAAACGCCGCGCCCGTGCCGGCGCCCAGGCCGGCCACCGTGCCCTGGTATTCCACCTTCTTGCCATAGACATCGGCCGTGAGCTTGACCGGCTGGCCCAGGCGGATGTTGCGCAGCTGCACCTCCTTGAAGTTGGCATCGACCCAGACCTGCTGCAGCGGGATGATGGACATCATCGGCGTGCCTGCGGCCACGCGCTGGCCAAGTTGCACGGTGCGCTTGGCCACATAGCCGTCCACCGGGGCCGGCAAGGCGGCGCGCTGCGTGGCGAGGTAGGCCTCGCGCACCCTGGCGGCGGCGGCCAGCACGCTTGGATGCTGGGCGATGCTTGTGCCCTCGGTCATGGCCTGGTTGCTGGCCAGTTGCTCGCGCGCGGTCACCACGCCGGCCTGCGCCGCCGCGACCCCGGCCTGTGCCGCGGCCAGCGCGCTCCTGGCGTTGGCCAGCTGTGTTTGCGCATGGTTCAGCTCTTCCCTGGACACGGCGCCGTTGCCGGCGAGCGACTGGCGCCGGTTCAGGTCGTCGCTGGCGCGTGCCACTTCACTCTGGGCGCGGCCGATCTCGGTCTGCGCCTTGTTCGCATCGGCCTCGCGCAATGCAATCTGCGCAGACAGCGATCCATTGTTCGCGTACAGCGTGCGCACCTGACGCACAGCCTGCGCGAGGTTGGCTTCGGCCTGGTCCAGCGCGAGCTTGGCGTCGGCCGGGTCTAGCCTCACGAGCGGCTGGCCGGCCTTCACGAAATCGGTGTCGTCGGCCAGTATGGCCATGACGGTGCCACCGATCTGCGGCGTGATCTGGATCACGTTGCCCTGCACATAGGCGTTGTCGGTGGACTCGTAGTGGCTGGCCACGCGCCATTCATAGGCGGCCCAGCCCAGGCCGGCGATGGCGACCACACTGGCCAGGGCGGTGAGCGCCTTCTTGCGTGTGGGGTTGCCGGCAGGCGCCTTGCTCTCGGTTTGCGGTGCGTTCATGCTGTTCTTTCGATGTCTTGTGTGTGAATCACTTTTGCGCGGTCACGCTGTCGGCCTGGTAGCCGCCGCCCAGCGCCCGGATCAGCGTCACTTGCGTATCCAGCGCGCGCGCCGCCAGGTCCACGGCCAGGCGCCGCTGGTTGAGAACGCTGGTTTCTGCGCTCAGCACATTCAGGTAATTGCCCAGGCCGGCCTTGTAGCGCTGCAGGGCAATTTCATAGGCCGCTTCTGCGGCGGCGGCTGCGGCGCGCTGCTCGGCTTGCTGGCGGGCGATGAACTGGGTCGAAGCCACCTGGTCGGCCACTTCGCGCACCGCATCGATCACCGCCGCGTTGTAGCTCTCCACAGCGGCGTCGAGGTCGGCCGTCTTGCCGCGCAGGTTGGCACGCAGGCGGCCCGCGTCAAAAATCGGCAGGCGCAGCGCCGGACCCACGCCCCACTGCTGGCTGCCCGAGTCCAGCAGGCGGCCCAGGCCGATGCTGGAGAAACCGGCGAAGGCCACCAGGTTGATGTTGGGGTAGAACTGGGTCTTGGCATTGCGCACGTCGTGCGCGGCCGCTTCCACGCGCCAGCGGGCGGCAGCGATGTCGGCGCGCTGGCCCAGCAGGTCGGCCTGCAGGGTCGCCGGCGTGGCGATTTTCCTCAGGGCCGATTGCGCGGGAGGCACCAGGGCCAAGGCCCCGCCCGGCTGGCCCACCAGGGCGGCGATCGCGTTTTGCGTCAGCGCGGCCTGCTCTTGCAGCGCCTCGATCTGCTGGCGTGCCTCGGGCAGGCTGCCCTCGCTTTGGCGCAGCTCCAGGTTGGTGTCTAGCCCGGCGTTCACGCGGTCTTGCACCAGGCGCAAGGTCTCTTCGCGCTGGGCCTGCGTGCGACGCGCCACCGTCAGTTGGTCATTCAGGCGGGCCAGCTGGAAATAGCTGCGCGCCACGTTGCTGGCCAACAGCACGCGCGCGGCCTGCGCGTCGGCCTGGGCTGCGTTGACCGTGCCCAAGGCGGCGTCCAGCGCTGCGCGGTGCTTGCCGAAAAAGTCCAGCTCCCAGCTCGCGCTCAGTTGCATGGTGCCGCTCTCGCGGATAGTTCCGGCCAGGGGTGCGGGCACGGCGCCGTTGCGCGTGTAGCGCTGGCGCGTCACGTCGAGCGTGCCATTGAGCTGCGGCAAGGTCGCGGCATCGGCCACTTCCAGTACGGCTTGCGCGCGTGCCAGACGCGTTTGCGCGAGCTTCAGGCTGGGGTTGTGGGCCAGGGCCTGGTCGACCAGGCGATTGAGCTGCTCGTCGCCGTAGTCGCGCCACCATTGCCCGGACACGGGTGCGACAGTAGTTTCACTCGGAGCAAGTCCCAGGGAAGGTGCATCGCGCAAGCTGGCGCCGGGATCGATGCCGGACAGGTTGGCGCAGGCGCTCAGGCCAAGTGCGAGAACCAGCGATACGAGCTTGAACGCGCGACGGCGACTTGCAATGGATGCGGTTGGGCGAGTGATTTTCGTGCTCTGCATGGGACCATTTTTTACGGATTGTTCGCCGGCGCTTTGGGGACGCCGAGGGCCTGTGCGTTGCCCAGGACGCGGCGCAAAAAGCCCTTGAGCGTCAGCCATTCCTCGCGCGTGAAGCCTTCAAGACAGGCGTTCTGCACGCGGCTGAGCACCACGGGGATTTCCTTGGCCGCATCACGGCCCTCTTCTGTCAGCGCCAGGTTGACCACGCGCCGGTCTTCGGAAGAACGCTCGCGCCGGCACAGGCCCTTGCCTTCCAGCCGGTCCAGCAGGCGCGTCATGGAACCGGCGTCGAGCTCGCATTCGCGGGCCAGTTCGGCCGCCGTTTCGGCATGCCCGAGATAGAGCTTGAGCAAGGGCACCCATTGGGCATTGGTCAGGCCGTTGGGCTCCATCTGGCGCTCCACTTCCTGGCCTATCTGGTTGACCGTCTTGCGCATCAGGTAGCCCACGCTTTCTTCGGCGGCATAGTCGCCTGCACGGTAAAACTCGGTCGTTGTGGCTGGCTTGCCGTCGGGCTGCTGGCTGGGTTTTTTGGCGGTCATGGGCTGTATATTAGTTGCCTAAGCAATGATTGTCAAGGCTGTGATTGCGTCGGCAACGTTTTCGCTACACTCGGTGCATGGCGACCACCTCCTCCACCTCAGCGGCCAAGGGCGCGCCGCGTTCCCTTGGCGGCTTGCTGCCGTTCTTGCGGCCCTACCGCGGGCGCATCGCGCTGGCGGGCCTGTTCCTGGTGCTCGCCGCGGTCGCCACGCTGGTGTTTCCGCTGGCGTTGCGCAGCCTGATCGACGGCGGCCTGGCGGCTTCCGACAAGGGTGCGCAGCTGATGGCCATGCGCGAGCATTTCCTGGCCCTGTTCGCCGTGGCCGTGGCGCTGGGCGTGTTTTCGGCCGCGCGCTTCTACATGGTGAGCTGGCTGGGCGAGCGCGTCACGGCCGACCTGCGCAATGCGGTCTATGGCCATGTGCTGCAGCAGAGCCCGGAATTCTTCGAAACCACCCAGACCGGCGAGGTCTTGAGCCGCCTGACCACCGACACCACGCTGGTGCAGACGGTGGTGGGCTCGTCGCTGTCGATGGGCCTGCGCAACGCCGTGATGGGCGTTGGTGCGCTGGCGGTGCTGGTCTGGACCAACCCCTATGTCATGACGCAGGTGCTGGGCATCCTGGTGCTGGTGGTGTTGCCCAGTGTCTGGTTCGGCCGGCGCGTGCGCAAGCTCTCGCGCGCCAGCCAGGACCGCGTGGCCGACTCCAGCGCCATCGCCGCCGAGGTGCTGAACGCCATTCCCGTGGTGCAAAGCTACACCGCCGAGGCGCGCGAATCGCAGCGCTTTGACGAGTCCACCGACCACGCCTTCAAGACCGCCGTGCGCCG
>DATILI010000196.1:0-24674 GCA_035476635.1 Burkholderiaceae bacterium | reverse complement strand
TCTCCCTGGGAAAAGGAAGATGCCATGCACGAGGGCATACCGATCATCAACTTCCATGTGCCCAAGGAATTCGTCCACGCGGATGGCAAGCTGGTCGGCATGCGCTTCGAAGTTGTCGAGGCGGTATACGACGACCAGGGCCAGCGCCGCCTGGTGCCGACCGGGCAGCCCGAGGTGTTCGTCGAATGCGACGCGGTGCTGATTGCCGTGGGGCAGGAAAACGCCTTTCCCTGGATCGAGCACGACACGGGCATCGCGTTCGACCGGCACGGCCTGCCGGTGATCGGCAAGGACACGTTCCAGTCCAGCGTGCCGCATGTGTTCTTCGGCGGCGACTCGGCGTTCGGCCCGAAGAACATCATCACCGCTGTGGCGCATGGACATGAGGCGGCGGTGTCGATCGATCGCCTGCTTCATGGGGAAGATCTGCGCAAACGCCCACCACCGGCGACCAACCTGATGTCCCAGAAGATGGGTATCCACGAATGGAGCTACGACAACGACACCTCCATGGATCTGCGCTTCAAGGTGCCGTGGGCGAAGGCCGAGAAAGCGCTGGCCAATATTCGCGTGGAGGTGGAGCTGGGGTTTGACGCGGCCACCGCCTTCAAGGAGGCCAACCGCTGCCTGAACTGCGATGTGCAGACGGTATTCGTCGAAGCGGCCTGCATCGAATGCGATGCCTGCGTGGACATCTGCCCGATGGATTGCATCAGTTTTACCGGCAACGGCGAGGAGCCCGACTTGCGTACGCGTCTGAAGGCGCCCGCCCTGAACGCAGAGCAAGCGCTCTACGTCTCGGGCGAACTCAAGACCGGCCACGTGATGGTCAAGGACGAGGATGTCTGCCTGCACTGCGGCCTGTGCGCAGAGCGCTGCCCTACCGGCGCCTGGGACATGCAGAAGTTCCTGCTCAACACCACGCAGGCCGGCGCGGCATGCCGCGATGCGGCGCTGGCCCCAAGGAGGATTGCGTCATGAAGCGCATCGAAGCCGTCAACGATTTCGTCATCAAGTTCGCCAATGTCAACGGCTCGGGCTCGGCCTCGGCCAACGAGTTGTTCGCCAAGGCGATCCTGCGCATGGGCGTGCCGGTGAGCCCGCGCAATATCTTTCCCAGCAACATCCAGGGCCTGCCGACCTGGTACGAGGTGCGGGTCTGCGAAAAAGGCTATCTCGGACGGCGCGGCGGCATCGACATGATGGTGGCGATGAACCCGCAGACCTGGGACGCCGACGTTGCCGAGCTGCATCCCGGCGGCTACCTGTTCTATGACAGCACCCGTCCCTTGCCGCAGGAGAAGTTCCGCGACGACATCCACGTGATCGGCATGCCGCTGACCGAGATCTGCAACGCGGTCTATACCGATCCGCGCCAGCGCCAGCTATTCAAGAACATTGTCTATGTCGGCGCGCTCTCGGTGCTGCTGGAAATCGAGTCCGAGGTGATCGAGAAGTTGTTTGCCGAACAGTACAAGGGCAAGGAAAAGTTGCTGGCCTCCAACGTGCAGGCCTTGCACCTGGGCCGTGATTTTGTGCGGGAGCACCTGCAGGCACCGCTGGGCATTCGCGTGCAGCGGTCCAACAAGGTGGGCCAGCAGATTTTTGTCGACGGCAACAGCGCGGCGGCGCTGGGCTGCGTGTATGGCGGAGCCACGGTGGCGGCCTGGTATCCCATCACGCCTTCGTCCTCGGTGGCGGAGGCGTTCCAGAAGTATTGCGCGAAGTACCGCGTGGACCCGCAGACGAGCCGCAACAACTACGCCATCGTGCAGGCGGAAGACGAGATCGCTTCGATCGGCATGGTGGTCGGCGCGGGCTGGAACGGTGCGCGGGCGTTTACCGCAACCTCGGGCCCGGGCGTTTCGCTGATGACCGAATTCATCGGCCTGGCCTACTTTGCCGAGATACCGGTCACCATCATCAACGTGCAACGCGGCGGGCCTTCCACCGGCATGCCCACGCGCACCCAGCAGGCCGACATCTATTCGTGCGCCTATGCCTCGCACGGCGACACCAAGCACGTGCTGCTGTTTCCTGAGGATCCATACGAGTGCTTCGAGCATGCGGCCGCGGCACTGGACCTGGCAGACCGGCTGCAGACACCGGTGTTCCTGATGACCGATCTGGACATCGGCATGAACCAGCGCCTGTGCCGCCCCTTTGCCTGGGACGACAACCGCCAATACGACCGCGGCAAGGTCATGACGGCCGAGGAGCTGGAGGCCGGCCGTGACTTCGGGCGCTACAAGGACGTTGATGGCGACGGCATTCCCTGGCGCACACTGCCCGGCACGCATGCCACCAAGGGCGCCTACTTCACGCGCGGCACCACGCGCGACGCCTATGCGCGCTACTCCGAACGCGGGCCGGACTATGTCTACAACGTCAAGCGCTTGCTCAAGAAGTTCGAAACCGCTGCCACACTGGTGCCGCAGCCGGTGCTGCGCAAGGCAGCGCGCAAGACCCGGCTTGGCGTGGTCTATTTCGGCTCGACCAGCCCGGCCATGGACGAAGCGCTCGAGATGCTGGCCGAGGCTGGCATTCCTCTGGACGCGATGCGCTTGCGCGCGTTCCCGTTTCCGGACAGCGTGGCCGCCTTCCTCGATGAGCATGAGGAAATCTTCGTGGTGGAGCAAAACCGCGATGCCCAGATGCACGGCCTGATCGTCAACGAACTCAACGTGGATCCGGCCCGCCTGGTGCGCGTGCTGCACTACGACGGCACACCGATCACCGCACGCTTCATTGCCAAGGCGATCACGCAGCATGTGCACGCCGAGGTGGTCACACCCAAGCGCAAGGCGCGCGAAACCTCCAGGGAGTCTGCCGCATGACCTATCTTGCCAAGCCCCGCTTGCACCACCCGTCGCTTACGGCCAACAAGGTCGGCTACACACGGCGCGACTACGAGGGCAAGATTTCGACGCTATGCGCAGGTTGCGGCCATGACTCGATTTCGGCCGCCATCATCCAGGCCTGCTGGGAACTGGACATCGAGCCGCACCGCGTGGCCAAGCTGTCGGGCATCGGATGCAGCTCCAAGACGCCGGACTACTTCCTCGGCGCATCGCATGGTTTCAACACCGTGCACGGACGCATGCCCTCGGTGCTGACCGGCGCCAATCTCGCGAACCGCCACCTGCTGTACCTGGGTGTGTCGGGCGACGGCGACTCGGCTTCGATTGGCCTGGGCCAGTTCGCCCATGCCATGCGCCGCGGTGTGCGCATGGTCTACATCGTGGAGAACAACGGCGTCTACGGCCTCACCAAGGGACAGTTTTCGGCCACCGCGGACCAGGGCTCCAAGAGCAAGAAGGGTGTCACTAACAGCGACAGCCCGGTCGACCTCGTCGCCATGGCGCTGCAGTTGGGCGCTACCTATGTGGGGCGCAGCTTTTCGGGCAACAAGGCGCAGCTGGTGCCGCTGATAAAAGGGGCGATCGCCCATGGAGGTGCCGCGTTCATCGACGTGATCAGCCCCTGCGTGGCCTTCAACAACCACCCCGGCAGCACCAAGAGCTACGACTATGTGCGCGAGCACAACGAGGCGGTCAGTCGCATCGACTTCATCTCCTCGCGCGAAGAGATCACCGTGGCGGCCGCGCCCGGCGAAGTGGTGGATGTGCGCCAGCACGACGGCACCCTGTTGCGACTGCGCAGCCTGCAGACGGACTACAACCCCACCGACCGCTATGCCGCCATGAGCTTCATGCAAAAGCACCAGGCGCTTGGCGAAGTCGTGACCGGGCTGCTTTACGTGGACCCGCTGGCCACCGATTTGCACACGGCGCTCAATACGAGCGATGCGCCGTTGAATGGGCAGACAGCGGCCCAGCTTTGCCCGGGTGCCAAGGCCCTGGAAAAAATCAACGCGTCCCTGCGGTAGCCGGCCGGCGGAACACGCGCTACATTGCTCGTTTTGGTCGTTGAAAAAGGGGGTGCAGCATGGCTGAACGAACCGTTTTCCAGTCCATCTCCAGGCGGCACGTGCTCACCCTGGGGCCGAACGCCAGTGTGCGCGAAGCCGCCGGCGTGATGACGCGCGCCAATTGCGGCAGCGTGCTGATCATGGAGCCGCCCGACACCTTGCTGGGCATCGTGACCGAACGTGACCTGATGACGCGGGTACTGGCCAAGGCGCTGGACCCCGAGCGCACTTCGGTGCGCGAGGTGATGACGCACAAGCCCGTGTGCGTGCCGCCTGAAATGCCGGTGTCCGACGCCGTGCTCATCATGATTGAGCGGGGCTTCCGGCACCTGCCCATCGTCGGCGCGGGTTCGAAAATCCTGGGTGTTTTTTCGGTGCGCGATGCGTTGCCGCGAGAGATCGGCACGGCGCTCAGCCAGGCTGAGTTCAACGAGCAGGTCAACGACGCCCTGGGTTGACATGGCTCCCCCCCCCGAAGCTGCCTGCGGCGTTCCCCGCTTGAACCCACTTGCCAACCACTCTGAAAAACAATATGGACCTCAGCCGTTTCCCACGTCGCCGCTACACCCAAGGTGCAACTGCGCTCGAATTCCTGCCGAACTTCAGCAAGGCGCTTGGCGGGCCGAATGTCTGGATCAAGCGCGATGACATGCTGGGCCTGACACCGGGCGGCAACAAGACGCGCAAGCTCGAATTTCTGGCTGCCGATGCGCTGGCGCAGGGCGCCGATACGTTGGTGACCTGCGGCGCGCCGCAATCCAACCATTGCCGCATCACCCTGGCGGCCGCCGCACGCGAGGGCCTGAAGTGCCGTTTCGTGATTGAAGAACGCGTGCCCGGCAGCTACCGCGCCGAGGCCAGCGGCAACAACTTCATGTTCCGCCTGATGGGCGTGGAGGCGATCACCGTGGTGCCTGGCGGCAGCAACATGGGCGAGGCCATGCAAGCCGTGGCCGATGACTTGGCGCGCCAAGGCCGCAAGGGCTACATCATTCCGGGCGGTGGGTCGAACGCCATTGGTGGGCTTGGCTATGTGGCCTGCGCCCAGGAGCTGCAGCAGCAATTCTTCGAACAGGGCTTGCGCATCGACCAGGTGGTGGTCGGCTCGGGCAGCTCGGGCACGCATGGGGGCTTGCTGGCCGGCTTCCTGGGCAACCATATCCGGATTCCGATCGTTGGCATCGGTGTCAGCCGTGATCCAGTGGACCAGAATCCGCTGGTGCATCGCGAAGCGCAGGCCGTAGCCGATCTGCTCGGGCTCAAGATGGCGGTGCCGCTTGAAGCGGTGCTGAGTTTTGGCGATTGGTGGCGGCCCAAGTACTCCGTGCCCAATACCGCGATGGTCGAGGCGGTGCAGATGCTGGCGCGTACCGAAGGCATCCTGCTCGATCCGGTCTACACGGGCAAGATCATGGCCGGGTTGATTGGCCTGAGCCGCAAGGGCTACTTCCGCCGGGACGAAAATATCTTGTTCATCCATACAGGTGGCGCGCCGTCGCTGCATGCGTATGAACCCGAGGTATTGGGCGAAGTCGACGTGGCCGGCGTGTAACTTCGAGAAATAAAAGCCGACGGCGAGGGCCGGCTGTCAGCCTGACAACAGGAACGCCACTCAGAATCCGCTCAAAGCGCGAGAGCGCAATGATTCTGGAGACAAGCGCATGGGCATGTTGAATCCTCTGTATCCCGGAGTGTGGCTGATGCGGCAGCTGCGTTTGCCGGCAAAGCTGAGTTTGCTGGGGGGCGTGACGGCGGCGGTGCTGGGCCTGTGCGCAGCATTGCCGATGGCCGCCACTTTCATCGCGGGCGTCGCGGTGCTCCTGTACCTGATGCTGGCGCTGTACTTGAGCCTCAGTGGCGATTTCCGCGAGATCGCCGCCGTGATGAAGGAGACAGCGTCCGGCAACCTGCGCCATCGCGCGACGGTGCGCGGCCAGGATGAAATGGCCGAAATGGCGGGGCTGATGGAGCGCATGAATCTCACGCTCTCGGCGATGGTGGCCGATATTCGCAGCAATTCCGCGCTGGTGGCTTACGCCGGGCAGAGTCTCACGGCCGGCAACCGCGACCTGGCCGACCGTACCGAACAGCAGGCCGCCAATTTGGAACAGACAGCCGCCAGCGTCGAGGAGCTCTCATCCACGGTGCAGCAAAACGCCCAGAGCGCCCAGAGCGCGGATGCGCGCGCGGTGCAGGTGCGCGACGTGGCCGAGGCGGGAACCCAGGCGATGGGCCGCGCCGTCGAGTCGGTCGTGGGGATCCAGCAAAGCGCCAAGCGCATGAGCGAGATCATCGGCGTGATCGACGGCATTGCTTTTCAGACCAACATCCTGGCGCTCAACGCCGCCGTCGAGGCCGCACGCGCCGGCGAGCAGGGACGGGGCTTCGCGGTGGTGGCGACGGAGGTGCGCACGCTGGCCCAGCGCTCGGCTGACGCCGCCAAGGAAATCCGCCAACTCATCAGCAATTCGGGATCGCAGGTGGAGGCGAGCGTGCAGCTGATCCACGAAGCGGGCGGCAGCATCACCCAGATCGCCTCCGGTATTCGCGGCGTGGCGGGCAGCATGTCGGAGATTTCTTCTTCCAGTTCGGAGCAGAGTTCTTCCTTGAGCGAAATCACGCTGGCGGTGCGGCAGCTGGATGAGATCACGCAGCGCAACGCGCAGATGGTGGAGCGCGCCGTCGAGCAGGCGCAAAACCTGGAGCACCGGGCGTCAACCTTGTCACAAGCCGTCTCGGCGTTCAAGCTGCAGCAGGGTACGGCGGAGGAAGCGGCCGAGCTGGTACAGCGCGCGGTGGAGATGCGAAAGCGAACGTCGCGTGACCAGTTCCTGCGCAGCGTCACAGACAAGGCACAGGGCTTTTTCGACCGCGACATGTACGTCTTCGTGCTGGACCGCAACGGTACCTACCTGGCCTTTGGCGGCAATCAGGCCAAGGTCGGCACCCGGGTGCAGGACATTCCTGGCATCGACGGAAACCGGCTTCTTGGGTCCATCATCGACCAGGCCAGCATCGAGCCCGGCTGGGTGGAGTACGACATCACCAACCCCGCCTCAGGCAAGGTGCAGACCAAGATGTCGTTCGTGCAGCAGGTGGACGACGTGTACGCCGGCTGCGGGGTCTACAAGCGGCTCGCGGCCTAAGGCTTGGCTGCGCGCCGGGCACGCGCCTGGGCCAGCGCGGCTTCGATCACGCTGCGCTTGTTGTCCAGCACGGCCGGGTCGGTGAGCTGCGAATGACCCGCCAGATCGGCCAGCTTGGCTTGGGCCTTCTTCTCCAGCCGGTCGTCGTTCTCTTCCTTTTCGCGCGTTTCTCGCATGCCGTGGAATTGGTACCGGGCCAGGGCCTGGTCCGCCAGCGGCTTTGACCAGGCAGCCCAGCCGGTGCGTTCGCCGGTGACGTTTTCCAGGCTGATGCAGTCAACCGGGCAAACCGGAATGCAGAGCTCGCAGCCGGTGCAATAGGGCTCGATCACGGTGTGCATCAGCTTGTTGCTGCCCATGATGGCGTCGGTCGGGCAGGCCTTGATGCACAGCGTGCAGCCGATGCACCAGTTCTCGTCGATGACGGCCACGGTACGCGGCGTCTCGGCTCCATTGGCCGGGTTCAGGGGGGCCGGTGCGCGGCCAGTGAGCGCGGCCAGGCGCAACACGCCTTCGGCGCCGCCCGGCGGGCATTGGTTGATGTCGGCGTCGCCAGCCGCGATGGCTTGGGCGTAGGCGGCGCAATCCGGATAGCCACAGCGCGTGCACTGGGTTTGTGGCAGCGCGGCGTTGATCCGCGCCGCCAGCGGCAGGTCGTTCACTTGCGGCGTGCAGCCTTGCGCGCCGGCGCGGGGGCCGCCTTTTTAGCCTCTGGAGCAGCCTTCTTGGCTACCGGTGCGGCGCCAATACGGGGGCCTTCGTGGTACTGGGCAATGAAGGCCTTGACCTGCGGGTAGACGATGTCGCGCCAGCGCCGGCCACTGAAGATGCCGTAGTGGCCCGCACCCTTGACTTCCAGGTGCTTCTGGCGCGCCTTCGGCACGTTGTAGCAAAGCGAATGGGCGGCTTCGGTCTGGCCGGAACCGGAGATATCGTCCAGTTCGCCTTCCACCGTGAAGTGGGCCGTGGTCTTGATGTCCTCGGGGCGCACGCGCTCGAGCTTGCCGCCCACGCTCTTCACATCCCACGTGCCGTTGACCAGTGCGAATTCCTGGAACACCACCTTGATGGTTTCCAGGTAGTAGTCGGCATCCATGTCGAGCACGGCGTTGTACTCGTCGTAGAACTTGCGGTGCGCTTCGGTGCTGGCGTCGTCGCCCTTGATCAGGTCCTTGAAATAGTCGTAGTGGCTCGACAGGTGGCGGTCGGGGTTCATCGCCACGAAACCGGTGTGCTGCAAGAAGCCGGGATAGACGCGGCGGCCGGCGCCGGGGAAATTGGTCGGCACGCGATAGATCACGTTGTTTTCGAACCAATCGAAACTCTTGTTCATCGCCAGGTTGTTGACCGCCGTGGGCGACTTGCGCGCGTCGATCGGGCCGCCCATCATGGTCATGGTCAGCGGCGTCACCTCGCCGCGCGAGGCCATCAGCGACACCGCGGCCAGCACCGGCACTGTCGGCTGGCACACGCTGATCACGTGGCAATTGCCGTAGATGCCCTGAAGGTGGCGGATGAATTCCTGCACGTAGTTGACGTAGTCGTCCAGGTGGAAATCGCCTTCTGACAGGGGTACGGTGCGCGCGTTCTTCCAATCGGTGATGTAGACCTTGTGGTCGCGCAGCATGGTACGCACGGTATCGCGCAGCAGCGTCGCATAGTGGCCGGAGAGCGGCGCGACGATCAGCACAGCGGGCTCGCCCTTGAGTTGCGTGAGGGTGTGCGGGTCGTCGGTGAAGCGCTTGAAGCGGCGCAGTTCGCAAAACGGCTTGTCGATCTCCACGCGCTCGAAAATGGCGACGTCGGTGCCGTCCACGTCAATGGTCTGGATGCCGAATACCGGCTTTTCGTAGTCCTTGCCCAGACGGTACATCAGGTCGTAGCTGGCTGACATGCGCTGCGCAAAAGGGTTCTGGGCCAACGGCGACAGCGGGTTACTGTAGAGCTTGGCCGCGGCTTGCGCGAAATCGGCAAAAGGCTCCATGAAGGAGCGCTGAGTTTCATAGATCTGGTACAGCATGAGGCCCAACGTTTTCGTAGTATGTTGCGATGCAATATAGCAGTTGTATGCGTGTCTTGTATGGAGTAGTACTACCAATACTCCCTTGAAATTGTCAAGTCCGACACGTTCGGCGCCGGAACTTTCGTCCGGAGCATGCCTCTCAACGATGGTTATAAAACAAAACGATTGAAAGCATGCCGACAATATGCTCCGAAGAACATTTTTCACTGTTGCCGGTGGCCTAGGCGCCACGCTAGGAGGCTTGATGACCGAGACGACCGATGCCGCTGCGCTGGACCAGCTCCAGAGCCTGAAGAAATCCCCGCGCATGCCGGTGTTGTTCATTGGCCATGGCAGCCCGATGAACGCGATCGAGGACAACGCCTACCGCCAGAGCTGGCAGGCGCTTGGAGGCGAATTTGGCGCGAAGTACCCCAAGCCACAGCTGATCCTGTGCATTTCGGCCCATTGGCTGACGACTGGCTGGCACCTGACAGGCATGGCCCGGCCCAAGACCATTCACGACTTCGGCGGTTTTCCACAGGCGCTTTTTGACCAGCAGTACCCGGCGCCTGGCGCCCCGATCGTCGCGCAGGAAATCAGCCGGGGAATCAAGGCGCCGCCGGTCGGGCTGGACAAGCAGGAGTGGGGCTATGACCACGGCACCTGGTCGGTCCTGAAGCCCATGTTTCCCAAGGCCGACATCCCGGTGCTGCAGCTCAGCATGGACTATGGCCGGCCGCCCGCCGAGCACTACGCGCTGGGCCAACAGCTCAAGAGCTTGCGCGAGCGCGGCGTGCTGATTGTGGGCAGCGGCAACATCGTGCACAACCTGCGCGCCACCCGGCGCGACGCAGCCGCCAGCCAGGCCTACGACTGGGCCATCGAATTCGACAACGTGATCGGTGAACACCTGAAAAATGGGCGGCTTGGCGCGCTGCAGGAGTTCCAGAAGCTGGGGCAGGTGGCGCAGCTGGCGCACCCCACCTATGACCACTACCTGCCGCTGTTGCATGCCGCGGGTGCGGCGGAGACAACGGAGATGCCGCGGATTTTCAACACCAGCTTCCAGGCGGCCTCGATCTCGATGCGGTCGGTGGTTTGGGGCTAGGGCGGCGCGTCTGCGAAGTCCAGGGTTTCCAGCCAGTCCCAGCGGGATTGATAGCTGGCGGCCTTTTGCTCGAACAGCGGCCGGTGGTTGCACAGGGCGTTGGGCTGCAAAATCCCTTGGTACAGGTCATCCACGCCATTGGGCGCGTAAAGCGTCAAGCCTTCGCTCGCCGACGGCTGCAGGCCGACGCAGGTGCAGCGCACCAGGAACCGGTCCATGCCGTCGCGCGAACTGGCCAGCGGCGCGTAGGGGTAGCCGAAGTACGCGGGATACCAGGTATGAACGCGGGCCTGGTTCTTGATTTCGATCGGCACGCCAAGGTCGGCAAAGCAGTCTTGCACCCGTGTCTGTACGTAGGCTTCAGCTGAGGCCGAGAGGTCGCTCGCATCGAAGTAGAACAGGTCGTAGTCCTTGATGCCGGCCTCGGGCGCATGGCCCGAGCGCAGGTTCCAGACGGTCTGGAACAGGCATCCCGCGACCAGCCAGGCATCGGGCAGGGCCAGGGCGCCCAGGCGATCCAGGATCGCCCGGTTATGGCGGTTTTGCAGCGCATCCTGGATGAACTGCCCGGCAGTGGCGGCCAAGCGTCAGGCGACCTTGGCGATCGAGGCGCAGACGTAGTCGATGTTCTTGCCGTTGAGCGCGGCGACGCACATGCGGCCGGTATCGGTGCCGTACACGCCGAACTCGGTGCGCAGACGCACCATCTGGTCTTTGGTCAGTCCCGAGTAGCTGAACATGCCGATCTGGCTGGTGATGAAACCCATGTCCTGCTTGACGCCGGCGGCCTTGAGCCCGTCCACCAGCTTCTGGCGCATCGCCTTGATGCGTACGCGCATTTCGGCCAGCTCCTGCTCCCACTGCGCGCGCAGTGCGGGCGTGTTGAGCACGTTGGCGACCACGGTGGCGCCGTGGATCTGCGGGTTACTGTAGTTGGTGCGGATCACGAGCTTGAGCTGGCTCAGTACACGGTCGGCTTCTTCCTTGCTGTGGCACAGCACCGACAGCGCGCCCACGCGCTCGCCATAGAGGCTGAAGCTCTTGGAGAATGATGTGGAGACGAAAAAGTCGAGCCCTGCGGCTACGAATTTGCCGATGACCGCGCCGTCCTCGGCGATGCCGTGGCCAAAGCCCTGGTAGGCCATGTCCAGGAACGGGGTCAGCTTGCGCGCCTTGACCGTGGCGATGACCTGGTCCCACTGGGCGGGTGTGATGTCATAGCCGGTCGGGTTGTGGCAGCAGGCGTGCAATACAACGATGGTCCCGGCCGCGGCGGCGTCCAGGGCCGTCAGCATGCCGTCGAAATTGACGCCGCGCTTGGCCGCGTCGTAGTAGGGATGGCTTTCCACCACGAAACCGGCCTGGGTGAACAGGGCACGGTGGTTTTCCCAGCTCGGGTCGCTGATCAGCACCTTGGCATCGGGGCTGATCTTTTTCAGGAAGTCGGCGCCGATCTTCAGGCCGCCCGTGCCGCCGATACCCTGGGCGGTGGCGATGCGGCCGCTCTTCACTGGCTCGCTGTCGGCGCCGAACACCAAGGCCTTGACAGCCGCGTCGTAGGCGGGAATTCCGTCGATCGGCAGGTAGCCGCGCGGCTTGGGCGATTCGATCATTTGCTTTTCGGCCGCTTGCACGCAATTGAGCAGGGGCAGCTTGCCGTTGTCGTCGTAGTACACGCCGACGCCGAGATTGACCTTGCTGGGGTTGGTGTCGGCGTTGAATTGCTCGTTGAGGCCCAGGATGGGGTCGCGCGGGGCCATTTCGACGGCGGTGAAGAGAGACATGAAATTAATCCTTGGATGAGTGTCGGATACTGTCAGTAGCGAGGGCCCCGGACCTGTTGTACTCTGCCGGGTTGACCCCAATTTTAAGGGCTGACGTAGGGACCCCTCATGCAAGAAGTGATTGAAGCCATTCCTGAAAAGCAACTAGGCGAGTTCATCTGCTTTCCTGATTCGCCGTTCGAATTGTTCCAACCGTATCCCCCAGCGGGTGATCAGCCGACCGCGATTGTCCAGCTTGTGGAAGGGGTAAAGGATGGCGAAGTGTTCCAGACGCTGCTGGGCGTGACCGGATCGGGCAAGACCTTCACCATGGCCAACGTCATTGCCAGATTAGGTCGGCCAGCTATCGTTTTCGCGCCAAACAAGACGCTGGCGGCACAGCTCTACAGCGAATTCCGCGAGTTCTTTCCGAAGAACGCCGTCGAGTATTTCGTCAGCTACTACGACTACTACCAGCCCGAGGCGTATGTGCCGCAGCGCGACCTGTTCATCGAGAAGGACTCGGCCATCAACGAGCACATCGAGCAGATGCGCCTGTCCTGCACCAAAAGCATCCTGGAGCGCCGCGACGTGGTGATCGTGGCCACGGTTTCGGCGATCTACGGCATCGGCGAGCCCGAGAGCTACCACCGCATGGTGATGACCTTGCGCACCGGCGACAAAATGGGCCAGCGCGACGTGATTGCCCAGCTGATCCGCATGCAATACCAGCGCAACGAGCAGGACTTCTCGCGCGGCAAGTTCCGGGTGCGCGGCGACACCATCGATGTGTTTCCTGCCGAGCACAGCGAGCTGGCGATCCGAATCGAGCTGTTTGACGACGAAATCGAGTCGTTGCAGTTGCTGGACCCGTTGACCGGGCGCATTCGCCAGAAAATTCCGCGCTTCACGATCTATCCGTCCAGCCACTATGTCACGCCGCGCGACAAGGTGTTGGCCGCCGTGGAAACCATCAAGATCGAGCTCGATCAACGGTTGAAGGAGCTGGTGGCCGCAGGCAAGCTGGTGGAAGCCCAGCGCCTGGAGCAACGCACGCGCTTCGACCTGGAGATGCTCAGCGAGGTAGGGCACTGCAAGGGTATCGAGAACTACACGCGCCATTTGTCGGGCGCCGCGCCGGGCGATCCGCCGAGCACGCTGACCGACTATTTGCCCAAGGACTCGCTGATCTTCCTGGATGAAAGCCATCAGATGATCGGCCAGCTGAGCGCGATGTACAACGGCGACCGCGCGCGCAAGACCACGTTGGTGGAGTATGGCTTTCGCCTGCCATCGGCGCTGGACAACCGGCCGTTGAAGCTGGAAGAGTTCGAGCAGCGCATGCGCCAGGTCGTCTTTGTCTCGGCAACACCGGCCGCGTATGAGCAACAGCACGCCGGCCAAGTGGTCGAGCAACTGGTGCGGCCCACCGGGCTGGTCGACCCGGAGGTGGAAGTGCGGCCCGCCACACACCAGGTCGACGACGTGCTGCAGGAGATTCGCATCCGTGCCGACAAGCACGAACGTGTGCTGATCACCACTCTCACCAAACGCATGGCCGAGCAGTTGACTGACTATTTGAGCGACAACGGCGTCAAGGTGCGCTATCTGCACAGCGATGTCGATACCGTGGAGCGCGTTGAGATCCTGCGCGACCTCCGGTTGGGCACATTCGACGTGCTGGTTGGCATCAATCTGCTGCGCGAGGGCCTGGACATTCCGGAGGTGTCGCTGGTGGCGATTCTGGATGCGGACAAGGAGGGCTTCCTGCGTTCCGAGCGGTCGCTGATCCAGACCATCGGCCGCGCAGCCCGCAACCTGAACGGGCGCGCCATTCTTTACGCCGACCGGATGACCGATTCGATGCAAAAGGCTATCGGCGAGACCGAGCGCCGGCGCGCCCGCCAGGTTGCCCACAACGCGCTGCATGGCATAACGCCGCGCAGCATTGTCAAGAAGGTGCGCGACCTCATCGACGGCGTCTACAGCGAAAAGGCCGGCAAGGAAGCCGAGAAGCTTGAGCTGCAGCGCGCGAAGGTCGAGGACATGACCGAAAAGGACGTGGCCAAGGAGATCAAGCGGCTGGAAAAGCAGATGCTGGAGCATGCGCGCAATCTGGAGTTCGAAAAAGCCGCGCGCGTTCGCGACCAGTTGGCCCTGCTCAAGGAGCAGGCTTTCGGTGCCCCCGGTTCGGACAATGTGGTTTCCATCCTCGGTGCGGCCAAACGAGCCTGATTGCTGGGAATGTGTAAAGGGTTAACCCGCTGGGGAACCCCGGATTACTTGACCGATCAAATCCAGACTTGTGCGTCACAGTACTTGACTAAATTGATCGGCTTTTTGTGTTATACTTGACGCAAATACTCAAGAAAAGCCGACGATGAATGGGCCGAACGCTGTTAATAGCTGCGCTTCGGTGGGCGGAGGCGGGACCTCGGAGCGGATTTGCGCTTTTCGAGGTGATTTACGGTAGCCAAGCCTCATGGAAAGGAGCTTGCGATGCGTCTCACAACCAAAGGCCGCTTTGCGGTCACAGCAATGATTGATCTGGCCTTGCGCCAGAACGGTGGCCCGGTCACCCTGGCGGCGATCAGCCAGCGCCAGCAAATCTCCCTTTCTTACCTGGAACAGCTTTTCGGCAAACTGCGTCGCCACGAACTGGTGGAATCCACCCGTGGACCTGGTGGCGGTTATACCTTGGGCCGCAAGGCTGCGGACATCACCGTCGCCGACATCATTGTCTCGGTGGATGAGCCGATTGATGCCACGCAATGCGGCGGCAAGGAAAATTGCCTGGGCGACGGCGGCCGGTGCATGACGCATGAATTGTGGGCCTCGCTGAACCAGCGCATGGTCGAATTCCTCGATTCCGTAACATTGCAGAAACTGGTCGATGAGCAGTTGGCCAAGGGCATTCAGATCGAAGACAAGCCAGCGATCAAGCGGGCGATTTCCAGCGTGCCGGTGGTCAAGCCCATCCGGGTGAACGCGCCGAACTCGGTCTTTGCGCTGGGTAACGTATTCGCGAAATCCTGACGCGCCTTCCGCAACGATCAACGTTTTCTTTTCGCCAGCCAGTAGACAGAGCCAGCCATGGACATGACTCCGCATTTCCCGATTTATATGGATTACGGCGCCACCACGCCGGTGGACCCGCGCGTGGTAGACGCGATGATTCCCTGGTTGCGCGAGCACTTCGGCAATCCGGCGTCGCGCAGCCATGCCTGGGGCTGGGAAGCGGAGGAAGCCGTGGAAAAGGCCCGCGACGAGGTCGCCGCGCTGATCGGTGCCGACCCGCGTGAAATCGTCTGGACGAGCGGCGCGACCGAGTCCAACAACCTCGCCATCAAGGGGGCGGCCCAGTTCTACAAGACCAAGGGCAAACACCTGATCACCGTGAAGACCGAACACAAAGCCGTGCTCGACACCATGCGGGAATTGGAGCGCCAGGGGTTTGAGGTCACCTACATGGAAGTCCAGGAAGACGGCCTGCTCGACCTGGACCTGCTCAAGGCTGCAATTCGTCCCGACACCATCCTGATCAGCGTGATGTTCGTGAACAATGAGATTGGTGTGGTTCAGGACATCCCGGCGATCGGTACGTTGTGCCGTGAAAAGGGCATCATCTTCCACGTCGATGCCGCGCAAGCCACGGGCAAGGTCGAGATTGACATGAAGACACTGCCGGTCGACCTGCTGAGCCTGGCTTCGCACAAGACCTATGGCCCCAAGGGCATCGGCGCCTTGTACGTGCGCCGCAAGCCGCGTGTGCGCCTGGAAGCGCAGATGCATGGCGGCGGCCATGAGCGCGGCATGCGCTCGGGCACCCTGCCCACGCACCAGATCGTCGGCATGGGCGAGGCCTTTCGCCTGGCCAGGCTTGAAATGGCACAGGACAACGCCAAGGCGCGCGCCCTGCACGAGCGCTTGCTCAATGGCTTGAAGGATGTGGAACAGGTGTTCCTGAACGGCCACCCTGAAAAGCGCGTACCGCACAACCTGAACATGAGCTTCAATTTCGTCGAAGGCGAATCGCTGATCATGGGCATCAAGGGCCTGGCGGTGTCGTCCGGCTCGGCTTGCACTTCGGCCAGCCTGGAACCCAGCTATGTGCTGCGCGCTCTGGGCCGAAGCGACGAACTGGCGCACAGCAGCCTGCGCATGACCATCGGCCGTTTCACGACCGAAGAGGAAATCGATTACGCCGTCTCCACCATCAAGCACAACGTCGCCAAGCTGCGCGACCTGAGCCCGCTGTGGGAGATGTACCTGGATGGCGTCGATATCTCGACCATCCAATGGACCGCGCACTGAAGTTTGAGAGGTACCCCAAATGGCATATTCTGAAAAAGTCGTTGATCACTATGAAAATCCACGCAATGTCGGCTCCTTTGACAAGGGCGACGAAACCGTAGGCACCGGCATGGTCGGTGCCCCGGCTTGCGGCGACGTCATGAAGCTGCAGATCAAGGTCAATCCGCAAACCGGCGTGATCGAAGACGCGCGCTTCAAGACGTATGGTTGCGGCTCGGCCATTGCCTCGAGCTCGCTCGTGACCGAATGGGTCAAGGGCAAGACGCTGGATGAAGCGGCTGCGCTCAAGAACAGCCAGATTGCCGAAGAGCTGGCCCTGCCGCCGGTCAAGATTCACTGCTCGATCCTGGCCGAAGACGCCATCAAGGCCGCGGTGGACGACTACAAGAAGAAACACGCCAGCGCAGCGATCCACTGACCATGGCGATCTCCCTGACTGAAGCCGCAGCACGCCACGTCAACCGCTATCTCAGCAAACGCGGCAAGGGCGTGGGCGTGCGCTTGGGCGTAAAGACCACCGGCTGTTCGGGACTTGCGTACAAGCTCGAATACGTGGACGAATTCGCGCCTGAAGATGTGGTGTTCGAGGACCACGGCGTGAAGGTGCTGATCGATCCCAAAAGCCTGGCCTACATTGATGGCACGGAGCTGGACTTCGTGCGCGAAGGCCTGAATGAAGGTTTCAAGTTCAACAACCCGAATGAGCGGGATCGTTGCGGCTGCGGAGAGAGCTTCCGAGTCTGAACGCCCGGCTTCCCGACGAAACCGCCAAACACAACCGTGCTGGCGGTTTTTTATTGAAAAAGCATGAATCTGCAGTCGAACGATTTCGAACTCTTTGGCCTGCCTGCGCAGTTCGCGCAGGATCGCGCCGCCATTGACGCGCGTTGGAAAGACCTGCAGCGCGAAGCGCATCCCGACAAGTTCGCGGCCCAGGGCGCGGCGGCGCAACGCGTGGCCATGCAGTGGTCTGTGCGCATCAATGAGGCCTACCAGCGGCTGAAAGACCCGCTCAGGCGCGCCGCCTACCTGTGCGAGTTGCGCGGCGTGCCGATCAATGCCGAGAACAACACGGCCATGCCGCATGCCTTTCTGGTTGAGCAAATGGAATGGCGCGAGGCGCTCGACGACGCGGCCAACCAGGCCGATCTCGACCAATTGAGCGCGCAACTATTGCGGTCACGCCGGCATGTGTTGCAGGAGCTGCAAGCCTTGCTCGATGAGCAAGACAACACGGCCCAGGCCGCGCAACAGGTCAGGGCGCTGATGTTCATCGAGCGCTTTGCCACCGACGTCGAAGCACGTATTGAAAAGATGGACACTGGGGAGCGGGGACAATAGCGCCATGGGATTACTGCAAATTTCCGAACCCGGCCAGTCGCCCGATCCGCATCAGCGGCGCATCGCGGTAGGCATTGACCTGGGCACAACGCATTCATTGGTCGCTGCGGTACGCAGTGGCGTGGCCGAGTGCCTGCCCGACGCGCAAGGCCGCGTGATTCTTCCTTCGGTTGTCCGCTACCTCGCCGGCAACGGCAGGAAAATTGGTTTCGAAGCGCAGGCCGCGCAGGCAGACGATCCCGAGAACACCATCGCCTCGGTCAAGCGCTTCATGGGGCGCGGCATCGAAGACATTGCGAACCGCGGCAAGCTGCCGTACCGCTTTGTCGACAAGCCCGGCATGGTGGGCCTTGAGACCATTGCCGGAGAGAAGTCGCCGGTGGAAGTCAGTGCCGAGATTCTCGCGACACTGCGCTACCGCGCCGAAGACACCTTCAACGATGACCTCTATGGCGCGGTGATCACGGTTCCCGCCTACTTCGACGATGCCCAGCGCCAAGCCACCAAGGACGCCGCACAACTGGCCGGCCTGAACGTGCTGCGCCTGATCAACGAACCCACCGCCGCGGCGATTGCCTACGGGCTGGACAACGCCAGCGAGGGCATCTACGCGGTCTACGACCTGGGCGGCGGCACTTTCGATATCTCCATCCTGCGCTTGACGCAAGGCGTGTTTGAAGTGGTCGCGACTGGTGGCGATTCCGCGCTCGGCGGCGACGACTATGACCGCATCCTTGCGGATTGGGTGCTGCAGCAATTGGGTGCGCACCTCGAATCGGCGGGCGACAAGGCGGCCGCAAAGATAGCGGCCCGTGCCTGCAAGGAGGCGCTGACCGCCTCGAATACCGCAGTGTTCAGTGCTCGGCTGGCCGGGGCTGAAGTGCAGTTTGATGTCAAAGTGGAAGACTTCGAGGCCGCGACCTCCGATCTGACCGCACGCACCCTGCAGGCTGTGCGCAAGGCGGTGCGCGATGCCAAGCTGGACAAGTCGGAAATCAAAGGCGTCGTGCTTGTTGGCGGCTCCACGCGCATGCCGCAAATCCGGCGCGCGGTCGCTAAATTTTTCGATGCGGAACCGCTGACCAATCTCAACCCGGATGAAGTGGTTGCCTTGGGTGCGGCCATCCAGGCCAACCAACTGGCAGGCAACAGCGGCACCGGCGATTTGTTGCTGCTGGACGTGATTCCGCTGTCCCTGGGCCTGGAGACCATGGGCGGGCTGGTCGAGCGCATCGTGCCGCGCAACCAGACCATTCCCACCGCGATGGCGCAGGACTTCACAACCTACAAGGACGGCCAGACCGCACTTGCGCTGCACGTGGTGCAGGGCGAGCGTGACCTGGTGGCCGATTGCCGCAGTCTCGCTCGGTTTGAGCTGCGCGGCATTCCACCCATGGCCGCCGGCGCGGCGCGCATCCGCGTCACCTTCACGGTCGATGCCGATGGCCTGCTGAGCGTGAGCGCAAAAGAGCAGGGCAGCGGTGTTGAAGCGAAGATCGATGTGAAGCCCTCTTATGGCCTCTCCGACGACCAGATCGCCAGGATGCTGCAAGACAGTTTTTCCACCGCACAAGCCGACATGCAGGCGCGCGCGCTGGTGGAGGCGCGGGTCGATGCCGACCGCATGCTGCTGGCCACGCAAAGCGCGCTCGATGCCGATGGCGCCTTGCTGAGTGCCGACGAGCGCCAGGATATCGAGGCATCGATGCAGTCACTGCGCGCCACCGCCGTCAACAGCCAGGACGCCAAGTCCATTGAAGAGGCAACTCAAGCCCTGGCCAAAGGGACCGAGGCCTTTGCCGCCGAACGCATGAACCACAGCATCCAAAAGGCGCTGGCGGGAAAGAACGTGGAGACCCTCTAGCCATGCCCATCATCAAGATATTGCCCCACCCCGAGTATTGCCCGCAAGGCGCGCAGGTGTCCGCACCTGCCGGCACCTCCATCTGCGAAGCCCTGCTGGACAACGACATCCACATCGAGCACGCCTGCGACATGAGCTGCGCCTGCACGACCTGCCACGTGATCGTGCGCGAGGGCTTTCCGTCGCTCAACGAACTCGATGAAAACGAGGAAGACCTGCTGGACCGCGCCTGGGGGCTTGAGCCCAATTCGCGCCTGAGCTGCCAGGCCATTCTGGCGCAGTCGGACCTGACCGTGGAAATCCCGAAGTACTCGATCAACCACGCCAAGGAAAATCACTAAATGACGCGGCAGATCATTCTTGACACGGAAACCACCGGCCTTTCGGCCGACAGCGGCGACCGCATCATCGAGATCGGCTGTGTGGAACTGCTCAGCCGCAAGCTCACCGGCAACAACAAGCACTTTTATCTGAATCCCGGGCGCGACAGCCACGAGGACGCGCTCAAGGTGCACGGCATCAGCAACGAATTCCTGCGCGACAAACCCAAGTTTGCCGCCGTGGCCGATGAACTGCTCGACTACCTGCAGGGCGCCGAGATCATCATCCACAACGCCGCCTTCGACGTCAGCTTCCTGAACAAGGAGCTTGAACTCGTCGGCAAGCTGCCCTTCAGGGAGTACGTTGGCAGCGTGACCGATACGCTGGTCATGGCCAAGGAGATGTATCCCGGCAAGCGCAACAGCCTGGACGCACTATGCGACCGGCTGGGCGTGGACAACTCCGGCCGCACGTTGCACGGCGCACTGCTTGATGCCGAATTGCTGGCCGACGTTTACATCAACCTCACGCGCGGCCAGGATGCGCTGCTGATCGAAACCGGCGATACCGGCCAAACGGGTTTGAATCAGGTGCTGATCGATCTGAGTGGCTTCGAACTGCCCGTGCTGCTGGCCAACGAACTCGAAGTCACCGCGCACGAAGAGGTGCTCAAGCAACTCGACAAATCCAGCGGCGGCAAGACAGTCTGGCGGATCGAGGTTTCTTCTGTGGCATAATCGTGGGCTGGCGTTTAAGCAACGCTCAGGGCGATTAGCTCAGCGGTAGAGCACTGCCTTCACACGGCAGGGGTCACATGTTCGATCCATGTATCGCCCACCAAACAAACAAAAAGCCTGGAAGCGATTCCGGGCTTTTTTTTGCCCGAATGGATGAAAGCCGGTAGTTCACAATCCAGCGGATGACTTCGAAGATCAGAACCCTGCCTGGCAGGACGCCCCTGGTGCTGGATTCACCGCATAGCGGGACCACTTATCCCGCAGATTTTTTGCATGCCTGTGCGCTTGGCCTCTTGCGGCACGCCGAGGACACGCACGTGGAAAAGCTTTACGACTTCGCGCCCGGACTCGGTGCCGCCTGGATCGAGGCGCAATTTCCGCGCAGCTACCTGGATGCCAATCGAGGCATCGCTGAAATCGACACATCGCTGCTGGATGGGCCTTGGCCGGGGCCAGTCGAAACCGATCCCAAGGCCTTGTCCAAGGTACGGCTGGGCAAAGGGCTGATCTGGAGCATGACGGACGAAGGGCTGCCAATCTACCAGCGCCAGCTCGGCGTGGCCGAGGTGCAGGCGCGCATCGCGCAATGCTGGGTGCCGTACCACGCGGCGGTAAAGCAGGCCATCGATGCCGCGCATGCGCGGCATGGCTACAGCATCCATCTCAACTGCCATTCGATGCCGGCCATCGCCGCCAGCCATGCCACTGAGTTTCCAGGCGAGGCGCATGCCGATTTCGTCATCGGCAACCGCGATGCTACGACCTCCAGCGAGCCGCTCGCGCGCCTGGTTTGCGCACACCTCGAAAACCTGGGCTATGGCGTTGCCTATAACCATCCCTACAAGGGCGTGGAGCTGGTTCGCCGCTACGGCGACCCGGCGCAGCAGCGCCATAGCATCCAGGTCGAGATCAACCGCAAGCTCTACATGAGCGAAGAGACATTGGCACTCAGCGCCGGCTTTGTGTCGCTGCAGCGTGATCTGCGTTCACTTGTGGAACTGCTGCTCGCGACCGATCCACGGAGCCTGTGAGATGGAAAAAGTCGATTGCGTCGTCATCGGCGCGGGAGTGGTTGGCCTGGCCGTGGCCCGGGCGCTGGCCTTGGCTGGGCGTGAAGTCATGGTGCTGGAAGCGGCACCGGGTATCGGCACCGGCACCAGCTCACGCAACAGCGAGGTGATCCATGCCGGCATCTACTATGCCCAAGGCTCGCTCAAGGCGCGCCTTTGCGTGCAGGGCAAGCAGATGCTCTACGCTTTCTGCGCCGAGCGCGGTTTGGCGCACCGGCGCTGCGGCAAGCTGATCGTTGCCACGTCCGAGGCGCAAGTGCCGCAGCTGCAAGGCATCATTGACAAGGCTGCGGCCAATGGCGTGCACGACCTGGTATTGCTCAGCCGCGAAGAGGCCCGTGCGCTGGAGCCGGCGCTCGATTGCGTGGCGGCGGTGCATTCGCCCAGTACCGGCATCGTCGACAGCCATGCCCTGATGCTGGCGCTGCAAGGCGAGCTCGAAAACGCAGGCGGGCTCGTCGCACTCAATTCACCGTTGGCGCGCGCGGAGTGCGCCCCCGATGGGATCGTCTTGATTGCAGATGACGGCACGGAGCTGCAAGCTGCCACGGTGGTCAACGCGGCAGGCTTGTACGCACCGGCGCTGGCTGCACGCTTCGTGGGGCTGCAGGCGCGCCACGTGCCGACCGCTTACTACGCCAAGGGGAACTACTTCACCTTGTCCGGGCGTTCGCCTTTCGGCCACCTGATCTACCCGGTGCCCGAGGCCGCGGGCCTGGGCGTGCACCTGACACTGGACCTGGGCGGCCAAGCCAAGTTCGGCCCCGACGTGCAATGGGTCGATTCACCCGATGATCTGGTGGTCGATGCGGGGCGTGGCAACGCTTTCTATGCCGAGGTGCGCAAATATTGGCCGCAACTGCCAGAGGGCGCGCTGCTTCCAGGCTATGCCGGCATTCGCCCGAAGATCCAGGCGCCGCATGAAGTCGCGCGCGACTTTCTGATCCAGGGGCCGGCCGTGCACGGCGTGGCGGGCCTGGTCAACCTGTTCGGCATCGAGTCGCCGGGCCTCACCAGCAGCCTGGCGATTGGCGACTACGTGGCCACCATGCTGGCCTAGCGGCTGCGCTTGATCGCCTCGGCCGCCTGCCGCACCAACTGCGGGCCCTGGTATATCAGCCCCGTGTAGATCTGCACGACATCGGCGCCGGCCTTGATTTTTGACACGGCATCTGCAGCGCTCATGATGCCGCCCACACCGATGATAGGAAATTGCTTGCCCAAGGCCGCGCGCAACTGGGCGATCACGCGGTTGCTCATTTCAAGCACGGGCGCCCCGCTCAGGCCTCCGGCTTCCTCGTTGTGCGGCAGGCCCTTGACCGCATCGCGGCTGAGCGTGGTGTTGGTGGCCACCACGCCATCCATTGCATGGCGCTGCAAGGTGGCGGCGATCACATCGACTTGCGCAGCGTCCAGGTCGGGCGCGATCTTGACGAAGATCGGCACGCGCCGCTGGTGCTGCTGTGCCAAGGCTTCGCGCCGCTGTGCGATGGCGCCCAGCAATGCGTCCAGCGCCTCGTCGCTTTGCAGCGCGCGCAGGTTCTTGGTATTGGGGCTGGAGATGTTGACCGTCACATAGTCCGCATGCGGGTACACGCCATCCAGGCACAACAGGTAGTCGTCGGTGGCGCGCTCGATGGGCGTAGCGGCGTTCTTGCCGATGTTCAGGCCCAGAATCCGCCCCTTGCGGCGAAAGCTGGACTTCTGCACATTGGCAACGAAGGCGTCCAGGCCGTCGTTGTTGAAACCCAGCCGATTGATCAAGGCGTTGGCCTGTGGCAGGCGGAACATCCGCGGTTTGGGATTGCCGGGCTGCGCCTTGGGTGTCACGGTACCGACCTCGACAAAGCCGAAACCCATGGCACCCAGCCCGTCGATGCAGCGCGCGTTCTTGTCCAGGCCGGCGGCCAGGCCGACCCGGTTCGGGAAATTCAGGCCGGCCAAGGAGACCGGATCGTCGACCATGCCGCTGCAATACGCCCATTCGAGCGGCGTGCCCTGTGCGCGGGCCAGGGTGTGCATGGTGAGCTCATGGGCGGCTTCGGGATCGAGGCCAAACAAAAAGGGACGGGCAAGCGCGTAGGGCAGTAGAGGCATTGGATAATTCTCGGTATTCACCCGGATTTTCCCCCATGACCGCACTCTCCCAAGACGAACTCAAGACCCTGGTCGGCCAGGCCGCCCTGCAATACGTGGTAACCGGCGAGATTGTCGGCGTAGGCACGGGCTCGACCGTCAACAAGTTCATCGATGCGCTGGCTTCGATGAAGGACCAGATCAAGGGCGCCGTGTCCAGCTCGATCGCCAGCACCGAGCGGCTGCGCGCACTGGGCATCCCGGTGTTTGACGCCAATGAAGTGGCGCAGCTGGCGGTGTATATCGATGGCGCCGACGAGATCGATGGCCAGGGCTACATGGTCAAGGGCGGGGGCGCGGCGCTCACGCGCGAGAAAATCGTGGCGGCGCAGTCCAGCCGGTTCATCTGCATTGCCGACGAGTCCAAGCTGGTGCAGACGCTAGGCGCGTTTCCGTTGCCGGTGGAGGTGATTCCCATGGCGGAGCAGCATTTGCAGAGGCAGTTCGCTGCGATGGGCGGAGAGGCCAAACTGCGCATGAAGAATGGCGTGCCCCTGGTCACCGACAACGGGCAGCATATTCTCGATGTGACGGGGCTGCAAATTACCGATCCGCTCGCCTTTGAAACCAGCGTAAGCCAATGGCCCGGGGTGGTGACGGTGGGTGTTTTTGCCCACCAGAAAGCCAGCGTCTGCTTGCTGGGCACCGCCCAGGGCGTGAAGACGCTCAATTTTTAAAGCGCTTAGAAACGAATACCGGCCGGGTTGCTGGTATTGCGCGGCGCGGGCGCAGGCGCGGCGGTGACTGCAGGTGTCGATGCAACCCCGGGTGTTGTCGCCGCCGCAGCAGGCCTTGCAGCCTCGTCCGCGCGCTTGACCGCTACCAAGGGCGTCGCCGGCGGTTGGCGGTAGTTGGATGGCAGCTGCGAAGTCTTGGCGTAGCCCGCGGCGTCGAGGTACTGCGTCCACTCCACGTCGGAGAAGCCCTTGAGCTGCTGG
>DATILI010000195.1:0-12417 GCA_035476635.1 Burkholderiaceae bacterium | reverse complement strand
TCCAGGGCCCCCATGGGATTGGTTTCCGCTTTGCGCGAGAGCAGCGTTCTTTTCGTCGGAATCATCGCCAGCTTCGTACTGAAAGAAAGCTTTGGCAGGCGGCGACTGGTGTCCGCATTGCTGATCTTCGCGGGGATCGTGTCCGTGCGAGCCGGTGCCTGGTAACGGGCGGTGAACCGGCTCATCCTGCCTGGCGGCTCTGGAACTGGCTCGGCGGTTGCCCCATCGCCGCCTTGAACATGGCCGAGAAGGCGCTGTCGCTTGCATAGCCGCTGGCGGCAGCCACCTGGCCTACCGGCGTGCCGCGCGCCAGCAAGGGCAGGGCATGGGCCAGGATGGCCTGCTGGCGCCACTGCTGGTAACTGGTGCCGAGCTCTTCGCGAAACAGCCGGGCCACGGTGCGTTCGCTGGCACCAATGTCGGCCGCCCATTCGGCCAGCGTTGCGCGCTCCGAAGGCGCGCGCAGTACGGCTTCGCACAGGGCGCGCAGGCGCTTGTCGCCGGTCTGCGCATGGGGCATCGGCACACCGAGGGCGTGCGTGTCGGCGCGGCTGAGTTCGTCCTGCACCAGGCTGCTGAGCATGGCTTCGCGCTGGGGTGCCAAGGCTGGCGTGTCGAGTGCCTGGATCAGCTCGCGCAAGAGTGGCGACACCACGATGACCCGGCACCCCGCCCAGCCGATGGGCGTGACACTGGCATCGATGTAGAGGGTGCGAAATTCGGCTGCTTCAAGCACGTTGATCGAGTGCAATGCCCCGGGCATGATCCATACCCCGCGCGAGGGCGGCACGATGTAGGTCACTTCATCGGGCGTGGCGGCCGTGACTTGCACGATGCCGGTGGCGCAGTAGGCCAACTGCGCCCAGGCATGCCGGTGCGGCTCGAAGTGGGCATCGGCCGGCATCGAGCGGGCGCGCACGCGTACCGGCCGTTGCGGGCTCGGCGTGAACGGGTCGGTGTCGCCCACCGGCATGAATTGGGGGTGCAGGCTGCGTGGCATGGCAATTGGCTGGAATTCGCTGAAAGCTGTCGTTTTGTCGCATTTCAGAAGGCGAGAGCAATACTACGATACGGCCCATGAGTACATCAACCACCTTGAATGCGCCAGCTTCCGGCGGCGTGAGCCTGGCGCAGGACGCCGGCGTGATCGGCCTGGTCGGCATCGCCCACATGATCAGCCATTTCAGCCAGCTCTTGCTGGCGCCGCTGTTTCCCTGGCTCAAGGACGAGTTCAACGCAAGCTATACCGAACTCGGTTTTTTGATGACGGTGTTCTTCGTCGTCTCCTGCGCAGTGCAGGCGCTTTCGGGCTTCGTGGTGGACCGCTTTGGTCCGCGCCCGGTGTTGTTCGGCGGCCTGGCCTTGCTGGCTGTGGCGGCGTTTGGCTTTTCACTGAGCACGGGCTACTGGATGATGGCCTGCTTCTCGGTCGTGGCGGGTATCGGCAATGGCGTGTTCCATCCGGTGGACTACACGCTGCTCAACCGCAAGGTCAGCGCGCCGCGCCTGGGCCATGCCTACAGCGTGCATGGCATCACCGGCAGCCTCGGCTGGGCGCTGGCGCCGGCCATGGTGGTGCCGCTTGCCATCGCGTTTTCGTGGCGCGTGGCGCTGGCCAGCGCGGCCGCCTTGGCCGTGGTGGTGCTGGTGGTTCTTTGGTTCAACCGCGACAAGCTTTCGCTTGAAGTGGCTGCGCCGCCGAAGGGTGCGCCACACGGCACCGCGCACGCGGGCAACCTGGAGTTCCTGAAGATTCCCGCGGTCTGGATGTGCTTTGCCTTCTTCTTTTTCTACGCCGTGGCGCTCAGCGTGGTGCAGGCCTTTGCGCCCGAAGCCGCGCGCCAACTGCACGCGGTGCCGGTGTCGCTGGCCGCGATGTGCCTGACGATCTACATGCTGTGCAGCGCCGGCGGCATGGTGATTGGCGGTTTTCTGGCCGCCAATCCGGAGCGCTGCGAACGCATCGTGGGGGCCGGCTTCGGCGTGGCCGCCATGATTGCGCTGGTGCTGGGCTTCGCGGACTTTCCCGCGCTGATGGTGCCGGTGCTATTCGGCGCAATGGGCTTTTCCTCCGGCATCGCCGGGCCTTCGCGCGACTTGCTGGTCAAGCGCTCCACGCCGGAGAATGCGACGGGCCGCGTCTATGGCGTGGTGTACTCGGGCCTTGATATCGGCCAGGCGATTGCACCTCTCATCTTCGGCACCTTGATGGACCACCAGCGCTACAGCAACGTATGGCTGGGCTTGGCGCTGGTGCAGGGCGTACTGATTGCGAGCGCCTTCAATGTACGGCGGGTCCGACGAACGGCGCTGGTAGCGGCATGAACGGCGAGCAGCGCAGCGAGGGCTTCGCGCCGCTCCTGTCCATGGCCATGGCGAGGTGGCGAAAAGCGTGAATAGTTCACGTTGCAACAGCGTGTGTCGGCGTGCAACCTATTGTGCGTACGGCTGCAACCGGTAGAGTCGACTGTGACGGCGGTGAAGCGGAACTTTTCCACCTCACCAAGCAGATCGACAGTGATCCGTGTCGGCGCCGTCTCCAATTCACATCAGCATCCCAGCGGGCGGTAACCCGCTGGGATTTCTGCTTTGCACCCAACGCACCGGTAAGCGCGCTTGCATGAAGAGAAGTATGCGCGGCACAGCCTGGAAATTGCTTCCTGATTTCATCAAGAAACTGCGTTGAATAGAAAAAATATTCCAGAAATCATGAAAATGCAGATAATCCATCTGCATGGACAAGATTGACCGGAAAATACTGAAGGCCCTTCAGCAAAACGCGCGCGCCAGTTTGCAAGACATTGGCCTGGCCGCGGGCCTGAGCCCATCGCCCTGCTGGGGGCGCATCAAGAAGATGGAAGAGTCCGGCGTGATCGAGGGCTACACCGTGCGCCTCAACGCGCAGGCGCTGGATCTGAATGACACCGTGCTGGTGCAGGTCACGCTGGACAGCCACTCGGACAACACGCTGGAGAAGTTCGGCGAAACGCTGGCCAGCATTCCCGAGGTCATCGAAGCGTATCTCGTGTCCGGCGACTACGACTATCTGCTGCGCGTCGCGGTGCGCGACACGCGTGACTACGAGCGCTTGCTGCGCGAGAAGCTCTATCGCATCAAGGGCATACGCCACAGCAAGTCGAGCTTCGTATTGCGTACGCTGAAGAAGGCCGATCTCCCCTTGCTTTGAGAGAGCCAAGCCACCACCCATTTGGTTACCGATGTTGCGCTAGCGATGGTCTTTGTAAGAGAGTCGGCCCGTACCATGGGCGATCACTTTTTTGGAGAGGAAATCCATGGCCTTGCAAACATCGTATTTCGGCAAGCGTGACAAGGAACCCGAGGCGTTCAACCTGCGCCAAGGGCATCCCAGTTCGGCACCGGCGATCAATCCGGCTCCCCCGAATCAGATTCAACCGGCGCAACCCAGCAGTGCCGATTCCGCCGCCACCACACCGGCCAAGGAAAACGAAAGCAAGCTCACTGTCGGCCCCAACATCAAGCTCAAGGGCGTGGAGATCACCGATTGCGACACGCTGGTGGTCGAGGGCACGGTGGAAGCGACGATGGACTCGCGCGTGATCCAGATTTCCGAGCGCGGTGCCTTCTCCGGCTCGGCTGAAATCGACATCGCCGAGATTCGCGGCAAGTTCGACGGCAACCTGACGGTGCGGCAGAAACTCGTCATCTATTCGACCGGCAAGGTCACCGGCAAGGTCCGCTACGGAAAGGTCGTGATCGAGGAGGGCGGCCAGTTGTCCGGCGAGATTGTCTTTGGCACCGCCCCGCCCAAGGGCGCGACGCTGGGCAAGCCGGAGACCCTTCACACGGCCTAGTCTCGCCCCCACGGTCGCTCACTTCGTGTAGCTCCCTGCCCCCCGAGGGGGCCGCGTTTCGCCTTGGGGCGGCCCGGCGGCGAAACCTAAACCGCGCCGCGGTGGCGCGCGATGCAGGTGTCCAGCACCTCGGCGTGGTCGCGCTGCCACCAGTTGCCGGTGGAAAAAATCTCCACCTCGCTGTAGCCGGCGAAGCCCTGGGCTTCCACCCATCCGCGGATCTTCGGGATGTCGATCACGCCGTCGCCCATCATGCCGCGGTCGTTGAGCAGATCGGTGGTGGGCGTGAGCCAGTCGCAGACATGAAAGGCCAGCAAGCGATCCTTGCCGGCGCGCTCGATCTGCTGTTGCAGCTTCGGGTCCCACCAGACGTGGTACACATCCACCGCCACGCCAAGTGCGCCGGTTCGCTGCGGGTCCAAGGCGTCGCAAACGTCGAGCGCATGTTCCATCGTATTGATGCAGGCGCGGTCGGCTGCGTACATGGGGTGCAGGGGCTCGATGGCCAACGGCATCCGGTTTGACTTCGCGTACTCCAGCAATTCCGCGATACCGTCGTGCACCTGGGCGCGCGACAGGGCAATGTCCTTGTGCAGAGCCTTGCCGGCCAGCGCGCCGGGCAGGGCGCCCACCACCAGCACGAGGCAGGCGGCCTTGAGTTCGCAGGCTTCGTCCACGGCGCGGCGGTTGTCGTCGCGCGCGACCTTCAGGCCCGAGGCATCCATTGCAGGGAACATGCCGCCGCGGCAGTAGCCCGAGAGTTCGAGGCCATGGGATTTGACGAGCCTGGAGACCGTGTCGAGCCCCGCAGCCGCTACCTGGTCACGCCATGGCGAGATCGCGCGGATGCCGCGTTTCGCGCAGGCTTCGATGATGTCGGGCAGCGGCATGTCGACGCCGCGCTGGCGGCGGATGGTGGCGGTATTGATCGAGAGCCAGTGGTGGTCCAGTGTGAAGTCACGCATGGGGAGCCTTCCTGTTGTTGCCGGACTTCTCGCGCCGGATCTGGCGCACGATCGCCGCGTTGTCGAGTTCTCCGTCGCCCGCGGCGATGGCTGCGCGCATCAGCGCCGCATGGGTTTCCGTCAGCGGCAGTCTTTGCCCGCTGGCCTGGCTGTGGTCGAGCATGAGGTCCACGTCCTTGAGGTGCTGGCGGATGCGCGATTGCGCGGTGAAGTCGCCGCTTGCCATCTTGGCGCCCTTGGCCAGCGCCGCATCGGAACGCGCCGGCGTGGCCAGCACCAGGTCGATGAAGGCGGGCGGGGCAATGCCCATGGTTTCGGCCAGTACCAGGCCCTCGGCCAGCGCGGCGCGGTTCAGGCCCAGCACCAGGTTGGTGGCGAGCTTGGCCTTCGCGCCCATGCCGGTGCCGCCGACATGGATACGCCGCGGGGCCAGCGCGGCCAGCAGCGAAGCGCTGGCTTGCACGGCCTCAGCGGATCCGCCCAGCAAGAGCGTGGCCTCGCCGGACGCAATCTGCTGGCTGGATCCCGACAGCGGCGCTTCAATGAAGTCGATCTTCCGCTCCTTCAGCCGCAGCGCCAGCGCTTGCAAAACTTCCGGAGTACCGGTCGAGCAGTCGATGACGGCGCGCAGCGCAGGGCCGGGCAGCAGGCCCAATGGTCCCTCCACGGCATCGAGCACGCCCTGGCTGTCGAACACCGCCAGTACCACCTGCGAGCAAGTGCTGCCGATCTCGCGTGGCGATGCGGCGATGCGGCCGCCCATTGCGTGAAAGGCATCCCGTGCCTCTTCGCGGATGTCATAGCCCAGAGGCTGAAAGCCGGCTTCGGCCAGCCGAGCGGCCAGGGCGTTGCCGACCAGGCCGAGGCCGATGAGACCAACGAGTTCGGGTGATGGCATGGCTGTCGTGGCCGCTAGAGCGACGCACCTCCGCAGATCTGGATGTCCTGGCCGGTGATGGCCGCCGCGTCGGGCGACAGCAGGAAGGCTGCGAGCGCGGCGATTTCGCCCGGCTCGATCAAGCGGCCCAGAGGCGGCACGCGCGGTGCGACCGCCTGCCGCGCCGGGTCCTTGAGCATCGCCGTTGCGGTGGCGGCCGGCGAGATGACGTTGACCGTGACCCCGGCCGCAATGACCTCGGCCGCCCAACTGCGCGCAAGCGCAATCAGTGCGGCCTTGGTTGCCGCGTACTGGCTGCGCCCGGCCACGCCGCGCGCCACGCGGCTGCCGATCAGGACCACGCGCCCGCGGCCCGCGGCCTGCATGGCGGGCAATACGAGGTTGGCAATGCGCGAGGCGGCGTCCACGTGAAGCTGCCACATCAGCTGGCCTTCCGCGGGGTTCAGCGCGCCCAGTGGCGCGACGCGCAGTACGCCGGCGGCATGCACCAGCGCCTGGACACTGCCCGCTGCGCGCGCGGCCGCTTCGGTGGCCTCGGCGTCGCGCAAATCGACCGTCTGCGCCTGGAATGCGGGATGCGCAATTTGCGCCGCGGCGACGTCGAACCCCGCCACCTGCCAGCCGTCGGCCAGCAACCTGCGCGCGATGGCCAGGCCAATGCCCGAGCTGCTGCCGGTGACGATGGCGCGACGCGCCGTTTCATTCGACACGGATATTGCCTTCGGTAATGATCTTCTGCGAACGCGCCATGTCGTCGCGCTGGAACTTCGCGAAATCGGCGATGGAGCCCGGTGTCAGCAGCAAGCCTTGCTGCACCAGCTTGTCGCGCATGTCGGTGGCCAGCGCCTTGTTGACTTCGGCGTTCAGGCGTTGCGCGATCTCGGCGGGCAGCTTGGCCGGTCCCCACAGGCCATACCAGCTGTAGAACTCGTAGCCAGCCACGGTTTCATCCACGGCGGCGACATCCGGCAGATTGGGGGCGCGTGCCTTGGAAGTCACAGCGACTACGCGCAGCAGGCCGCTCTTGTGGTACTGCAGCGAACCCAGGATCGGGTCGATGAAGCCGTCGATCTGCCCGCCGATCAAGTCCTGGAAAGCCGGCGCCGTACCCTTGTACGGCACGATCAAATACTCGATGCCGCTGGCGCGCTTGAGCAGCTCGGTTGCCAGGTGGCCGGCCGAGCCCACGGAGCCCACCGCGAAGCTCATCTTGCCGGGATTGGCCTTGGCATAGCTCACCAGCGACTTGATGTCGGTAACCGGCAGATTCTTGTTGATCGCCACCGACAGCGGCGCTTTTGCGACCAGCGCAACCGGTGCGAAATCGCTGACGACGTTGTAGGGTACGGACTTCATGGTCATCGGCGCCGTGACGAAGGTCGACGCGTTGAACAGGAGCGTGTAGCCGTCCCCCGGCGCCTTGGCCACCGCGTCGGCACCGATGGTGCCGTTGCCACCGGGCTTGTTCTCGACAACGAAGTTCTGGCCCATCTGGTCGCCCAGCTTTTGCGCGAGCTGGCGCCCCACGGTGTCCAGCGTGCCACCCGGCGGGAACGGGATGATGACCCGCACCGGCCGGTTCGGGTAGGTTTGCGCCGCGGCGCCCAGCGCCGCGGCGCTCAAGCCCAGTACCAGCAGTTTTCTGAAAAAGTTGTTCATGCCTTGTCTCCGTGTTTTGGGTTGGGGTTTTCTCAAGCTATGCCGTGCAAGGCCAGCAGTGTCTTCATGCGCCGCACGGCCAGCTCGGGCTGCTCCAGCAGGTTGGCCGCATCGGCCAGGCGGAACAGCTCGGCAAAGTGTTGCAGTGAACGCGTACTTTGCTGGCCACCGACCATCGTGAAGTGCTTCTGGTGGCCGTTGAGCCAGGCCATGAAGACAACACCCGTTTTATAGAAGCGCGTGGGCGCGGCAAAGATGTGGCGCGACAGCGGCACGGTGGGGCCGAGAATGGCGTGGAATTTCTCGGCGTCGCCCTGTGCGAGCGCACCGAGCGCGGCGCTTGCAGCCGGTGCGATTGCATCGAAGATGCCCAGCAGCGCATCGCTCTTGCCGTGCGTGGGCTCGCTGCCGAAGCTATCGCCGGCAATCAGCTCGGCATAGTTGAAGTCGTCGCCCGTGTACATGCGCACGCCCGGCGCGAGGCGCCGGCGCATGGCGATTTCCTTGTCCTTGTCCAGCAGGGAAATCTTGATGCCATCGACCTTGTCGGCATGCGCCGCGATGATGCCCAGTGCCGTGTTCATCGCGGCATCGACGTCCTTGGTGCCCCAGTAGCCGGCCAGCGCTGGGTCGAACATGTCGCCCAGCCAGTGCAGCACCACCGGTTGCCTGGCCTGGCTGAGGATGCGGTCGTAGACGCGTTCGTAGTCGGCCGGACTCTTGGCCACACGCGCCAGTGCGCGCGACGCCATCACGATGAGCTTGCCGCCGAGCTTCTCGATGGCTTGCATCTGCTCTTCGTAGCCGCGGATGACTTCATCGACGCTCTTCACGTCGTCCAGCACCAGGTGGTCGGTGCCGCAGCCCGAGGCGACGAGTGCACCGGGATGATCCTTCGCCGCATCGAGCGAGCGGCGGATCAACTCCAATGAGGTCGGCCAGTCCAGGCCCATGCCGCGCTGCGCCGTGTCCATGGCTTCGGCCACGCCCAGGCCGAGCGACCACAGGCGCTGGCGGTAGGCGATAGTGGCATCCCAGTCGACTGCGCATTGCAGCCAGGGGTCGATGGCGGCGAACGGGTCGGCCACCACGTGGGCAGCGGAGTAGGCGATACGGTTGAACTTCACGCTGGCGGCGGGGCGCACGGGTTGCGTACCACGCAGCGTGTAGGTGTCGAGCTTGCCGTCCGCAGACGGCAGTTGCAGTGCGAGTGCCATGGCCGGCCTCAGACTTTCAGCGCGGGCACATCGACCCAGCGCCGTTCTTTCCAGCTTTCCAGCGCGGCTTCCACGAGCTGCACGCCCTTGGCGCCTTCGGGCAGCGTCCACTTGTAGGGCTCGTTTTCCACGACGTGGCGAATGAAGTGCTCCCACTGGATCTTGAAGCCGTTGTCGTAGACCTGGCTGTCGGGTACTTCCTGCCATTGGTCGAAGAAATTCATCATCTGCTTCTGGTCGGGGTTCCACACCGGGCGCGGCGTGGTCACGCGGCTTTGGGCGCGGCAATCCGACAGGCCCGCAACAGCGGAGCCGTGCGTGCCATCGACATGGAAAGTGACCAGGTCGTCGCGCCGAACGCGCGTGGCCCATGACATGTTCAGCTGCGCGATGACTTTCTCGCCGCCGTGGCCGACCAGCTCGGCGGTGGCATACGCGGCGTCGTCCGCCGTGCATTCATAGGGTTTGCCGGCTTCGTCCCAACGCTGTGGAATATGCGTGGCACCGATGCACGAGACTGACTTCACTTCGCCGAACAGGTTGTCCAGCACATAGCGCCAGTGGCACATCATGTCCAGGATCATGCCGCCGCCGTCTTCCTTGCGGTAGTTCCAGCTCGGGCGCTGAATGGGTTGCAGATCGCCTTCGAACACCCAGTAGCCAAACTCCAGGCGCACCGAGAGCATGCGGCCGAAGAAGCCGGCGCGGCGCAGCATGTCCAGCTTGCGCAGGCCCGGCAGGAAGAGCTTGTCCTGCACCGCGCCGTGCTTGAGGCCCGACTCCTGCGCCAGCTTGGCGATCTGCACCGCTTCGTTGAGGTTGGTGGCAATCGGTTTTTCGCAGTACACATGCTTGCCAGCCTGGATCGCCTTGGCCAGCAGCGTGGGGCGCATCTGCGTAGTTCCGGCGTCAAAGAAGATCGTGTCTTCCTTGTCGGCCAGCGCCTTGTCCAGGTCGGTGCCCCAGCGCGCGATGTTGTGGGCCTTGGCCAGCGCTTGCATCTTCTCGGCGTTGCGGCCGATCAGGATCGGGTCGGGCATCACCTTGTCGCCGTTGGAGAGTGTCACGCCACCTTGGGCGCGGATCGCGCAGATGGAGCGGATCAGGTGCTGGTTCATGCCCATGCGTCCGGTGACGCCGTGCATGATGATTCCTAGTCTTTGGGTTGGCATGGTGTGTGTCCTTGAGGGTTACTGTGCGACCTGCAAGCCGGCGGCCTTGACCAGCACGGCGTTGCTCTTGATTTCATCCTTGATATAGGCGTCGAATTGCTCGGGCTTCAGAGTCCAGGCGTCGGCGCCGAGCCTGGCGAAACGTTCCTTGACTTCAGGCGTGGCCAGGGCCTTGACGACTTCATCGTGCAGGCGGTTGACGATGTCGCGCGGCGTCTTGCCCGGCGCCATCATGCCGATCCAGAAGTTGAATTCCGACCCCGGCACGCCGGCTTCGGCGGTCGTGGGTACGTCGGGCAGGGCGCTGGCACGGCTTGGCGAGCCAACCGCCAGCGCGAGCAACTGGCCTTCCCTGATCTGGCCGATGACCGGGGCAATCGGCGAGAAGTAGTAGTCCACGCGGCCGGCCAGTACCTCGGTCACGGCCTCGGCCGAGCCCTTGAACGGGATATTGGTGGCCTCGATCTTTGCGGCCAGCTTGAACTTCTCGGCGTTCAGGTGCGTGGCGCTGCCCTGGCCGGCCGAAGCGAAGTTCATGCTGCCGGGCTTGGCCTTGGCCGCGGCCAGCAATGCGGGCAAGGTCTTGAGATTTTTCGAAGGCGAGATCACCAGCACGTTGGGCGTGGAGGAGATCGGCGTGACGCCGGCGAAATCGGCCGTGGTGTCAAACGGCAGCTTGGCAAAGGTCGAGGGGCTGACCGTGTGGGAGGACGAGTGAATCATGATGGTGTAGCCATCGGGTGCGGCGTTGGCCACGGCTGCCTGGCCGATGGTGCCGCTGGCGCCGCCGCGGTTGTCGATGACCAGTTGCTGGCCCATGCTGGTGCTCATCTTGTCGGCAATGGCGCGGGCAATGATGTCGGTGGTGCTGCCGGCGGCAAACGGCACGATCACGCGGATCGGCTTGGTGGGGTAGCCCGCCTGGGCACTGGCGGTCAGCGGGCTCAGGGCGGCAATGAAACCGAGGGCGACAAGGCTGGCGCGACGAGTGAACTTCATGGTTGTCTCCTGGAAGTCTTGCAAAGGATTTAATTAACTGTTTGGTGAATTGTAGGGCGAAAAATTCGCTATGCAAGCCCCTATGGCCTGCCCGGGAATTACGGAAAAGTCAGTTGCGCAGCACGTAGCCCAGGATCACGTCGCACATGTGCGACAGGCGCTCGTTGCGGGCCTTGGCGGCCATCAGGTCGCGGCCGAAGATGGCCGAGAGGGTATGGTTGTTGGAGAGATAGAAGTACGACAGCGCGGCGATCGATACATATAGTTGCACCGGGTCGATGCCACCGCGAAAGCTGCCGTCGCGCTGGCCGCGCTCGATGATTTCGGCCAGCATCGCAATCAGCGGCGAGTTCATCTCGCGGGCCCGTTCCGATTCGGCCAGATGGCGCGCACGGTGCAGGTTGGCGCTATTGAGCAGGGTCAGAAACTCGGGGTGCTCCAGGTAGTAGTTCCAGGTGAATTCGACCAGGCGGCGCACGGCCTCGGCGGGCTTGAGGCCAAGCAGGTTGAGCTTGCGTTCCTCTTCGCGAATGTCCAGGTAGGTTTGTTCAAGTACGGCCTGGAACAGTTTTTCCTTGTCCTCGAAGTAGTAGTAGATCAGGCGCTTGTTCAGCCCGGCGCGCTCGGCAATGCGGTCCATGCGCGCGCCGCCCAGCCCATACTCGGCGAACTCATCGCGGGCCGCGGCTAAGATGGTGTTTTGCGAGCGGTCGGCATCGCGCAGCCGCTCTTCCGTGGCGGGGCTTACGGCTTTAGTCATGGAAATGATAATTCACTGAAAAGTTAACAAAGTCAATTCATGTCGCAAATAGCTGGCCATCTTCTCGTCGAGTGCCTGATTGCCCAAGGCGTGACCCACGCGTTCGGCGTACCCGGTGAAAGTTACCTCGCGGTACTGGACGGTTTTCACGCATGCCGCGAGCGTATCCGTTTTGTCATCAACCGCCAGGAGGGCGGTGCCGCTTTCATGGCCGAGGCGCATGGCAAGCTGACGGGGCGCCCCGGCATCTGTTTTGTGACGCGCGGCCCCGGCGCGACCAACGCGTCCATCGGCGTGCACACCGCGTTCCAGGACTCCACGCCAATGGTGCTGTTTGTTGGCGACGTGGCCAGCGAGCAGCGCGACCGCGAAGCCTTTCAGGAAGTCGACTACAGCAGCTTCTTCGGCCCCAGCACCAAGGGCATGGCCAAGCGCGTGGAGCGCATCGATGACCCCAGGCGCATTCCCGAATATGTGGCACGTGCCTTTGCCACCGCGATGAACGGCCGTCCCGGCCCGGTGGTGCTGGTGTTGCCCGAAGACATGTTGACGCAGAGCGTGGATGCGCAGCCACTGGCGCGGGTCGAGGCGGTGCAGGCCTGGAGCGACCCGGGCTCGTTGCGCAGCCTGCGCGAGATGCTGCTGAAGTCGGAGCGGCCGCTGGTGATTGCGGGCGGCGGCGGCTGGACGCCGCAATCGGCGCAGGCCCTGCAGCGCTTTGCCGAGAACTGGAAGCTGCCGGTGGGCAACGCCTTTCGCTTTCAGGACACGTTCGACAACTTCCATCCGCTGTATGCGGGCGATGTGGGCATCGGCATCAATCCGAAGCTTGCCGCGCGTGTGCAGCAAAGCGACCTGATCCTCGCCATCGGCCCGCGGCTGGGCGAGATGACGACCAACGGCTACACGCTGCT
>DATILI010000194.1:0-3997 GCA_035476635.1 Burkholderiaceae bacterium | reverse complement strand
GCCGACGAAATCAAGCGCGCCAAGGATGCTGGCGTGGTGGCCTGCAAGCTCTACCCGGCCGGCGCCACCACCAACAGCGACGCCGGCGTGACCGACATCCGCAAGACCACCAGGACGCTGGAAGCCATGCAGCGCGAAGGCTTGCTGCTGTTGGTCCATGGCGAAGTGACATCGCCCGACATCGACCTGTTCGATCGCGAGGCGGCGTTCATCGACTCGCAACTGATTCCGCTGCGCCGCGACTTCCCCGAGCTCAAGATCGTGATGGAGCACATCACCACCCGTGAAGCGGCGCAGTACGTAGCTGAAGCCGGCCGCCACACGGCCGCCACCATCACGGCCCACCACCTGCTGTACAACCGCAACGCCATCTTCATTGGCGGCATCCGGCCGCACTATTACTGCCTGCCGGTGCTCAAGCGCGAGACGCATCGCCTGGCCCTGGTGCAAGCGGCCATCTCGGGCAGCGACCGCTTCTTCCTCGGTACCGACAGCGCGCCGCACCCGGCGCACCTGAAGGAGCATGCCAGCGGCTGCGCCGGCTGCTATACCGCGCACGCGGCGATGGAAATGTATGCCGAAGCTTTTGATGCCGCCGGTGCGCTCGACCAGCTCGAAGGCTTTGCCAGCTTTCACGGCGCGGACTTCTATGGCTTGCCGCGCAACACCGGCAGCATCACCCTGCGCCGCGAATCCTGGGCACCGCCGGCGAGCTTTGCCTTCGGCGAGGCCGAGCTCAAGCCGCTGCGCTCGGGCGAAAACCTGCCCTGGAAACTGATCCCCAACGAAAGCCATTGATGGAACGCAAACCGCGTGTAGCGCTGCTGATCGACGCGGACAATTCGCCCGCCTCGAAGATCGACCTGATCCTCAACGAGCTCTCCACCTTCGGCGAAACCAGCATTCGCCGCGCCTATGGCAACTGGAAGAAAAGCGAGCTCAAAGGCTGGGAAGAAGTGCTGCACGAGCATGCGATCCGGCCGATGCAGCAGTTCGACTACACCAAGGGCAAGAACGCCAGCGACATGGCGATGGTGATTGACGCCCTGGAGCTGCTCTATACCGATCGGCCGGACGCGTTCGGCATCGTCTCGTCCGATGCCGATTTCACGCCCCTGGTGATGCACCTGCGCGCCAAGGGAGCGGCGGTGTATGGTTTTGGCGCGCAGAAGACGCCTGCGCCCTTCGTCAACGCCTGCTCACGCTTTCTCTACCTCAACAATCTGCGCGCTGCCGTGGTGGGTGACGCGCCCGCCGAGGTGGCCGAGGATGCGGCAACGGCCGCGCCGCTGCGCTACACGCCGGCCCAGCTCAAGCAGGACGCCAAGCTGGTCATGCTGCTGCGCAATGCCGTGCAAGCCGCCGCCGACGATGAAGGCTGGGCACGCGTCGGTGCGGTCGGCAACCAGATCGGCAACCAGGCCTCGTTCGACCCGCGCAATTACGGCTATGCCACGCTGAGCAAGCTGCTGACGGCCACGCAGGTGTTCGACTTCGCCGATGAAGGGCGCCCGACCGTGTCGGTGCGCGACAAGAGGCTGAACAAGCCGGCGCGAGGCTGATGGCGGCTGGCGGCGAGCTGGGCGCGATCGATTGGCAGGCGCCGTGGCTCAAGCCGTGGCGCGCCACCGGCGAGCGGGTCGCCCAAGGCGTGCAGGATGGCCTGCCGCTTTTCGAGGCGCTGAATCGCGAAGCGGGTTCGGCAGGCGCCCAGGGCAGTTCCGCGCGCATGCGCTTTGTTGCACAGCGTGCGCTTCCTCTGGGCGCCCCCTATGAGTCCTACATCTTCGAGACGGGGCACTGTCCGACACGCGAAGGGCTGCACGACTTCTTCAATGGACTGTGCTGGCTGCAGTTCCCGCAGACCAAACAAAGGCTCAACCAGCTGCAGGCCCGGCAGATCGGGGCGCAAGGGATTGGTGCCACGCGCGGCGCGGTGCGCGATGCCTTGACCTTGTTCGACGAAAACGCCGCCTTGCTGCAGGCGCCGCCCGCGCTGTGGGAGGCATTGCAGGCGCGAGACTGGCAGCGGCTTTTTGTCGGATTGCGCGGGCTGTGGGAAGAATCCCGATTGGTGGTGTTCGGCCATGCAGCGCTTGAAAAGCTGGCGGCCCCGCGAAAAGCGATCACCGTGCACGTCTACCGGGCGCAGTTCGAAACCGACTCCCTGTGCGAGCTGGATGCCGCCGTCGCCGCCAACCTGAGCGCCGCCAAGCTGGCCGGCAAGCCGTTTGCCCCGCTGCCGGTGCTGGGCGTTCCGGGCTGGTGGGCACAGAACCAGGATTTTTCCTTCTATGATGACGCCTCGGTATTCCGTCCTCGCAGGGCGCCGCCATAACAAACCACAACAACGCCGGTTCTGCGGCCCGAGGCGGCTTGATTTGGGGTCTCATGCCCTCATCTTTCGCGCCAGGGCGAACCTTATTTACCCCATGGAGATTTCATGAAACGCATTTTGCTGTTTGTACTGACCAACGTCGCTATCGTCGCCGTGCTGGGCATCGTGGCCAGCCTGTTGGGCGTCAACCGCTACCTCACCGCCAACGGCCTGAACCTGGGCGCCCTGCTCGGCTTTGCGCTGGTCATGGGTTTTGGCGGCGCCATCATCTCGCTGTTGATCAGCAAGCCCATGGCCAAGTGGACCTCGGGCGTGCGCGTCATCAACGAGCCGCAGTCCCCGGATGAAGCCTGGATCGTGAATACAGTGCGCAAGTTCGCCGACCAGGCTGGCATCGGCATGCCTGAAGTCGGTATTTTCGAAGGCGACCCCAATGCCTTTGCCACCGGCGCGTTCAAGAACTCGGCGCTGGTCGCGGTGTCCACCGGCTTGCTGCAGGGCATGACGCGCGAGGAGGTCGAGGCCGTCATCGGCCATGAGGTCGCGCACGTGGCCAATGGCGACATGGTGACCATGACTCTGATCCAGGGCGTGATGAATACCTTCGTCGTGTTTCTCTCCCGCGTGATCGGCTATGCCGTGGACAGCTTCCTGCGCCGCGGCGACGACCGCTCCTCGGGGCCCGGCATCGGCTACATGATCACCACCATCGTGCTGGACATCGTGCTCGGTTTCGCCGCGGCCATCGTCGTCGCCTGGTTCAGCCGGCACCGTGAATTCCGTGCCGACGCGGGTGCCGCCAAGCTCATGGGCCGCAAGCAGCCGATGATCAACGCGCTGGCCCGCCTGGGCGGCATGCATCCGGGCGAATTGCCCAAGAGCGTGGCGGCCATGGGCATTGCCGGCGGCATCGGCAAGCTGTTTTCCACGCACCCGCCGATTGAAGAGCGCATTGCGGCGCTGCAGGCTGCACAAACGCAGTAAGACTTTGGGATAAGAGGGGCTCGCAGCGGCCCCCTTGAGCTTTACTTGCGCGTAACATGCAAAGCGTCAACGCCGCCTTACTGGCTTCGTTGAAGGTGGATCGACGTTTGGAGAACATCATGCGCCTGCTGCCTCGCCTTCCCCTTCGACGCCTACTTCCCTGGGGTGCGACCCTGGCCGGCAGCCTCTGGCTCAGCGGCTGCGTGATAGCACCTTTGCCACCGCCGCCGCAGAGTCCGCAAGTGCTTGGCGAACCGGCAGGGCCCGTGGTGGTTGCGCCCATGGCGCCACCGCCCATGCCTGCGGAATCGATCGCAGTCGCTCCGGCACCGGGTTATATCTGGATTGGCGGCTATTGGGGCTGGGTCGGCGGGCGCCATGTCTGGAGCGCCGGACATTGGACAGCGCCCCGGCCGGGCTACCGCTGGATGCCGCGCCGCTGGTCGCCCGGCGCCGGTGGGTGGCATCAACATGGCGGCTACTGGGCCAGATAGAAGCAGCGGCGCGGCGTGGCGCTCAGGCCCGGGCTGCAGAGCTCCTGGCCAAGGCCTCCGCCACCTTGATTCCATCCACCCCTGCGGAAAGAATCCCGCCCGCATAGCTGGCGCCTTCGCCGGCCGGATAGAGGCCGCGCACATTGGTGCTTTGCAGGTCTTCGCCGCGGTGGATTTTGAG
>DATILI010000193.1:0-12021 GCA_035476635.1 Burkholderiaceae bacterium | reverse complement strand
CGTTTGTTGCGCAGGTTGTTTTTCATTTCCTTGAGCAAGGGCTGCAGCTTGCTGCCGATGCGCAGGGCCACGCAGGTGGCGAGGATGTCGATGATCATCAGGTGCAGCAGGCGCGACACCATGGGGCTGTAGCGGTCGTAGCCCTCGGGGTGGTTGGCGGCAAGGTGGATGTGGCCGGCCGAGGCCAGCGGCGAGCCCGATGCGGTGATCACGATGGTCGTGGCGCCGTTCTTGCGCGCGATGTCGCAGGCATCCATCAGGTCGCGCGTGCGGCCTGAGTTTGAAATGACCACGACGCAGTCGCCAGGGCCCAGCAGCGAGGCGCTCATGACCTGCATGTGGCCGTCGCTGTAGGCAATGGTATTGACGCCCAGGCGGAAGAACTTGTGCTGCGCGTCCAGCGCCACGATGCCCGAATTTCCCACGCCGAAGAACTCGATGCGTCGCCCGGTCTTGTGCGTACCGGCCAGCGCCTCGGCGGCTTTCTCCAGCGCATGGGTGCTGGCGTCGTTGCGGTACTTGAGAAACGCCGCCACGGTGTTGTCGATGACCTTGACCATCACGTCGTTGGTCTTGTCGTCCACATCGACACTGCGGTGGATGAAGGGCACGCCCTCGCTCACGCTGCCCGCCAGCTTGAGCTTGAAGTCGGAAAGCCCGTCATAGCCCATGCTGCGGCAAAAGCGCACCACGGTGGGCTTGCTGACATGGGAGCGATCGGCGAGCTCGCTCACCGGCAGATTGGCGAAAGCGCGTGGATCGCTGAGCACCAGGCGGCCGACGCGCTGTTCGGCGGGCGCCAATGAGGGCAGGGAGGCCTTGATACGGTCGAGCATCAGGACTCCTCGCTCCAGCAGTAGCCGTCGCGCGCGATCATCGCACTGGACGCGCTCGGCCCCCAGGTGCCCGCCACATAAGGGCGCGGGCCCATGCTGTCGTGGCGCCAGAACTCCAGGATCGGCTCCACCCAGGCCCAGGCCTCCTCCTGCTCGTCACTGCGAACGAACAGGTTGAGCCGGCCGTCCAACACGTCCAGCAGCAGGCGCTCATAGGCGCCGACGCGCTCGGAGCCGAAGCGCTTGTCGAAATCCAGATCCAGCTGCACCGGCGCCAGCGATTGCGTGCTGCGGCGGTTTTCCTGGCCCTGCGCCAGCAGGTGCAGTTCAAGCCCGTCGCGCGGCTGCAGGTTGATCACCAGGCGGTTGGCCGCGCCCAGTGGCGATTTGAAGATGGCGTGCGGCGTCGGGCGGAAGTTCACGACGATGTGCGCATCGCGAGCCGCCAGGCGCTTGCCGGTACGGATGTAGAACGGTACGCCGGCCCAGCGCCAGTTCTCGATCTCGGTGCGCAGTGCGACAAAGGTCTCCGTGCTGCTTTGCGGGTTTACGCCCGCTTCTTCGCGGTAGCCGGGCACAGGGGTGCCACCCGCGCGGCCCGCGCTGTACTGGCCACGGATCACATGCTGCGCCAAGGTTTCGGCTGTCCAGGGTTTCAGGGAGCGCAGGACTTTGAGTTTCTCGTCGCGAATCGCGTCGGCGTGCGCGTTGATGGGTGGCTCCATGCCGATGGCGCAGAGCAATTGCAGCGCGTGGTTTTGCACCATGTCGCGCAGTGCGCCGGTGTTCTCGTAGAACGCTCCACGCTTTTCCACGCCCAGGTCCTCGGCGATGGTGATCTGGATGTTGGCGATGGTTTCGCGCCGCCACAGCGGTTCGAACAGCGCATTGCCAAAACGCAGGGCGAACAGGTTTTGCACCGAGGGCTTGCCAAGATAGTGGTCGATGCGAAAGACCTGCTTTTCGCTCAACGAGCGCCGCACCGTCTCGTTGATGGCGCGATTGGATGCCAGGTCGTGGCCCAGCGGCTTTTCCAGCACGACGCGCGTGTTCTTGCCGTTCAGCCCGGCCGCGGCGATCTGCTCGCACACCGTGGTGAAAAGCATCGGTGCCGTGGCCACATACATCACCACGGTGTCGGCAGCGCGTGCACGCAGTTGCTCGGCAAGCCGCGCATAGTCGCCGGGCTTGGACAAGTCCATGCGCAGAAAATGCAGCAGCGCTGCGAACCGTTCGAACTCTTCGGCCGTGGGGCGCTTGGCACCTTCCACGGCTTCGAAGCGCGACTGGATCAGCGTGCGGTATTGCGCATCCGTCAGATCGTCGCGCGCCACGCCGATGATGCGTCCGTCAGGCGGCAGGGTGCCGTGGCGAAATGACTGGAACAGGGCTGGCATCAGCTTGCGCCAGGCCAGATCGCCGGTGCCGCCAAAGAGAACAAGATCAAAGGACATGACAGGGTCAATGAAATCGAAGCAGAGCCGCAATGTAACTTAGTTTCATATTTCTTCCAAATTTCGATCGCGACAAGGTACTTTGCTGCGCGCTTTTCAGTACTTACCCGATGTCCTGCAAGTGAAGCTGTCGGTAAGCTTCACCGGTAATCAAATAACCTGAAATCCATATGAAAAAGCTCTTTCTGGGCGCGGCCTTGGCCGCTGTGTCGGTCGGTGCGGCGGCGCAAGGCCAGGTCAACATCATTTGTTCCGTGCAGGCCGAGTGGTGCAACATGATCTCGACGGTGTACGCACGTACCACGGGCGTCAAGGTCAATGTCGCCCTCAAGGGGTCGGGCGAGGCGCTGGCGCAACTGATTGCCGAGAAAGAAAACCCCAAGACCGACATCTGGTTCGGCGGCACTGGCGATCCGCACCTGCAGGCCGCCGAATTGGGCCTCTCCGTTGAATACAAGTCGCCGTCGCTGACGCAGCTTTATCCCTGGGCGCAGCAGCAGGCGCAACAAGCGGGATACAAGACCGTCGGCATCTACCTGGGTCCGCTGGGCTTTGGCTTCAATACCGAACTGCTGGCCAAAAAGAAGGTCGCCGCGCCCAAGAGCTGGGCTGATCTCCTCAAGCCCGAGTACAAGGGCGACATCCAGGTGGCCAATCCGGCGTCCAGCGGCACGGCCTACACCATGATCGCCACGCTGGTGCAACTGATGGGCGAGGAGAAGGCCTTCGACTATCTCAAGGGCCTGCACAAGAACGTAAGCGCCTATACCCGCTCAGGCACCGGACCGATCAAGGCCGTGGCGCGTGGTGAAACCGCGGTGTCGATCAGCTTCGTGCACGATGCGCCACAGGAGCGGATGCAGGGCTTCCCGGTTGATACGGTCACCCCGGCCGAAGGTACTGGGGCAGAGATCGGCTCGATGAGCCTCATCAAGGGCGCGCGCAATCTCGAAGCCGCGAAGAAGTTCTACGAATGGGCGCTCACGCCGCAAGCCCAGACGTTTGGTGCCACGGCCAAGCAGTTCCAGCTGCCTTCGAACAAGGCGACGCCGGTCGATGCGAACGTGCCCGATTTCAAGAAGATCAAGCTGATCAACTACGACTACGCCAAATACGGCGCCAGCGCCGAGCGCCGGCGGCTGATTGCGCGCTGGGAAAAAGAAGTCAATTCCCTGCCGCGCTAGGCAATGCTTCGGGACCCCAATCGCGCCATCCGAATCTGGGTGGTCGTCGGCCTGCTCGCGTACCTGGTGTTGCCCTGGTATGCGCAGCAGGATACGAGCTGGTACGAAGCCATCCCGAAGGTGCTCGGCGGCGGCGACACTGCCAGCGGCCTGGTGCAAGCTATGCTGCACGGGCGCAAGTGGCTGTTGCTGGGGCTTGCCGGCCTGGTGATGGCGGCGGTTGCCATCGGCTTGCCGGCAGGGCGAAAACAAGCGAACTGGCTGGTTGCGGGCGGGCTGCTGGGCAGCCTTGGCCTGGCCGTCAGCGGTTTTTTGATTGGCGCCAAGGGCTGGGCATTTGAAGCGCTGAACGGCCGTTTCGGCGAACTCGCCATCAACCAGTTCGGCATCGGCGCCGGCGCCTTCGTCGCGCTGATGGCGCTTGTGTTGCTGGCCGCCTTCGGCCTTGCGCGCCGCGGCTACTTCAAGGGCGACCTGTTCGTGGCGGCCAGCGTGGTCGGCTGCGGCGTGTTGCTGCTGCTGTTCATCGCCTTCCCGGTGACCAAGGCGCTGTATGGCGCTTTCCTGAATGAAGAAGGCCGATGGTCGTTGACCGCGATCGCCGCGCGCATCGGCAACGAGCGTGTTTGGGGTTTGGGTTGCCTGGGTGGCAACGTGCGCTGCGGCGTCGCATGGAATACCTTGCTGCTGGCCTTGCTGACGGCCACCGGAACCACCGTGCTCGGCACCATGATGGCTTTGCTGGCCGAGCGCGGCGCGGTGCGCCTGCAGGCGCCACTCAAGGTGCTGGCCTTGCTGCCCATCATCACGCCGCCGTTCGTCGTCGGCCTGGGCTTGATCCTGCTGTTCGGCCGTGCAGGTGTGGTCAATCAATTCCTCGAATACGCCTTTGGCGTGCAGCCCACGCGCTGGTTCTACGGCATGCTCGGTGTCTGGATCGCACAACTGTTCGCGTTCACCCCGATCGCCTTCATGATCATGCGCGGCGTGGTGCAAGGCGTCTCGCCGAGCCTGGAGGAGGCGGCGCAGACCTTGCGCGCGGACCGGCGCCAGACTTTTCGTACCGTCACGCTGCCGCTGCTCAAGCCGGGTTTGGCCAACGCCTTCCTCGTCGGCTTTATCGAAAGCATGGCCGATTTCGGCAACCCCATCGTGGTGGGCGGCCAGTTCTCGGTCCTGTCCACCGAAATCTTCTTTGCCATCGTCGGCGCCCAATACGACCAGGGCCGGGCGGCCTCGCTCGCCTGGATCCTGACGCTGTTCGCGCTCGCGGTGTTCGTATTGCAACGCGCCGTGCTGGGCAAGCAAAACTACACCACGGTCAGCGGCAAGGGCGACGCGGGCATCGCCATGCCTTTGCCCGATGGCGTGCGCAGGGCCATCTACGCCGTCGCCCTGCCGTGGATCGCCTTCACCGTCGTGGTCTACCTGTTCGCTTTTGCCGGCGGCTTCGTGCAGACCTGGGGCCGCGACTACACGCCCACGCTGAACCACTTCAAGACCGCCTTTGCGCTTGAGTGGGGCTCGTACGGGCTGGTCTGGGCCGGCACGGCCTGGAACTCGCTGTTCACCACCGTCAAGCTTGCCGCCGCTTCGGCCCCGATGACGGCCGGGCTCGGCTTGCTGATTGCCTGGCTCCTGGCTCGCACCGAATTCAAGGGGCAGGGCGGGTTTGAATTTGCCGCGCTGCTGGCCTTTGCGATTCCGGGCACGGTGCTGGGCGTCAGCTACATCCTGGCGTTCAACGTGCCGCCGGTGGAACTGACCGGAACCGGTCTCATCATCGTGCTGTGCTTCATGTTCCGCAATTTGCCAGTGGGCGTGCGCGCCGGTACGGCGGCTTTCAAGCAGCTCGACAAATCGCTGGATGAGGCCTCGCTGATGCTGCGCGCATCCACCGTGCAGACCTTGTTCCGCGTGGTGTTGCCGCTGCTCAAGCCGGCACTCGTCGCGGCGCTGGTCTACAGCTTCGTGCGCGCGATGACCACGGTCTCGGCCGTCATCTTCCTGGTGACGGCCGAGAATGATCTGGCCACCACCTACATCATCGGCCGCGTCGGCAATGGCGACTACGGCGTGGCACTGGCCTACTGCACAGTGCTGATCGTGCTGATGTCGCTGGCCATCGCGCTGATCCAGTTCCTCGTGGGCGAACGCAAACTCGGGCGGCGCGCCGCCCTGGCCGCTCCGCACCAGGGGCATCACAAAATGGAAAGGCTTTAATGAGTGCCATTGTTTTTCGCGACATCACCAAACGCTATGGCGACAACGCTTCAGCGCCGCTGGCGGTCAAGGGCATCAGCTTCGAAGTGGCAGAGGGCACGTTGACCACCATCCTCGGGCCTTCCGGCTGCGGCAAGACCACCACCTTGCGCATGATCGCCGGGCTGGAGTCGCCGACCTCGGGCAGCATCATGATCGGCGGCAAGGACGTGACCACGTTGGGCCCGGCCGAGCGCAACGTCAGCATGATGTTCCAGAGCTACGCCTTGTTCCCGCACATGAACGTGCTGGAGAACGTGATGTACGGCCTGCGCATGTCCGGCATTGCCAAGGAGCGTGCGCGCGCGCGCGCCACCGAGACGCTGCAGAACGTGGGCCTGGTCGGCTATGACCAACGCTTGCCGAGCGAGCTGTCCGGCGGGCAGCAACAGCGGGTGGCTCTGGCGCGTGCGCTGGTGCTGGAGCCGGCCGTGCTGCTGTTCGACGAGCCGCTGTCCAATCTTGACGCACGGCTGCGGCGAGAAATGCGCGAGGAAATCCGCGCCCTGCAGCAGCGCCTGCGGCTCACTGTGGCCTACGTCACGCACGACCAGAGCGAAGCGCTGGCGGTGAGCGACCACATCATCGTGATGGACCAGGGCGTGATTGCCCAGCACGGCACGCCGCAGGATATGTACGAACGCCCGCAAAGCGAATTCGTGGCCGGCTTCATGGGCGAGGCCATGCTTTTTTCGGGTGAGGCCCAGGCCGACGGCTCGGTGCAGCTGGGGCCGCTGCGCCTGACGCCGCGCCAGGCCGTGCGCGCGGGTCGGGTGAAGGTGGCGGTGCGGCCCGAGGCCTGGCACATTCGACGCGATGCGGCGGGCCTCCATGCTGCTCTGGTGAAGTCGGCCTACCTTGGCAGCTTCTATGAGTACACCTTCGAGACCGAGCTCGGGCCCATCTTCGTGGTGTCGCCTGACCTCACCGACGTCTTGCCCCTGGGTACGCAGGTGGCTTTGGGCCTGGCTAACCACGGCGTATCGGTGGTCCAGGTTTCGTAACAACAACAAATCGCGCGTGCGGCCGCGCAGCAGGATAATCGCGCCATGAACCAACTCGACGCCCTCAAGCAGTTCACTACCGTCGTTGCCGATACCGGCGATTTCAAGCAAATGGATGCGTTCAAGCCGCGTGACGCCACCACCAATCCGTCGCTGATCCTGAAGGCCGTGCAAAAGGCCGATTACGCACCACTTTTGAAAGACACGGTCGCCAAGTTCCGCGGCCGGCCGCTGGACGAAGTCATGGACCGTCTCCTGGTGCGCTTCGGTTGCGAAATCCTTTCCATCATTCCGGGCCGCGTCTCTACCGAGGTGGATGCGCGCCTGAGCTTCGACGCCATGGCTTCCGTTACGCGGGCCGAGCGCATCATCGCGCTCTACCAGGCCGAAGGCGTGCCGGTGGACCGCATCCTGATCAAGGTCGCGTCCACCTGGGAAGGCATCCAGGCCGCTGAAAAGTTGCAGCAGCGCGGCATCCGTACCAATCTCACGCTGTTGTTCTCGTTTTGCCAGGCGGTGGCGTGCGGCCAGGCGAAGGTGCAGCTGATCTCGCCGTTCGTGGGCCGCATCTACGACTGGTACAAGAAGTCGGCCGGCGCCGCCTGGGACGAAGCGGCGAAAGCCGGGGTCAACGACCCGGGCGTGCAGTCGGTGCGCCAGATCTACAACTATTACAAGCACTTCGGTATCGCCACCGAGGTGATGGGCGCGAGCTTTCGCAATGTCGGGCAGATCACGGCGCTGGCCGGGTGCGACTTGCTGACCATCAGCCCCGAGTTGCTCGCCACCCTGGCTGCAACCGACGCGCCGCTGTCGCGCGGGCTCGACCCGCAAGTGGCCAAGGCCATGGACATGCCGGCCGTGAATTTCGACGAAGCCAGTTTCCGCTTCGCACTCAATGAAGACGCCATGGCCACCGAAAAATTGGCCGAGGGCATCCGCGCCTTCGCGGCCGATGCGCTCAAGCTTGAGCAGTTGATGCTGGCACTCTGAGGCGCTTGTTGCCGATGCCACAGCGTCTTCGTTGCGACCAGGCGCCTGCCTGGGGCCAGTTGCAGGCGCATTTCAGCCACGTTGGCCGGGATTTTGACCTGCGCACGGCGTTTGCCGAGGATGCCGGGCGGTTCGAGGCGTTCAGTCAAAGCGCGCCGCATGTCTTTGCCGATTTGTCCAAGAACCGCATCGATGCCGGCGCGCAAACCTTGCTGCTGAACCTTGCGCGCCAATGTGGCGTGGAGGAGTTGCGCGACGCCATGTTTGCCGGGGAAAAAATCAACGGCACCGAGCAGCGCCCCGTCATGCACTTTTTGCTGAGAAGCCCGGCTGGAACTGCTGCACCGAGCCTGATGGGAGAGTTGTCCGAGGTGCACGCAACGCTGGACGCCATGCTGGCCTACGCGGCCCGGATACGGGCCGATGCAACGATCACCGACGTGGTGAACATTGGCATCGGCGGTTCGGACCTGGGCCCGCAGATGGCCGTGCTGGCGCTTGCCGAGTTCGCGGACCCCGCCAAACGCTTTCACTTCGTTTCCAATGTAGACGGAAACGAGCTGGACGCCGTGTTGCGCCAGGTGCGGCCCGAGAGCACCTTGTTCCTGGTCGCTTCCAAGACCTTCACCACCGCCGAGACCATGACCAATGCGCACTCGGCCCGCAAGTGGTTCGAGGCGCAGGGCGGGATAGATACCGCCCGGCATTTTGCCGCGCTGACCACCAACGTCCCTGCGGCGCAGGCGTTCGGCATTGCCACCACCTTCGGCTTCTGGGATTGGGTTGGTGGGCGCTACTCGCTGTGGTCGTCTATCGGCCTGCCGATCGCCATTGCCATTGGCGCGCAGCGCTTTCGCGAACTGCTGGACGGTGCCCACGCCATGGATACGCATTTCCGGCAAGCGCCGCTGGGGCTGAATCTGCCGGTGCGCCTGGGCTTGCTTGACGTTTGGTACCGCAATTTTTACGGATTCACCAGCCGCAGCATTGCGCCCTATCACAGCGCCTTGCGCCGCTTGCCGGCCTATTTGCAGCAGCTCGAAATGGAGAGCAACGGCAAGCGTGTCGATGCAGATGGCCAGGCGCTGCCATTCGGCACGGCACCAGTGCTCTGGGGCGAACCAGGCACCAATGGCCAGCACGCGTACTTTCAGATGCTGCACCAGGGCAGCGACGTGGTTCCGGTCGAGTTCATCGCCGTGCAGCGCGCGGCGCATGCACTTGCCGGCCACCAGAGCAAAGTGCTGGCCAATGTCCTCGCGCAAGCCCAGGCGCTGATGCAAGGCCGGGCCGACGCCGGCGGGCACCGCCACTTTCCCGGCAACCGGCCCAGCACCACGTTGCTGCTGGAGGAGCTCACGCCCGCGAGCCTGGGCGCGCTGCTGGCGCTTCAGGAACACCGCGTATTCGTGAGCGGTGCAGTCTGGGGCATCAACAGTTTCGACCAGTGGGGCGTGGAATTGGGCAAGGTGCTTGCCAAGGACCTTGAGGCGCGGCTGGCGTCAGGGGATGCGGCGGGGCTGGACGGCTCGACTGCCGGTTTGCTGAAAATCTTGCGCAAGAGCTGATTCGGTCCGCTCCACATGGCAAGCAAGGCGACGCGCGCACTCAGCCCGGCGCAGGCGCGTAACCTGCAGCTTGCGGCGCAAGGCTTGCTCGTGGCGCCCCGCCGTACAGCCACGCCACTGGCGCTGCGCCGCTGCATCGAGCGCATGCAGTTGCTGCAGATCGACACCATCCATGTCGTGGCCCGTAGCCCCTATCTAGTGCTGCACTCGCGCCTGGGCCACTACCCGATGCGCTGGCTGGAGCAGGCACTGTCGCAAGCCCATGTTTTCGAAACCTGGGCGCATGAAGCCTCATTCGCACCGTTGCAGGACTTGCATCTGCATCGCGCCTACAACCAATCGAAACGTGACCACTGGGGCATACGGCACGGCAGGAACAGCCACGCCGAGCAACGCGAGCAACTGGACAAATTGCTGGCCCATATCCGCAACAATGGCCCGGTCAAATCGTCCCACTTCGAACGCCAGGACGGCACGAGTGGCGGCTGGTGGAGCTGGAAGGGTGAAAAGCGCTGGCTGGAGGCGCTGTTTGCCAACGGCGAACTGATGGTCGCGCGCAGGGAAAATTTTCACCGCGTTTATGACTTGCCGGAACGGGTGGTGCCGGCGCTGTCGGGGATGGAGCTGCCCAGCACCGATCAGGTGCACAAAAGCTTCATCGAAAAGTCCATCACCGCTCTGGGTATAACGCGCGCGCGTTGGGTGCACGACTACTTTCGCATCAAGCCGCGCTTGAAGGATGCGGACCTGGATGCGCTGGTCGAGCAGGGCCGCGTGCATCGGGTTGCGGTCCAGGGCTGGCCCGATCCGGGTTACGTGCATGCCAGCCATGGCGCGCTACTGAAAAAGGGGCTTGCCGGCAAGCTGCAAGCCAGCCATACCACGTTGCTGTCGCCGTTCGATCCGATCGTGTGGGACCGCGAGCGAGCCAGCGGCATGTTCGACTTCGACTACACGATAGAGTGCTACACGTCGCAGGAAAAGCGGATCTACGGGTATTTCGTGCTGCCCATTCTGCACCGCGGCGAATTGATCGGCCGGCTCGACGCCAAGGCACACCGGGCCGACGGAATCTTCGAGATCAAGGCGCTGTTCCTGCAAGACGGCGTGCGGCTGGATGCCGGGCAAATGCAGGAAGTCGCGCAGGCGCTGCAACGTTGTGCGATCTGGCACGGGACGCCGTCCGTTCATTTAACCCGAACCGTGCCCCACAAATTGCGCCCGCAGTTGCTCAAGGCGTTGCACGCGGTTCAGGGCACTGAAGGCCATGGCATGGTTAGCGAGTAGCTTGCGCATTGTTGGCGCTGGCCTGCCGCCGCGCTTGCCCCTATCATCGCGCTGGGCATTTGCCCTGCCTGTGAGGAGGAAAATTCCATGGATTTCAAGCAAGCCGTTACTGTTTGCCTGCGCAAGTACATCGACTTTTCGGGCCGCGCTGCGCGCTCCGAGTTCTGGTGGTTCTTCTTGTTCCAGGTCGTCGTCTTCGTGGTGACTGGAATGATCAGCCAGATGCTGTACGGGCTTGCCGCCCTCGGCCTCTTGCTGCCGAGTTTGGGCGTGGGTGTGCGCCGCCTGCATGATCTTGGCAAGAGCGGCTGGTGGCTGCTGGTGGGTTTTGTGCCGGTGCTTGGCGCTCTCTTGCTGCTTTACTGGTGCGTGCAGCCTGGGGAGGCGGGCGACAACGCTTTTGGCGCGGCATCGTCTGCCGGGGCGTCGGAAGACTTGTCGCGCGCACCGGGACAGCAATGAAAAAGAGCCACTCGCGTGACCAGCAATGAAAAAAGGGCCGCTTGCGCGGCCCTTTGATTTTTGAGCAGAAGAGCTCAGCCGGACATTACATGTCCATGCCGCCCATGCCACCCATGCCGCCCATGCCGCCAGGCATGCCACCGGCGCCGGACTCGTCCTTGGGTGCTTCCGCAACCATGGCTTCGGTCGTCAGCATCAGGGATGCAACGGATGCAGCGTTCTGCAGCGCGGTGCGGGTCACCTTGGTCGGATCCAGAATGCCCATTTCGATCATGTCGCCATACGTGCCGTTGGCAGCGTTGTAGCCGTAGTTGCCCTTGCCGCTCAGCACGGCATTGACCACCACCGAGGCTTCGTCGCCGGCATTGAACACGATTTCGCGCAGGGGCGATTCGATGGCCTTCAGGATCAGCTTGATGCCGGCGTCTTGATCGGCGTTGTCGCCCTTGATCGCGCCTGCAGCTTGCTTGGCGCGCAGCAGAGCCACGCCGCCGCCAGCCACGATGCCTTCTTCAACGGCTGCGCGGGTTGCGTGCAGGGCGTCTTCAACGCGGGCCTTGCGCTCTTTCATTTCGACTTCGGTGGCAGCGCCAACCTTGATCACGGCAACACCGCCGGCCAGCTTGGCCACGCGCTCTTGCAGCTTTTCGCGGTCGTAGTCGCTGGTGGCTTCTTCGATTTGCACACGCACTTGCTTGACGCGGGCTTCGATGTCAGCAGCAGCGCCGGCGCCGTCGATGATGATGGTGTTTTCCTTGCCCACTTCGATGCGCTTGGCTTGGCCCAGGTCGGCCAGCGTGACCTTCTCGAGCGTCAGGCCCACTTCTTCCGCGATGACCTTGCCGCCCGTCAGGATGGCGATGTCTTCCAGCATGGCCTTGCGGCGGTCGCCGAAGCCCGGGGCCTTGACGGCGACGACCTTCAGGATGCCGCGGATGGTGTTGACCACCAGCGTAGCCAGCGCTTCGCCT
>DATILI010000192.1:0-26564 GCA_035476635.1 Burkholderiaceae bacterium | reverse complement strand
CTGGAAGCGGTCGATGGCGGCGACCAGGTCTTCGCGGCTGAGCGTGGGCGCCTGCACGACGGATGCCGAGCCGGCAAACGCCACGATGCCCACGCGCACGTGGCGCGGCAGCTCGGCCAGGAACGCCTTGGCAGCGCCTTGCGAAGCGATCAGGCGATTGGGCTTGACATCGGTGGCGCGCATGCTGCCGGAGACGTCCATCGCCAGGATGATGGTCTGCTGCTGCGAGGGCAGGGTGATGACGGTCAGCGGACGTGCCGCCGCCAGCAGCATGGCGGCCAGCGCCAGCAGGAACAGCGCGGGTGGAATGTGCCGGCGCACGTTGGGACCCTTGCCCATGGCTTCGCGCACGATCGACAGGCTGGCATAGCGCAACGCCAGCTTCTTCTTGCGGCCCAGCAGCCACAGGTAAAGCAGAACCAGGAGCGGCAGCGCCAGCAGCAGCCAAAGGAAATGCGGCCAGAGGAAGGTGATGGGCTGGTTGATCATAGCGTTCATCTCCAACGCGATTCGTCAGGCTGCGCGCCTCAGGTGCGCGGGCAGGCCGCCACCCGCGGCGAGGCTGCGGCGGCGCTTGCGCATGTCGGTGAAGCGCATCACCGCCTGCACCAGATCGTCGTCGGTGGACAGTTCCAGGGTATCGACGCCGGCACGCACCAGGGCCTGGCGCAGGTCCGCCTCGCGCTGCGCGGCAATGCGCGCGAAGCGCTTGCGAAAGCCGCCGTCATGCGTGTCCACCAGCACCTGCTCGCCGGTTTCGGCATCGCGGATCGTGATGAGCCCCAGGTCGGGCAGTTCAAGTTCCAGTGGATCGAGCAGGCGCACCGCCACCACTTCATGGCGCTGCGCCAGCATGCCCAGCGGCTTTTCCCAACCGGGCTCGCTGATGAAATCGGAAACGACGAAGACCGTGGAGCGGCGCCGTATCAGGTTGGCGGCGGAGTGCAGCAGTTCGTGCAGCCGCGTCGTTCCGCCGGCATCGGCGTCGGCATCGGGCCGGTTTTGCATGGCATGCAGCAGGTTCAGCACATGGCGCCTGCCGCCGCGCGTGGGGATGACGGCGTCGACCCCGGCGCCATAAAGTACCGCACCAACCCGGTTGCCATGGCGCGTGAGCAGGCGTGCCAGCACCGCCACGAATTCGGCCGAGACATGGCGTTTGCGCAGCTCGCCTGAGCCGAAGTCCACCGAAGGGCTCAAGTCCAGCAGGAACCAGGCAGCCATTTCGCGGTCTTCGGTGAAAACGCGCACGTACGGCGTCTGCATGCGCGCGGTCACGTTCCAGTCGATGTGGCGCACATCGTCGTGGTGCTGGTATTCGCGCAGGTCTGCCAGATCCAGACCGCTGCCGCGCAGCAAGGTGCGGTAGTCGCCCTGCAGCAGGCCGTCCAGCCGGCGGATCACCGTCCATTCGAGGCGGCGCAGCACCTGCTCGGCATTGCCGCGCGTGGGCAGAGTCGAGACTTTTTCAGGCGGCGCGTTTTTCATGTTCGAGCGGCTTGGGTGGTGGCGTGAGCTTGGCCATGATCTTGCCGACCACGGCATCGGACGAAAGTCCTTCGGACAAGGCCTCGTAGGACAGCACGAGCCGGTGCCGAAGCACGTCAGGTACCAGGTCGGTCATGTCCTCGGGCAAGGCATAGCTGCGCCCGCGCAGCATGGCCAGGGCGCGCGCGCCTTCGGTCAGGTTGATGGTGGCGCGCGGGCTGGCGCCGTAGGTGATGAAGCGCGACAGCTCCTTGAGGCCGTGCCGATCGGGGGTGCGGGTGGCCGACACCAGGCGCACGGCGTACTGCACCAGGGACGGATCGACATACACCTTGCGGCACTCGGCCTGCAGCTGGCCCAGTTGCTCGGTGGTCGCGACGGCGTTGACGGTGACGGCCGGACCGGTGACGCGCTCGACAATGACAAACTCTTCCTCGTCGGTCGGATAGTCGACCAGCACCTTCATCATGAAGCGGTCCACCTGTGCCTCGGGCAGGGGGTAGGTGCCCTCGGTCTCGATCGGGTTCTGCGTGGCCATCACCAGGAACGGCTCGGGCACCTTGTGCGTCTCGCCGGCAATGGTGACCTGGCGCTCCTGCATCACTTCGAGCAGCGCGCTTTGCACCTTGGCCGGCGCCCGGTTGATTTCGTCGGCCAGCAGCAAGTTGGTGAAGACCGGCCCCAGCGCCGTGCTGAATTCGCCGGTCTTCTGGTTGTACACGCGCGTGCCCACCAGGTCGGCCGGCACCAGGTCGGGCGTGAACTGGATGCGCTTGAACTGCCCGCGCACGGTGTTGGCCAGGGTCTTGACGGTCAGCGTCTTGGCCAGGCCCGGGACGCCTTCGACCAGCAGGTGCCCCTGTGCCAGCACGGCGACCATCACGCGCTCGAGAAAGCGGTCCTGGCCGACGACGATGCGCTTGACCTCGTACAGGATTTGCTCCATGAGCTGTGCCGTTGCGGTGTTGGTCTGGGGTTCCATGCGGTGCCTTTCCTTGAACTCAAAACGGCGGGAGGCCGGCGGCGGAGGCGGCGTTCTCGATCGGCACGGCAAAGCCGATGCCAATGAAGGTGCGGGCCGGCGTGGGGTTGAGAATCGCGGTGACGATGCCGACCACCTCGCCCTCCATGGTGACCAGCGGACCGCCGGAATTGCCCGGGTTCGCCGCGGCGTCGAACTGGATCAGGTTGGTGATTTCCTGCTTGCCCTCGGGCGAGCGAAAGGCGCGCTTCAAGCCCGAGACGATGCCGGCCGAGGCCGAAGGACCGATGCCGAACGGGAAACCGACCGCCAGCACCTGGTCGCCCGGCGCCAGGTCGGCCGTGGAGCGCATGGTGGCCGCGATCATGTCGTCCGGGATCTTGTGGGCCTGCAGCACGGCCAGGTCGTTCTCGGGCTGCACGCTGATGACCGACGCTGTGGATTCCAGCCCGTCGGAGAAGGTGACCGTGATGCGTTCCGCGCCCTGCACCACATGCAGGTTGGTCAGGATGATGCCCTTGTCCACGATCACCACGCCGGTACCCACGCCGTGCTCGACTTCCTCGTCTTCCACCTTGGCTGCGGGGGCGGCGCTGCCTGCTTTCGCCGGTTTCGCGTCGGGCTTGGGCGGCTTGCCGTCCTTGTCCCGCAAGCTGCTTTTCTTCACATAGCCCACCACGCGCACCACCGAGGGGCGGATGGTTTCATAGGCCTTGGCGGTCTGGGCGGGCAGGGTGGTGGTTTCCAGTGTCTTGAGCACTGCGGCGTTGATGTCGTCCTGCGTGAGCTTGCGGGCGCCCTGGCGCAGCGACAGGGAAAGGCTGAGCACCAGCAGGCATGCCAACAGCGCGATGGCCGACCAAAGGACACGGGGACTGGAAGGAGAGAGCGACAGGTGGTGCCAGCGCGAATGCTTGGCTTGATTGGCATTGGCCGCCGCCGCGGCGGGATCGGTGTGCAGCGCAGAAACTTCTGCCGTATCCACGGCCCGGCTGGTGCTGCTGTATAGGGCTGGCCTGCGCATCCGTTCACCTGTCAAATGTTGTGTTTTGACCGACTGCTGCTGGAGCAACGGTATCACGGTTCGCGTCGCCATGCACTCCATTTACCCGGATTTCCGATTGCGGCTGGGGCATGATGCGGCCCATGACGCCCTGGATAGATACTCATTGCCACCTCGACGCGCCAGAATTTTCCGCGGACGTCGCTGCCGTCCGTGCGCGCGCCCAGGGCGCAGGTGTGACAAGCTGTGTGCTGCCGGCGGTGGAGCTGGCCAATTTCGCCGCGGTGCGGGTGCTGGCGCAGCGCTTCGGGGATGCCTACGCGCTGGGCATCCACCCCCTGTGCGTCCCGCGTGCGCAGGAGTCCGATTTGCAGGCACTGGACGCCGAGCTGGCCGCGCACCAGGCCGATCTGCGCCTGGTGGCCGTCGGCGAGATCGGCCTGGACTATTTTGTGCCGCAACTGCGCGAAAGCCCGCAGCGCGAGCGCCAGGAATTCTTTTACCGGGAGCAGCTGAAGCTGGCGCGCCGGCACGGGCTGCCGGTCATCGTGCATGTGCGCCGCTCGGCCGACCGCCTGCTCAAGGGTCTGCGCGAGGTTGCGGTGGCCGGCGGCATTGCCCATGCCTTCAACGGCAGCCTGCAGCAGGCGCAGGCTTTCATCGGGCTGGGCTTCAAGCTCGGTTTTGGCGGCGCGGTGACCTTTGATCGCGCCTTGCAGTTGCGCCATCTGGCCACCGCCTTGCCGCTATCGGCCATCGTGCTGGAAACCGACGCGCCCGATATTGCGCCGCATTGGCTTTACAAGACGGCGGCAGAACGTGCCGCCGGTGCGCCGCAGGGGCGCAACGAGCCGGCCGAGTTGCCGGCCATTGCCCGGGTCGTCGCCGGGCTGCGCGGCATCGCGGTGGAAGAGCTGGCGCAAGCGACCCGTGACAATGCGAAGGCGGCGTTGCCGCGCTTGTGCGGCCTGTTGCAAGGATGAGCGTGGAAGAAAGACCGTGGTACTGACCGGCTTGCCGCCCCGGGTCACTCCCCGCACCCGGCTGCTGGTCCTGGGAAGTTTCCCGGGCGCGGCCTCACTGGCGGCCGGGCAGTATTACGCCCACCCGCAGAACCACTTCTGGAAGATATTGCGGGCGCTCTTGCCGCCCGAGCCCGGTGGTCCTGGCGAGGACAACTATGAAGCCCGCATCCAATGGATGCTCGCCCAGGGCATAGGCCTGTGGGACGTGTACGCCGCCTGCGAGCGCATCGGCAGCCTGGACACGAATATCCGCAATGCCACGGTCAATGACTTTGCGCTCTTGCAGCGCCGCTGCCCGCAGTTGCGGGCCATCGCGCACAACGGCGGCGAGAGCTTTCGCCATGCCGGCCACACGGCGGCGTTGGGCGTACCGGTGTTCAAGCTCCCCTCCAGCAGCCCGGCCAACGCCTCCTGGAGTTTTGCGCGCAAGCGCGACGCCTGGCGCGAAGTTTTCGTTGCCGCGGGGCTCGTGCCAAAGGCTTGAAGAGGACTGTCCCCGGCTCGCTTGGCAAAGCCGGTTGCTTGCGCTAAGGTGCGTCGGCCCAGCCGGGCGAGCAAAAAAATGGAGACAACAATGATCAAATTTCCGAGCCACTTCCTGGCCGGCGCGTGCCTCGCATTGGCATCGGCCGCCTCGTTCGCCCAGGCCTTGCCCACTGCCAAGGCCGAAGACGTGGGCCTGTCCAGCGAGCGCCTGAACCGCGTGGGCGACTGGCTGCGCTCCGAGGTGCAGCAAAAGCGCATTCCCGGCGCCGTGGTACTGGTCGGACGCGCCGGCAAGGTGGCCTATTTCGAGACCATCGGCCAGCTCGATCCGGCCCGGCCGGAGGCCATGCGCCCGGACAGTCTCTTTCGCATCTATTCCATGACCAAGCCGCTGGTCTCGGTGGCGGCGATGATGCTGGTGGAAGACGGCAAGCTGTTGCTGGAGGCACCCGTGGCGCGCTACATCCCGAGCTTTGCGAATGTGAAGGTCGGCGTGGAGAAGCTCGACGCGGCCACCGGGCAGAAGTCCCTGGAATTGGTGGCGGCACGCCGGCCGGTGACCGTGCAGGACCTGCTGCGGCATACCTCGGGGCTGACCTACGGCTTCTTCGGCGACTCGCTGGTCAAGAAAGCCTACCTCGATGCCGGCGTCGGCGTGGCGGGCGACTTCACCAATGCCGAGTTTGCCGACAAGCTCGCTGCGTTGCCGCTGCACTACCAGCCGGGCAGCACCTGGGACTACAGCTATTCGACGGACGTGCTCGGGCGGGTGGTGGAGGTGGTCTCGGGCCAGAGCCTTTATCAATTCCTCAAGGTCCGCCTGCTTGATCCGCTGGGCATGAACGACACCAGCTTCTATGTGACCGAGCCGGCGCGCCAGGCGCGGCTGGCCGAACCGATGGCCGATGACCGCGTCATTGGCGCGGGCGCCGTCATGGGCAATCCGCGCGTGGCGCAGAAGTTCGAGTCGGGCGGTGGCGGCCTTGTCTCGACCGCGAACAACTATGCGCGCTTTTTGCAGATGATGCTCAATGGCGGCGAACTCGACGGCCGGCGCTACCTGAGCCCCAAGACCATTGAATTCATGACCGCGGACCACCTGGGCACCTCGGTGGCTACGACACCGCTGTATCTTCCCGGCGCGGGCCATGGCTTCGGCCTGGGCTTCGCGGTGCGCAAGGTGACTGGCGAGGCGCCCTTCATCACGCCGGCGGGAGACTACTGGTGGGGCGGTGCGGGCGGCACCTATTTCTGGGTCGACCCGAAGACCAATATGTACGTGGTGTTCATGATGCAGAGCCCCAGGCAACGTGTGGCGTACCGTTCGGTCCTGCGCAACATGGTCTATGCATCCGTTGTGAAATAAGAACTTGCGGGACAGACCGGAGCGAAGCGCAGCTCTGTCCCCAACTGATCGGGGGCTGCAGCGGCATAATGCGCCGATCTTGAAAATACGGCGGCCCCCACTTCCCGAAGTCAACTTCTCCGAGCACGGCAACATCCGCACGCTGCACCTGGGTTCCGAGTGGATCCAGGGCTCGATGCTGATCGATGCGCCGTTCGATATCGAACTGGAGTACGTGCAGCGCATGATGGCCTGGCTGCTGCTGGTCGAGCCGGGCCCCCTGGGCAAGCGCCATGCCATGCAGCTGGGCCTGGGCGCCGCGGCGCTGACCAAGTTCTGCTACAAGAAGCTGCGCATGGTCACGACGGCGGTGGAGCTCAATCCGCAGGTAGTGGTGGCCTGCCGCGGCTGGTTCAAGCTGCCGCCGGACGACACCAGGCTGCAAGTCGTGCTGGCCGATGCCCAGGAAGAGATCCGCAATCCGCAGTGGCTGGGCACCGTCGATGCCTTGCAGGTCGACCTGTATGACGAAGAGGCCGCCGCGCCGGTGCTGGACAGCGAAACCTTCTACGCCGACTGCCGCCAACTCCTGACCGACGACGGCTGCATGACCGTCAATCTTTTTGGCCGCTCGTCGAGCTATGCGAAGAGCCTGGAGAAGATCGCCGCCGCGTTTGGCCAGGACGCGATCTGGTCTTTCAAGCCGACGCGCGAGGGCAACACCGTGGTGCTGGCGCAGCGTACCGCCTCGCGCCCCACGCGTGCCGGGCTTGCCGAACGCGCCGAAACCATCCAAACTCGCTGGCAACTGCCTGCGGCCAAGTGGCTCAAGGTCTTCAAACCCCTGCAACGATGAGCGCTGTCACCTCCGTCCCCAAGGCTTCCAAACCCTACGTCGGCCCGATGCACTGGCGCGTTCTCGTGGAGTGGCTGCAAGGCGATGGTGTCATTTCGGACGAAGAGGCCAAGCGCACTGTGGCGCGCTGCTCGCAGGCCGAGAGTTCGCAGCATCCGCTGGTGCGGCTGGCCAGCGTAGCCATGAGCCGCTCCAGCGACGGCAAGCCGCTGGACATCGAAATGCTGACCCAGTATGTGGCCAAGCGCGCCGAACTGGACTACCTGCGCATCGACCCGCTGAAGGTGGATGTGGGCAAGGTGGCCGACACCATGAGCGCGGCCTATGCCGAGCGGCATCGGGTGCTGCCGGTGCAGGTCACCGCCTCCGAGGTGGTGGTGGCCACGGCCGAACCCTTCATCACCGACTGGGTGGACGAGGTGGCGCGGCAATCCAAGCGCAAGGTGCGCCGCGTGGTCGCCAATCCCGGGGACATCCACCGCTACACGGCCGAATTTTTTGCGCTGGCCAAGTCGGTGCGCGTGGCGTTGAAGGCCGGCGGCAATGCGGGCGCCGCCAGCTTCGAACAGCTGGTGGAGCTGGGCAAGAGCAACAAGCAGCTTGACGCCAACGACCAGGGCGTGGTGCAGGTGGTGGACTGGCTCTGGCAATATGCCTTCGACCAGCGCGCCAGCGACATCCACCTGGAGCCCCGGCGCGAGCAGGGCGTGATCCGGTTTCGCATCGACGGCGTATTGCATCCGGTCTACCAGATGCCCATGGTCGTGCTCAACGCCATGACGGCGCGCGTGAAGCTCCTGGGGCGCATGGACGTGGTCGAGAAGCGCCGCCCGCAAGACGGCCGCATCAAGACGCGCAACCCGCGCGGCGATGAAATCGAAATGCGCCTGTCCACCTTGCCCACGGCGTTCGGCGAGAAGATGGTGATGCGCATTTTCGATCCCGACACCGCCGTGAAGGATCTTGATGCCCTGGGTTTTTCGCCGCACGACGCACAGCGCTGGGAGGCGCTGGTCAAGCGGCCCTACGGCATCATCCTGGTGACCGGCCCCACGGGTGCGGGCAAGACCACCACGCTGTACTCCACGCTCAAGCGCGTGGCCACCGAAGAAGTGAATGTGAGCACGGTGGAAGACCCGATCGAAATGATCGAGCCTTCGTTCAACCAGACCCAGGTGCAGCCGCAACTGGATTTCAATTTCGCCGAAGGCCTGCGCGCGCTGATGCGCCAGGACCCGGACATCATCATGGTCGGCGAAATCCGCGACCTGCAGACCGCCGAAATGGCGGTGCAGGCGGCGTTGACCGGGCACCTGGTGTTCTCCACCCTGCACACCAACGATGCGCCCTCGGCCATCACGCGGCTGATGGAGCTCGGTGTGCCGTCCTACCTGATCAACGCCACCATGCTGGGCGTGCTGGCGCAGCGCCTGGTGCGCACCCTGTGCAAGCAGTGCCATGAGCCCGATGCGCAGGTCACGCGCGAGAGCCTGAACGAATTCATCAAGCCCTGGAAAATCAATGGCGGCTGCCGGGCCTATAAGCCGGTCGGCTGCGTGGATTGCCGCATGACCGGTTTCCGGGGGCGCATGGGCCTGTATGAGCTGCTCACCGTGACGGAAGCGTTCAAGGAGCAGGTCAACCAGTCGCCCAGCATCGATGCCTTGCGCCGCCAGGCCATCGCCGATGGCATGCGGCCCTTGCGCCTGGCTGGTGCGCTGCGTGTTGCCGAGGGCGTTACGACGGTGGAAGAGGTCCTCACGGCCACGCCGCCGATGGATTAGACAAAATAATCCGCTCGGCAATGTAGGTGTAATCCACATTCTTGCTGTGGGATATTGACCGCACAATTCGCCCTTCGAAAATCCTTTTCGAGGAGACAACACGTGAAAATCAAGAGTCAGAAGGATTTCTACTCCGGCGTCATGTTCCTGGCGATCGGTGTGGCTTTCGCCTGGGGTGCGACGAACTACAACGTCGGCGAGGGCGCGCGCATGGGCCCGGGCTATTTCCCGTTGGTGCTGGGCGTTGTGCTGGCCTTGCTGGGTCTTGGCATCGTCTTTGAATCGATGGTCGTCGAGACCGAAGACGGCGAAAAAATCGGCAAATGGGCCTGGAAGCCCCTGGGCTACATCATCGGCGCCAACCTGGCGTTTGGCGTCCTGCTGGGCGGGTTGCCCAAGTTCGGCATCCCCGCGATGGGCATGATTGCGGGCATCTATGCCCTGACCATCATTGCCAGCCTCGCCAGTGACGAATTCAAGCTCAAGGAAGTCCTGATCCTCGCCACCGTTCTTTCGATTGGCAGCTATCTGGCGTTCGTGGTGCTGCTGAAGCTCCAGTTCCCTGTGTGGCCTACCTTCATCACCGGTTGAGAGAAAGTACAACATGGATCTGATCAATAACCTCTCGTTGGGCTTTGGCGTTGCCTTCACGCCGATCAACCTGCTGTATGCCTTTATCGGTTGCGTGCTGGGAACACTGATCGGCGTGCTGCCCGGCATCGGCCCGGTGGCCACCATTGCCATGCTGCTGCCGGCCACCTACGCGCTGCCCCCGGTGTCGGCGCTGATCATGCTGGCCGGCATCTACTACGGCGCCCAATACGGCGGCTCCACCACCGCCATCCTGGTCAACCTGCCGGGCGAATCGTCTTCGGTGGTGACCGTGATCGACGGCTACCAGATGGCGCGGCAGGGGCGAGCGGGCCCCGCATTGGCCGCAGCTGGTCTCGGCTCGTTCTTCGCCGGCTGCGTGGGCACGCTGATTCTGGCGGCCTTCGCAGCACCGCTGACCGAGGTGGCCTTCAAGTTCGGTCCGGCCGAATACTTCTCGCTGATGATCCTGGGCCTGATCGGTGCGGTGGTGCTGGCCTCGGGCTCGTTGATCAAGGCGGTGGCCATGATCGTGCTTGGCCTGCTGATGGGCCTGATCGGTACCGACGTGAATTCGGGCGTGGCGCGCTTTTCGTTCGACATCCCCGAGCTGACCGATGGCGTCGGCTTCATCGTGATCGCCATGGGCGTGTTCGGCTACGGCGAAATCATCAGCAACCTGAGCAAGCACGCCAGCGAGCGCGAGGTGTTCACGGCCAAGGTGCACGGCCTGATGCCCAGCAAGGAAGACTTCCGCAACATGATTCCGGCCGTGCTGCGCGGTACGGCTCTGGGTTCGGCGCTCGGCATCCTGCCCGGCGGCGGTGCCTTGCTGTCGGCCTTTGCGGCCTACACCATCGAGAAGAAAACCAAGCTGCGCCCGGGCGAAGTTCCGTTCGGCAAGGGCAACATCCGCGGTGTGGCCGCGCCCGAGTCGGCCAACAACGCCGGTTCGCAGACCTCCTTCATCCCGCTGTTGACCCTGGGCATTCCGCCCAACGCCGTGATGGCATTGATGGTCGGCGCCATGACCATCCACAACATCCAGCCGGGCCCGCAGGTGATGACCAGCAACCCGCAGCTGTTCTGGGGCCTGATCGCCTCGATGTGGATCGGCAACGCCATGCTGGTGATCCTGAACCTGCCGCTGATCGGCATGTGGATCAAGCTGCTGACCGTGCCCTACCGCTGGCTGTTCCCGGCGATCGTGCTGTTCTGCGCGATCGGCGTGTACTCGACCAACAACAACACCTTCGACATCTGGATGGTGGCCATCTTCGGCGTCATCGGCTATGCCTTCATCAAGCTCGGCGCCGAGCCCGCGCCTTTGCTGCTGGGCTTCATCCTGGGGCCGATGATGGAAGAGAACCTGCGGCGCGCCCTGCTGCTGTCGCGCGGCGACTGGACCGTGTTCGTCACCCGGCCGCTTTCCGCCGGCCTGCTGGCTGCGGCGCTGCTGCTCCTGGTGATCGTGCTGCTGCCCGCCGTGAAGAGCAAACGCGAGGACGTTTTCCACGAAGAAGAAGACTGAGACCTTGCGGGACAGACCAAGAATTGCGAAGCAATTTTGCTCTGTCCTCAACTGATCAGGTCTTGCGGGACAGACCAAGAATTGCGAAGCAATTTTGCTCTGTCCTCAACTGATCAAATCTGCCAACGGCGCCCTCGGGCGCCGTTCTTGCTTGGGCGACAATGGCAAGCGAGGGAAGCATGCAATTGAAACATCCAACGCGGCAGCATCCGCAGCGCGCGGCGCTGCACAACGAAGTCCATGCCCGGCCGCCGGAGGCGATGAGCGCGCCGCTGGCGATTTCGCACCTCGTCATGGTGTGCGATGCGGCCGAGCGCGAGGCCAGCCGCGAGCACATGGCGGCCTTGCTGCGCGACCACCACCTCGCGCAGCCTGATGCGAATTCGACCCATCTGCGCATGGACCTGGGGCCCTTTCGCATTCGCTGGGAGCTGCACACCGAATTCGTGACCTGGACCTTCCTGCGGCCGCTGGAGCCGGAGGCCGGCAACAACCTGCCCAACGAGCGCGACCCGATGACGGCTACCGAAGTCGTGCCCCAGGACTGGATGGGCATGCTGCCGGGGCACTGCCTGTCCAGCCTGCATCTGTGGGTCTTGCCCAGTCACACCTTCGGCACCGGCTCGCTGGTCAAGCATGTGCTGCATGAAGACACGCTGGTGGCCTCGACGGTGGCCGATGGCCACGGCGAGATCTATACCGACTTCGCGATCCACGCCGATGGCTTCTCGCGCATGGTGCTGCTGGCCGGCGCCATGACGCAGCGGCGCCTGGGCCGCCTGGTGCAGCGCTTGCTGGAAATCGAGACCTACCGCATGGCCGCCTTGCTGGGCCTGCCGGCCGCGCGCGAAGCGTCGGCCGAGCTGGTTTCGGCGGAGAAGGAACTGGCCGAACTGGCCGGCGCGATCCGCACCGCCAACCGCGATGACGAGCCGCAGCTACTGGACCGCCTGACCCGCCTGGCGGGCCAGGTGGAGAGCCAGTACGCGACCACGCATTCGCGCTTTTCCGCCAGCGCCGCCTACTTCGAGCTGGTCGACAAGCGCATTGCCGACATCACCGAGTCGCGCCTGGCCGGCATGCAGACGATCGGCGAATTCATGGAGCGGCGCCTGACGCCCGCGCGCAGCACCTGCGAATGGGCAACGCGGCGCCAGGACGGGCTGTCGCAGCGCGTCTCGCGCATCAGCAACCTGCTGCGCACGCGCGTGGAAATCGAGCAGCAGCAAAGCAGCCAGGCACTGCTTGCCACCATGAACCAACGCCAGGGCCTGCAGCTGAAATTGCAGTCCACGGTCGAAGGCCTCTCGGTGGCCGCGATCACGTACTACATCGTCGGCCTAGTCAGCTATCTGGCCAAGGGTGCGCAGGCGCTGGGCTGGCCCTGGAGTCCCGAAACCACGGCGGCCTGCGCCATTCCCGCGGTGGCGCTCGGCGTCTGGTGGTCGCTGCGGCGCCTGCATCACCGGGTCTTCAAGGACTAAGGGCTAAGGACAAAGGGCTACAGCTTGGCCTGGAATTCGCGCACCACGGCGCCGACCAACTCCGCCTTCGGGCTGGTACGGGCCTGCACCAGGGCAACCTCCCGGCTCTCCATCGCCTGGGCAATCCCGACGACGCGCAGCTTCGGGTCGCTGTGCCAGCGGCTGTCGCGCAGGTGTGGCAGGATCGCCAGCCCCAGGCCCGAGCGCACGAGCTCGACGATGGTTTCGATCGCATTGAGTTCAAGGAACTCCTGCGGCTTGACGCGCAGCTTCTTGAGCGTGCGCTCGACCAGTCGGCCGGTGTGCTGGCTCTGGTCGAAGCGGATGAACGGGTGGCGCTGAAGCAGGGTGCGCAGCGGCGCGTCGGGCAGGCTGCGCGGCGCCAGCAACACCAGGGGTTCGGCATAGAGCGCGGTCCAGGCCAGGCTGGGCCGGCCCTGGCCCGATTCGCGCACGGCGATGGCGGCGTCGAGCTCGCCGGATTCCACCCGTGCGATCAGCTCGATCGACTTGGCCGCGGTGACGTGCAGTTCCAGTGCCGGATACCGGCTCTTGAGCGCCAGCGTGGCCTGGATCAACGGGCGCACGGCCGACACCACGGCGCCCAGGTGGACCGTGCCCGACATGGCTTCGCGCGAGGGCGGGCTGGCCAGCATCTGCTCATACAGTGCAACCAGCTTGCGTGCGATGGGCAGCAGCTCGCGCCCGGTGTCGTTGAGGGCGACCGCCTTGCCTTGGCGCTCGAACAGCGCGCGCTTGAGGTCGGCTTCCAGCGAGCGCATTTGCAGGCCCACGGCGGCCTGCGTCAGCGCCACGTGGTTCGCGGCCGCTGCAAACGAGCCTTCGGCGGCCACCGCGATGAAGGTCTTGAGGACGCGGATACTGCTCATGGCCAGTCCATGGTAAAGAGTTGCTTTAGTGTAAGTAAAGCATTATTCGCTTTCGCTTTTTTGTTGCGGTTTCGATAATGCTGAAATTGCCTGAGGATCACCCAATGAGAAAACTCCTGCCCGCATTGCTTGTTGCTACTGCCGCGCTGTTTGGCGCGGCCGCCGTTGCCCAGCCGTATCCCCAGAAGCCGGTGCGCCTGATCGTTCCCTTCCCGGCGGGCGGCGCGACCGACATCTTTGCGCGGGCCCTCTCGCAAAAGCTCGGCGAGAAACTGGGCCAGGCCGTGGTGGTGGAAAACCGCCCCGGGGCCGGCGGCACCATCGGCTCCGATGCGGTAGCCAAGGCCGCGCCCGATGGCTACACCCTGCTGCTGGCCACCTCCAGCACGCATTCCATCGGCCCGACCTTGAACCCGCGCATTCCGTACGACGCGGTCAAGGATTTCACACCGATCTCGCACGTCGGCAATGCGCCCAGCATCATGCTGGTGCCCAACAGCTCGCCGGCGAAAACGGTGAAGGAATGGATTGATCACGCGCGCAAAAGCCCAGGGCAGCTCAACTATGCGTCCAGCGGCAACGGCACCATCGTGCAACTGACCTCCGAACTCTTCAAATCGCAGGCGGGCCTGTTCATCGTGCACATTCCCTACAAGGGCACGGCGCTGGCGATGCCCGACCTGATCAGCGGCAAGGTCGATGTGCTGTTCGACTCCTTGCCCACGGGCCTGCCGCATGTGCGCGAAGGCCGCTTGCGGGCACTGGGCGTGACCTCGCTCAAGCGCTCGCCACTGGTACCTGACATTCCTCCCATCGCCGATACCGTGCCGGGCTATGAATCCAATACCTGGTTCGGCTTGTTTGGCCCCAGGGGCTTGCCGCAGGACATCCTGGCCAAGGTCAACACAGCGGCCAACCAGGTCCTGGCCGATGCCGAGGTCAAAGACAAGCTGGCGCGCCTGGGAATCGAGGCGGTCGGCGGCACCCCGGTGCAGTTCACGCAGATGGTGGCTGCCGATACGGCCAAGTGGAAAAAAATCATCGTCGATCGCCAGATCACGGTGGATTAACCCCCCCCCGAAGCGCCTGCGGCGCCTCCCCCCAGGGGGCGCCACCCGCAGCCCGGCAAAGCCGGTTCTGCGGTGGCACTGGCAACTATTCACTCGAGCGCACCATGCACTTCAATCATCACAACCCATACACCTCCACCCGCCTGCCGGTATTTGCACGCAACGTTGTTGCCACCTCGCACCCGCTGGCCGCGCAGGCCGGCTTGCGCATGCTGTGGAAGGGCGGCAACGCGGTGGACGCCGCAGTTGCCACCGCCGCGGCGATGACCATTACCGAGCCAGTCAGCAACGGCCTGGGCAGTGACGCCTTTTGCATTCTCTGGGACGGCAAGGCCTTGCATGGCCTGAATGCCTCGGGTCGCGCGCCGCAGGCCTGGACGCCAGAATACTTTCGCGCCAAATACGGTGCCGGCGCCAAGACCCCGCCCAAGCGCGGCATCGACGCCGTGACGGTGCCCGGCGCGGTCGCCAGCTGGGTGGCCTTGAGCGAGCGTTTCGGCAAGCTGCCGTTTGCCGACCTGATGGAGCCGGCCATCGAGATCGCCGAGCGCGGTTATCTGCTGCCGCCCGTGGTGCAACAGAAATGGGCCGCCGCAACGGACGAACTGAAATCCTTTCCGGGTTTTGCTGAAGGCTTCTTGCCCTGGGGGCGCGCACCGCGCGTGGGCGAGCTGTTCCAGTTCAAGGCCGCCGCGCGCGCGCTGCGCGCCATTGGCGCGAGCAAGGGCGAGGCGTTCTACCGTGGCGAGATTGCAGCGGCGATCGAGAAATTCTCGGCCACCCAAGGCGGCCGCCTGACGGCGAGCGACTTCGCCGCCTACCGGCCCGAGTGGGTGCAGCCCATCGGCAAGAACTACCGCGGCTACACCTTGCACGAGATCCCGCCCAATGGCCAGGGCATCGCCGCGTTGATTGCCTTAGGGCTCCTCGACCAGTTCGACGTGGCGGGCATGGCGCTGGACGGCATCGACTCGCAGCACCTGCAGATCGAGGCCATGAAGCTGGCCTTTGCCGATGTCTACAGGTACGTGGCCGAGCCATCGTCGATGGAGGTGACGGCAGCGCAAATGCTCGATGACGGCTATCTCGCCTCCCGTGCCAAACTCATCGACATGAAAAAGGCGCAGGACTTCGGTGCTGGCAACCCGGTCAAGGGCGGCACCATCTACCTCACGGCGGCCGATGAAAACGGCATGATGGTCAGCTTCATCCAGAGCAACTACATGGGCTTTGGCTCGGGCTGTGTCGAGCCTGAATTCGGCATCAGCCTGCAAAACCGGGGCCATGGCTTCAGTCTCGACGCGGGGGCCAACCAGGTGGCGCCGGGCAAGCGGCCGTTTCACACCATCATCCCCGCCTTCCTCACCAAGGATGGCCAACCGGTGATGAGCTACGGTGTCATGGGCGCCAACATGCAGCCGCAGGGCCACATGCAGACTCTGGTGCGCATGCTGGACTACGGCCAGGCGCCGCAGGTGGCGTGCGATGCACCGCGCTGGCGCTACAACGCGGGCCTGGAGATCAACGTCGAGGCGGCGCTGAATGCCGAAACCGCGCAAGGCCTGCAGCAGCGCGGCCACCGGGTCGAGGTCATCAACGATTCCTACCAGGACTTCGGCGCCGGCCAGTTCATCTGGCGCGCCGGGGACCCCAAGACCGAAGGCTACGTGGCCGCCAGCGATGCGCGGCGCGACGGGCTCGCGGCGGGGTTCTAGCTTGCAGTTGCCGGATGCTCCAAAAAGCATAGCAACCGGCCTGGCGCTCGCCACCCTGGGCGCGATCGCCTTCAGCGGCAAAGCGATCATCGTCAAGCTCGCTTACCGCCATGGGGTGGATGCGGTCACGCTGATCATGTACCGCATGCTGTTTGCGCTGCCCATTTTTGCGGCCATGGCCTGGTGGGCCGGCCGAGGCCAGCCGGTGCTCACGCGCCGCGACTGGCTCGGTGTGCTGGGGCTGGGCGTGACCGGCTACTACCTGGCGAGCTATCTCGACTTCGTCGGCCTGCAATACGTCAGCGCCTCGCTCGAGCGGTTGATCCTCTACCTGAACCCGACGCTGGTGCTGTTGCTGGGCTGGTTCCTGTACCGGCGGCGTATTGCGGTGCGGCAGATGGTCGGCATGGCGGTGAGTTACGCGGGGGTGCTGCTGGTATTTGGCCACGAGGTCAATTTCGAGAGCGGCGGCGCCGTCGCCTGGGGCTCGCTCCTGATTTTTCTCAGCACGGTGAGCTACGCAACCTACATGGTCTACAGCGGCGAGCTGGTCAAGCGGCTGGGCGCCTTGCGTCTCGTCGGTCTGGCGACCATGGTGGCCTGTCTGTTCTGCATCGCGCAATTTCTGGTGCTGCGGCCTGTGGACGCCGCACTGGCGGTGGCGCCCGAGGTGATCTGGTTGTCGGTGCTCAATGCGACGCTGTGCACTGCCGTTCCGGTGCTGTTGGTGATGATGGCGATCGAGCGCATCGGCCCCGGCCTGGCGGCGCAAACCGGGATGGTGGGCCCGCTGTCGACCATCCTGATGGGCGTGCTGATTCTGGGCGAACCGTTCACCGCATGGATTGCCGCGGGCACGGCCCTGGTGGTGGCGGGGATCGTCGTGGTGACCTGGACCCGCCGCTGATATTTCAGTGATTCATTGCGCTACGCGCCACCCGCGACGCATGAAAAGAAGCGAGGCCCAGGCGGGAAACACCGCAGAATCGGCTTCGCCGGGCTGCTGGTGTTGCCCCCTTGAGGGGGAGGCGCGAAGCGATTCGGGGGTGGGTCATTTCAACTGCTGGTTGCGCCGCGCCGCTGCCATCAGCTGTTCCAGGCGCTGGTGCACGCTGGTGCTGGGCAGGCCCGCGAGGCCGTCGAGACGATTGCCCATGGCCTTTTCGATCAGGTCCAGGCGCTGCTGCGAGGGCGGGTGCGTGCTCAAGGTCAGGGTGAACAGCGCGTTGTCGGCCGAGGCACTGCGCAGGTTCTGCAGCACTGCAACCAGGCCGTAGGGGTCGAAGCCCGCGCGCGCGGCCAGTGCCACGGCAATGCGATCGGCTTCGAATTCGTCTTCCTGGTCCAGCCCGCGCGCATACATGTCGCGCCCCAGCGCCAGCAACTGCGCGGATACCGCGCCGCCCAGATCGCCCTTGAGCTGCGAGCCTATCGCCTGCGTCAGCATGCCGGCGCGCGCGGTCTTGCGCATCGCCTTCAGGTGGTGCTTGCCGGTGACGTGCGAAATCTCATGCGCCAGGATGGCGGCGAGTTCGGCTTCCTCGGGCACCCGATCGATCAGCCCCTTGGTCACGAACACATAGCCGCCAGGCGCCGCGAATGCGTTGAAGCCCGGGTCGTCCAGCACGGCGAAAGTCCAGGGCAACTCGGGGCGCGAGGATTGCAGGCTGATCCAGCGGCCGAGCTGGTTCACGTAGCGCTGCAGCATCAAGTCCGGGTACAGCGGCTTGCTGCCCAGCAGCACGGCGGCAAGCTGGCGCCCGATCTCGGCCTCGCGCTGCGGCGTGATGTTGTCCATGGACTGCGACAGCAAGCCGATCAGTTCGCCGGGATTGACGCCCGCCTTGCCACCGCTGCCGCCGCCCAGCATGGCGCCCAGTGCGCCGGCCGGCGTATCTGGCTGCTGCGGGGCGGCCTGGTTGGGGCGCGTGAACGACTGAAACAGATTCAACACCTTGTTGGCGTCCTTGTTCTGCGCCAGTGCCGGCCCCGATACGGCCAGTGAAAAAGTCAATGCGATGGCCTGGAGGGCGAGGCGGCTCCAGCCCGCAGCACGCGGGATGTTGCGTTGCATGTTCATTGGGCCTCCTGGGGACCACCCGGTTGTGCCGCAGGCTTGGGCCGAGGGGGCGCGGGCAGCGGCGGGACCGCATAGGCGTTGAGCGCGGCGCCGGCGGCGAACTCGCGGGCGTGGTCGGCGTCCACCCGCATGCCTTCGACCTGTCCGACCGCAACGAGATTGGGCTGTGCCTTGGCAATGTCCTCGGCGCCCAGGCCGCGAATGCCCACTGTGGACGTGGCCAGCGTATTGCCTTGCGCCTGGCCGCCGCTCCTGCCGAAGAGGCTGGTCAAAGCGCCCAGGCCGCCGCTGGAACCGCTACCGCCGCTGGGCTTGGCACCGCCGGAGGCGCCGATGTCGAACATATGCACCCAACCCGCGGTGCCCTGGGCGGTGCGCACCAGGACCCAGGGACCCTGGCGCTCGCCCATGCGCGTGAGCGGCGTTTGCGCGGACAGCGGGCCCAGGCTGCGCGAGCCGTCGCCGGGCGCCTCACGCAATTCGACCGCACGCTTGACCATGACCGATTCGGTTTGCGCGTGCGCCAGCGGGGCAAGCACGGCCAACACCAAAAGACCCAACAACTTCACGGCGTAACCACTCCTCGTATCATGCAACGCGCTCTTTGCATTCGGTGTGAAATGCAACAGGTTGCAACAGGAGATTGTTATGGATTTGGGCATCGCAGGCAAATGGGCTTTGGTATGTGGCGCCAGCAAAGGGCTGGGCTTGGGTTGCGCGCAAGCCCTCGCACGTGAAGGGGTCAATGTGGTGATCGTGGCACGCGGCGCCGAGGTACTTGAGGCCGCGGCCAGTCAACTGCGATTGGCGGCCCCAGGGGTGGCGGTTCAAACGGTTGCGGCCGACATCACCACGGCCGCCGGACGCGCCGCCGTGTTCGCGCAGCGCAGCGATTTCGACATCGTGGTGACCAACGCCGGCGGTCCGCCGCCAGGCGACTTCCGCGAATGGGACCGCGAGGCCTGGCTCAAGGCGGTGGACGCCAACATGCTGACGCCGATCGAGCTGATCAAGGCCACGGTGGACGGCATGACCGCGCGCGGCTTTGGTCGCATCGTCAACATCACTTCCAGCGCGGTGAAGGCGCCGATCGACATCCTTGGCCTTTCCAACGGCGCGCGCAGCGGCCTGACGGGCTTTGTGGCCGGCGTGGCGCGCACTTCCAGGCTGGCGTCGGCGAACGTGACCATCAACAACCTGCTGCCCGGGGCCTTCGACACCGACCGCCTGAAGGGCACGATGCAGGGCGCGGCAAAAAAATCGGGCCAGGATCTCGACACCGTGTTGGAAAACCGCAAGAAGACCATTCCCGCCCAGCGTTTCGGCACGCCCGAGGAATTCGGCGCGGCCTGCGCGTTCCTGTGCAGCCAGCAGGCCGGCTACATCACGGGGCAGAACATCCTCACGGATGGTGGCGCCTACCCCGGTACCTATTGAACAAGACAAGGAGCCAGACATGAGCAAAGCTGTCCGCATCGACCGCAACGGCGGCCCCGAGGAGCTGAAGATCGTCGACGTAATCGTTGGCGACCCCGGGCCCGGCGAGATCCGCATCCGCCACCATGCCGTGGGGCTGAACTTCATTGACGTTTACCAGCGTACCGGCCTGTATCCGTTCCCCATGCCGTTGAACCTCGGCATGGAGGGCGCCGGCGTCGTGGAGGCCGTCGGCGAGGGCGTCTCGCACCTGAAGGCCGGCGATCGCGCGGCCTACGCCAGCAATCCTCCGGGCAGCTATAGCGAAGTGCGCGTGATGCCCGCCAAGACCGTATGCAAGCTGCCTGACGCAATCAGCTTCGAGACCGGCGCGGCCATGATGCTCAAGGGCCTGACGGCCCAGTACCTGCTGAAGAAGGCCCGGCCGGTCGAGGGGCTGGTGCCCGGCGATTTCGTGCTGTTCCATGCGGCTGCCGGTGGTGTCGGCCTGATCGCCTGCCAATGGGCCAAGGCGCTGGGCCTGCAGTTGATCGGCACTGCCGGCTCGGACGCCAAGTGCGCGCTGGCCAAGGAGCTCGGTGCGGCCCACGTCATCAACTACAGCACGGAAGACTTCCTGCCGCGCGTGAAGGAGATCACCGGCGGCAAGGGCGTGAAGGTGGTGTATGACTCGGTCGGCAAGGACACCTGGGACAAATCGCTGGACTGCCTGCGGCCGTTCGGCCTGATGGCCAGCTTTGGCAATGCCTCAGGCGCGCCGGCGCCGTTCGCCCCCGGCATGCTGGGTGCCAAGGGTTCGATCTACGTGACGCGCCAGACGCTTTTCACCCATATCGCCACCCGCGAAAGCACGCAAGCCATGGCTGACGATCTGTTTGCCGTGGTGCAAAGTGGCCAGGTCAAGATCCGCATCGACCAGCGCTATCCGCTGGAGCAGGTGCAGCAGGCGCACCGCGACCTTGAAGCGCGCAAGACCACCGGCTGCACGATCCTGACGCTGTGAGCGGGCGGCCTCCGGTAGCCGGTCAGCCCGGCACGCCAGGCTGGCTTGCCAGGCTGCGCATCGAGGCCGATGTGCCACCCCTGCGGCCGCGCGTGCCATTGCGCGCGGGAGCGGCCGTCATCGGATCGGTGGAGCCGGATTTCTTGCAGCAGATTGCTGCCGATGCCCTGCTGGACGGGCGCCCGGTGTTGCAACGCGAAGATGCGCAGGGCGTAGCCGGCTGGCGCGTACTGGGCGAGCTGACTGCCAGTTTGGAAGTGGTTGCACAGGCCCTGCAGCGCGCCGGCCTGGGCGGCGCCTGGCGCAACGAACAGCTCGCTGTGTGCGACGCGCAGGAGCGGCGCGTCGGCACCGTCGAGCGCGCGGCGGTGCGGCCGCTGGGGCTCACGACCTGGGCCGTGCACCTCGTGGGCGAGACCGACGAGGGGCGCATATGGGTGCAACAGCGCGCCCTGAACAAGGCCAACGACCCGGGCCTGTGGGACACGCTGATGGGTGGCATGGTGTCGGCCGCCGACACGCTGCAAGAGGCGCTGGCGCGCGAAACCTGGGAAGAGGCGGGGCTCAGGCTCGAGGCGCTGCGCGGCATTGCGCGCGGCGGCCGGGTCACCACGCGCCGCCAGGCCATCGATGGCCGCGGCGCGGGCTACGTCGTCGAGCATATCGACTGGTTCCGCTGCACCGTGCCCGATGGCTTGGCGCCGGTCAACCAGGACGGGGAGGTCGCCCAGTTCCGCCTGCTGGAGCCGGGGGAGTTGATCACGCAAATGGCGCGTGGCGAGTTCACGACCGAGGCGGCGCTGATCCTGTCGGACCTGCTGAATCTGTAGGGCGCCGCGCGGGGAGTGGCGTGAGCGCCGTTGTCCTACGCGGCAGCGGTCCACCTGCTGGCAGACGGTGCCAGGGTCCGCGAGTACAGTAAATTTGTAGTCGCAAGGAAGGATGTCATGCGGGTTCGGGCCTATATCGTTGAAGACAGCGCCACCATTCGTCAAAACTTGACGGAAACGCTGCAGGAAATTGCGCAAGTCGACTCCGTAGGCAACGCCGAAACGGAGCAAGAGGGGGCCCGATGGCTTGCGCAGAACCCCAATGGATGGGACTTGGCCATCGTCGATCTTTTCCTGAAGGAAGGAACCGGGCTCAATGTCCTGCAGGCCTGCCGCTATCGCCGGCCGACACAGAAAATGATTGTTCTGAGCAACCACGCGACTCGCGAGATACGCTGGCGCTGCGCCCAGCTTGGCGCGGATGCCGTGTTCGACAAATCCACCGAGATCGACGACTTGCTTGAATTCTGCCAGGGCGAGCGCGAAAGGCTTGAGCAATTGCAGCATTGAGCCGCCCGGTGTGGCTGGCCGGTTCCCGGCCCTCCTCAGTTCGCCGTGAGGTCTGCCGGCACCGTCGGGCGCAGCCGGTTTGGCGCCAACGCCCCCGCGGAATCGAGAATCGGATAAGCGATCGAACAGATGTGCGAGTTGATGCGCTTCAAGTCGCTGATCAGGTCGATGTGCAGTGAACTGGTCTCGATGCTTTGCATGGTGTTGTCAGACAGGCGCCCCAGATGCGTGCGCGCATAAGCCCGCTCCAGGTCACGAAAACGCGCCTTTTCCTCGAGCAGTTTCTTGGCATCGTGCACCGTGCCGTTCAGGAACACGCTCATGCCCAGGCGCAGGTTGTCGATCAGGCGCTCGTGCAGTTCACAGATCTCGGCCATGCCGGCTTCGGAGAAGTTGCGCCCGGGCTTGATCTTCTTGTCCTCGATGTCGATCAGCACGCGCTCGATGATGTCGCCGATCTGCTCCATGTTGATGGTGAAGCTGATGATGTCGGTCCAGCGCCGGCTTTCTTCCTCGCCCAGGGCTTCGCGTGAAATCTTGGTCAGGTAGTACTTGATGGCCGAGTACAACTCGTCCACCGTATCGTCCATCTTGCGCAACTCTTCGGCCAGGCGCAGGTCGTTTTTCGTGAGGACTTCCATCATGCCGCGCAGCATGGTTTCCACCACGTCGGCCTGGTGCAGGGCTTCGCGCGCCGCGCAGGAGATAGCCAATGAAGGTGTGGCCAGGGCCGAGGGATCCAGGTGGTCGGGCCGGCCCTTGTGCGCGCTCTTTTCGGGCTTGGGCAGGCCTTTTTCTACCCAGTACGCCACCATGCGCGTGAGGCCGATGAAGACGATGGCCACGACCAGGTTGAAGGCCAGGTGAAACAGCACCACCAAAGTGGCCGGCTCGGTGATGAACGGCCGCACATGGCGTACCCACAGGCCTACGAAGGGTGCCACCATGGCGATGCCCAGGATCTTGAACAGCAGGTTGCCCAGCGGCACTTGGCGCACCACGATGGCCGAGCGCAGCGTGGTCAGCACGGCCAGCAGGCCGCTGCCCAGATTCGCACCCAGCACCAGGCCCAGCGCCACGTCCAGCGGGATCACGTTGGAGGCGGCCAATGCGGCGGTGAGCAATACGATGGCCAGGCTCGAATACGACACGACGGCCAATACCGTGCCGACCGTGATTTCCAGCAGCAGGTCGCTGGCAAGCGTGCCCAGCAAGGCCTTGACCGCTGGCGCCCGAACCAGGACTTCCGTGGAGGCCGTGACCAGGCGCAGCGCCAGCAGCATCAGCCCAAGGCCGATCAGGATGCGGCCGACGCGGCCGATATTGGTGTCCTGGCGCGAGATGAACAGCACCACGCCCACGAAGATGAACAGCGGCGAGAGCCAGGACAGGTCGAACGAGAACACCACCGCCATCAGGCTGGTACCGACATCGGCGCCCAGCATCACGGCCAGCGCGGCCGGCAGCGCCACCAGGCCCTGGCCGACGAAGGAGGAAACGATCAATGCGGTGGCGGTACTGGACTGCACCAGTGCCGTGACGCCGACGCCGGAGGCCGCGGCGGTGAAGCGGTTACTGACGCTGTGGGCGAGCACCTGGCGCAGATTGGCACCGAACACCCGTAGGATGCCGGTGCGCACGAGATGGGTTCCCCAGACGAGCAGCGCGATGGCTGCCAAAAGATTCAACAGATGCTTCATTTCTTCTGGCTTCAACTATACGCTTGGTGCAACGCAACATTCGGGCCGTTGTGCTTCAACGGCTTTTGCGTACCCGCAATAGTTCGTCCAGGATCAGGCAGGCCGCGCCGATGGTGATGGCGCTGTCGGCGACATTGAACGCAGGGAAATACCATCCGCGCCAATGGAACTGCAAAAAATCCACCACGTAGCCGTGCAGCAGGCGGTCGACCACGTTGCCCACCGCGCCGCCCAGAATGCAGGCCAGGGCGAATGAAAACAGCTTCTGGCCGGGGTGCGAGCGCAGCATCCAGACGATGAATACCGTGGCGGCCACGCCGATGGCGGTAAAGAACCAGCGCTGCCAGCCCGAGGCCGTGGCCAGGAAGGAAAACGCCGCGCCGGTGTTGTGGGCCCGCACGATGTTGAAGAAGCCGGCGATAGTGGTGCTGTCGCCCAGTTGGTAGTAGCCCAGGATCAGTACCTTGGTGAACTGGTCGGCGATCAGGATGATGAGCGCCAGACCCAGCCACGGCAGCATGCCGCCCGTTGCCGCAGCTTGTGCGAAATTCGCCTTGGCCATCAGGCGAACTTCCGTGCTTCGCCGGCACCGTACAGATTGCTGGTGCAGCGCCCGCAGAGCGTGGGGTGCGCGGTGTCGTGGCCGACTTCGTCGCGGTAGTGCCAGCAGCGCTCGCATTTTTGGGCGCTGGAGGCAATGGTCGCGATCTGCAAGGCGTCCGAAGCCGCGAGGTCCACGGCCGACGTGATGAAGACGAACTTCAGGTCGTCGCCCAGGCTGGCCAGCAACGCATGGTCGGCCGCATCGGCCTTCAACGCCACGTTGGCCTGCAGCGAGGAGCCGACCTTGCCATCGGCGCGCAGTGCTTCAATGTCCTTGTTGACCACGTCGCGGATCTCGCGGATGCGCGCCCACTTCGCCAGCAGCGCCTCGTCAGGTGTGTCGAACCCTGCATAGGTTTCGAAGAAGATCGACTCCGAGTTGCCAGCGATCTTCCACGCTTCCTCCGCCGTGAAGCTCAGGAACGGTGCCATCCAGCGCAGCATGGCCTGGGTGATCTGCCACAGCGCGGTCTGCGCGCTGCGCCGTGCCAGCGACTTCGGCGCCGTGGTGTAAAGGCGATCTTTCAGGATGTCGAGGTAGAACGCGCCCAGATCTTCCGAGCAATAGACCTGCAGCTTGGCTACCACGGGGTGGAACTCATAGACCTCGTAGTGCGCCAGTACCTCGGCCTGGAACTGCGCTGCGCGGCTGATTGCGTAGCGGTCGATCTCCAGCATCTGCGCCAGCGGCACGGCATCCTTGGCCGGATCGAAATCGCTGGTGTTGGCCAGCAGGAAGCGCAGCGTATTGCGGATGCGGCGGTAGGCGTCGACCACGCGCGCCAGGATCTTGTCGTCCCCGGCGATGTCGCCCGAGTAGTCCGAAGCCGCCACCCACAGGCGAATGATTTCGGCGCCGAGCTTCTTGCTGGTTTCCTGCGGATCGACACCGTTGCCCAGCGACTTGCTCATCTTGCGGCCCTGGCTGTCCACCGTGAAGCCGTGCGTGAGCAGGCCTCGATAGGGCGCGCGGCCATAGATGGCGCAGGCGGTCAGCAACGAGCTGTGGAACCAGCCGCGGTGCTGGTCATGGCCTTCGAGATAAAGATCGGCCTCCGGGCCACTGTCGTGCGCAGCGCCTGCATGCGAGCCCTTGAGCACCGTGGTGTGGGTGGTGCCGGAATCGAACCAGACTTCGAGAATGTCGCTGCTCTTGGTGTAGAGCTTGGCATCTTCGGCGCCGAGGATGGATTCGGTCGTGGCCTTGCTCCAGGCCTCGATGCCGCCCTTTTGCACGATGTCGGCCGCCTGGTCGAGGATTTCGGGTGTGCGCGGATGCAGTTCGCCCGAGTCCTTGTGCAGGAACAGCGGCAGCGGAACGCCCCAGCTGCGCTGGCGGCTGATGCACCAGTCGGGCCGTCCCGCGATCATGTCGCGCAGGCGGGCCTTGCCGTTCTCGGGGTAGAAGCTGGTTTCCTCGATCGCGTCGAGCGCGAGCTGGCGCAGGCTCTTGGGTGCCTTGTCCTTGGTGAACACGCCCACGCCGTCGTCCATGCGGATGAACCACTGCGCGGCCGCGCGGTAGATCACCGGCGTCTTGTGTCGCCAGCAGTGCGGGTAGCTGTGGCTGATGGTCTCGGTGGCGAACAGCCGGCCAGCGTTTTTCAACGTCTCGATGATGTGTGGCACGGCCTTCCAGATGTGCAGGCCACCGAACAGCGGGAAGTCGGGCGCGTAGGCGCCGTTGCCTTGCACCGGGTTGAGGATGTCGTCGTAGGCCACGCCATACGCCACGCAGGAGTTGAAGTCATCCACGCCATAGGCGGGCGAGGAGTGCACGATACCCGTGCCGTCGTCGGCCGTGGCGTAGTCGGCCAGGTACACGGGTGCCAGGCGGCGGTAGCCGGCATCGACGTCGTACAGCGGATGCTGGAAGTCCAGGCCGTCCAGCTTCTCGCCCTTGACGGTGGCCAGCACGGTGCCGGCCAGGCCGTAGCGCTCCATGCACTTTTCGACCAGCGAGGCGGCCAGTACCAGCAGGCCGCGCTCGGTATCGACCAGCGCGTAGTCGAGTTCGGGGTTCAGGTTCAGCGCCTGGTTGGCGGGGATGGTCCAGGCGGTGGTGGTCCAGATGACGATATAGGCGTCTTTGGTCAGCCCTGGCAGGCCAAAGGCCGCGGCCAGCTTGGTCGGCGCATCGGCCTTGAAGCC
>DATILI010000191.1:0-5058 GCA_035476635.1 Burkholderiaceae bacterium | reverse complement strand
TCCGCAATGATGCGCTCTGCCTCGAGCGCCGCGCCGGGCTTGGCCGTAACCACCGCCACGCCGACCTCGCCGAAATCCGGGTGCGGCACGCCGACCAGGGCGCTCTCGGCGACGCCCGGCATTTCATTGACGTAGCCCTCGATCTCGGCTGGGTAGACGTTGTAGCCGCCGCTGATGATCAGGTCCTTGCTGCGGCCCACGATGATCACGTAGCCGCGTTCGTCAATCTTGCCCACATCGCCGGTCTTGAAATAGCCGTCGGCGGTGAACTCTTCCGTGGTTTTCTCGGGCATGCGCCAGTAGCCCTTGAAGACATTCGGGCCCTTGACCTGGATGCCGCCGATCTCACCCACCGGCAGCGCCCGGCCTTGGTCGTCCTGCACCCGCAGGTCGACACCGGGCAGCGGGAAGCCCACCGTGCCGCCGCGGCGCTCGCTCTGGCTGGCGTGGCGCGCATCGGCCACGTAGGGGTTGGAGGTCAGCATGGCGGTCTCGCTCATGCCGTAGCGCTCCAGGATGGTGTGGCCGGTGCGTTCTTTCCATTCGGTGAAGGTCTCGACCAGGAGCGGCGCTGATCCGGCGACGAACAGGCGCATATGGCGCACCGCATCGCGCGTCAGCCCCGGCTCGGCCAGCAGGCGCACGTACAGCGTGGGCACGCCCATGAAGACGGTGGCCTCGGGCAGCTTGGCGCAGACGAACTTCGGGTCGAACCTGGACAGCCAGATCATCTTGCTGCCATTGAGCAGCGCGCCATGCAGCGCCACGAAAAGGCCGTGCACATGGAAGATCGGCAAGGCGTGGATCAGCACGTCACCAGGGCGCCAACCCCAGTACTCCTTGAGCACCCGCGCGTTGCTCAGCAGGTTGCCGTGTGTGAGCATCGCGCCCTTGCTGCGGCCGGTGGTCCCGCTGGTGTAGAGAATGGCGGCCAGGTCGTCTTCGCCCCTGCGCGCGATCTCGTGCCGGTCGCTGCAATGCGCGGCGCGCTCCAGCAGGCTGCCGCTGCGGTCTTCGTTGAGGGTGAAGACGTGCTTGGTTCCCGCCTTGAACGCGATCTTGCTGACCCAGCCGAAATTGGCGCCGCTGCAGACCACTACGGCCGGCTCGGCATTGCCGATGAAGTACTCGATCTCGGCGCTCTGGTAGGCCGTGTTCAGCGGCAGGAACACATAGCCGGCGCGCAAGGTGGCCAGATACAGCACCATGGCCTCGACCGACTTTTCCACCTGCACGGCCACGCGTGCGCCCGCGGGCAGCTTGAGCCCGGCCAGCAGGTTCGCCAGCATGGCGCTGGCGCGCTCCAGGTCGCGCCAGGAATAGCGCAGGCCCGCCTCGGTTTCTACCGCAATGGCATCCAGGTCGGCGGGAAAGGCCGCGCGCAGGGCCGCGAAAAGATTCTGGTTTTTCGAAGAAGCGTTCATGATGGGAAACGTGATTTTCAGAAGGCAGGTTTGCGTTTTTCAAGAAAGGCCGTGATGCCTTCGCGGTGCTCGGCGCCATCGGCGTAGGCGTAGGGGTCGCGCTCCAGCAGCAGGGAGTAGGTGGCAGGCTGGATCTCGCGCAGGGTCTGCTTGTTCATGCGCGCAGCCTGCGGTGCCAGCGCCGCGATCCGGCGCGCACAGGCCAGGGCTTCGGCGGGCAAGTCTTCATCGGCCGGCACGGCGCTCAGGAAGCCGCGCTCACGCATCTCGGCCGCGCTGAACACCGCCGCCTCCAGCAGCATCTGCCGCGCTGTCAGGCTGCCGGCTTGCTGCGCCACCAGCGCCGCTTCGCGCGGCGCCATCGGAAAGCCGAGCCTGGCGATCGGGGCACCGAAGCGGGCCGAAGCGGCCGCCAGGCGGATATCGGCGCAGCTTGCGATCTCCAGGCCCGCGCCCATGCAGTTGCCCTCGATCTGCGCGACGATGGGAACGTCGCAGTCCAGCATCGCCTGCAAGCCGCCCCAGACCTCCTCTTCGTGAAAAGCGCGCAGGCTTTGCACATCGAAGCGAAAGGCCGGGTATTCGGCGATGTCGCCGCCGGCGCAGAAATGCCCGGCCTCGCCGCGAATGACCACGCAGCGCACATCCGGATTTCGCCCGTCCGCGCCGCGCTGGATGTCCTCGAACAGCTCGCGCAAGGCACGCCACATCGCGCGCGACATGGCGTTGAACTTGCCCGCATGCGACAACGTCACCCAGGCCAGGTGGCCTTCGCTCGCAACATGGATTTGCCCCGTCATCTTGCTTGGGTGCTCAGCTTAGTCGAGCTTGGCGCCGGAGGCCTTGACCACCGCCGCCCAGCGCTTGACCTCGGCACTGACGAAGCCGCCGAATTGCTGCGACGTGAGGGTGGGAAACTCCGCGCCGTTGTTGGCCCAGATCGCCTTGAGTTCGTCGGTGGCCCCGGCCCGGCGCATTTCTTCCACGATGCGCGCCTGCACATCGGCCGGCGTGCCCTTGGGCGCCCACAGGCCGTACCAGGTGGTCACCGTGTAGTCGGGCAGGCCCAGCTCCGCGGCGCAAGGCAGATCGGGGAACGCCGGGTTGCGCTTGGCGCCGGCCACCATCAGCGCCTTGATGCGGCCACCCTTGATGTGCGCGGCAGAGGAACCCAGGCCGTCGAACATCATGTCCACATTGCCGGCGATCAGGTCCTGCAGCGCCGGGCCCGCGCCGCGGTAGGGAATGTGGGTGATAAAGGTCTTGGTCTGCTGCTTGAACAGTTCGCCCGCGAGATGGTGCGAGGTGCCGCTGCCGGCCGAGCCGTAGTTGAGCTTGGCCGGGTTCTTGCGCACGAACTCGATGAAGGCCTTGAAGTCGGGAACATCCACGCGCTTGGGGTTGACCACCACCACCTGCGGCACATTGGCCAGGAGGGCCAGCGGGATGAAGTCTTTCTCGAGGTCGTAGTCGAGCTTGGGATACATCGACGGCGCGATCGCGTGGTGCACCGCGCCCATGAAAAGGTTGTAGCCGTCGGGCTGGGCGCGCGAGGCCATGCTGGCGCCCACCGTGCCACCGGCACCGCCCTTGTTGTCGATGATGAGCTGGCGGCCCGTGAGCTTGGCGAACTGCGCGGACAGCGGCCGGGCGAAGGCATCGGTGCCGCCGCCCGCGGGGAACGGCACGATCATCGTGACCGGCTTGTTCGGCCAGCCCGATTGCGCGAAGCCCAAGCTGGAAATACCCGCAGCACTGGCCGCGGCGGCGGCGCGCAACACGGCGCGCCGATGAAGGCTGAAAGTCATTTTGTCTCCTGTCGTTGTTGAGGCGAGAACCAAGGGGCAAGGCCCCTAGAAAAGCAGGCTTTCCATGTTGCCGGAAATTGGGATTTTGCCTTGTGCCAGCATGCCGCGGTGCTTGTCCAGGCGCTTCAGGTCATACAGGTAGTTGACCATCAGCCCATAGGACTGCTTCAAGCCCTTGGGCGATGGGTCGCCGGCCCAGTTCAGGCGCTCGATGCGCGCGCCGTTGCCCAGGTGGAACCGCGCTACCGCGTCCAGCGGCTTGCCGTCATGCATCTCCCTGGCCAGGTACTGGGCTGCGCATTGCTGCAACAGCCTGCGCAACGGTGAGCGGACATCCAGCTCCAGCGGTTTGTCGAGCGCGCCCAACAGATGCTCGGCGGCCGGCGCCTGCACTTCCAGGGTTTGCGCAAGTTCAGCCAGCGTCTTCTCGTCCAGGCTCTGCAAGGCAGTGCCGGCATTCTTTTGCAGCCAGCCGCGCAGGCCCGGGATCGGCGACAGCGTCGCGAAGGTCTTGAGCTTGGGAAATTCGCTCTTCAGCGTCTCGACCACGCGCTTGATCAGCGAGTCGCCGAAGCTCACGCCGCGCAAGCCCGCCTGGGTATTGCTGATGGAGTAGAAGATCGCCGTCGTCGCCTTCTTCAGATCGACCGGAGCGGCGGCTTCGTCCAGCAGCGGCATGATGCCTTCGGCCATCTCGTCCAGCAGCGCCACTTCGACGAAGATCAGCGGTTCCTCGGGCAGGCGCGGGTGGAAGAAGCCGTAGCAGCGGCGGTCGCTGTCGAGTCGGTTCTTCAGATCGGTCCAGCTGCGGATGTCGTGCACCGCCTCGTACTTGATCAGCTTCTCCAGCAGCGAGGCGGGAGAATCCCAGCTGATGCGGCGCAGATCGAGAAAGCCCACGTCGAACCAGGTGGAGAACATGTACTCCATCTCCACGTCCAGCGCATCCAGCCGCTTGTTGGCCTTCAGGTGCGGCAGCATGTCTGCGCGCATGTCCACCAGGAAGCGAATGCCTTCGGGCAGCACCGAGAAGCGCTGCAAGAGGCGCCGGCGCGGCGATACGGTGGCACGGCGCAACCGCACTTCGGCAGCCGCTTCGTCGGGCGTACCGACGGCGGCGGTGTACTGCGCCTGGGCGATGCGGGCCTTTTCCGTATCAGCGACAAACTGCTCGCTCATCAAGAGCCAGCAGTCGCGCCGCTCTTCGGGCGTGGCCTTGGCATACCACTGGGCAAAGACCTGGGCGCGGCGGCCGCCTTCGACCTCGCTCACGCGCGAATCGACGATCGCCTGCAGGTCCTGCAGCGTGCGCCGCAACACCCGCGGCGACAAGGCTTCTTCACCGTGCCGCAATGTCGCCTTCAGCCGCTCGCGCGTGGAGCGCAACGGCTCGGAACGCGGCGCCACCGGCGTCGACTCCCTGGCGACGGCCTCGGTTCGCGAAGCCGGCGCTATGGGCCGGCCTGGCTCGTGCTTCGCGTTGGTGTTCGGAAGCAGCTTGGAGACACTGCGGCTGATCCAGTCGGGAGCGTTCATGATGCGGTGAGCCTTGACTTCTGGTTGCGGGCGAGTTCACGCAGCGCTTCGCGCTGGCGCGTCAGATGGGTGCGCATGGCGACCTCGGCGCCTTCGCTGTCGCGGGCCTTGAGCGCGGCGAACACCGCCATGTGCTCATTCAAGCTCTGCTCCAGCCGGCCGGGCGCGTGCAGTTGCTGCAGCCGCGCGAGCTTCAATATCTTGCGCAGATCGCCGATCACCTGCGCCAGCCAGCGGTTGTTGGCCAGCGTGATGATGGCTTCGTGAATGGCGAAGTTGGCCGCGTAATA
>DATILI010000190.1:0-20950 GCA_035476635.1 Burkholderiaceae bacterium | reverse complement strand
CTGGCCTCGGCGGATTCCGTGCTGACGGCGTATGCCTCACCGCGCCGCCTCGCTGCACATGTCACTGGCGTGGCCGCGCAGGCCGCCGACAAGGCCCAATCGCAAAAACTCATGCCTGTGAGCGTGGGGCTGGATGCATCGGGCAATGCCACGGCCGCGCTGCTGAAAAAGCTGCAGGCATTGGGCGCCGATGCGTCGGCCGTGGCCGGCTTGAAGCGCGCGCCTGATGGCAAGGCCGAAGCGCTGTTCTACGACAGCACGGCGCGGGGCGCGACCTTGGCGGAAGGCTTGCAAAAGGCCTTGGCCGAGGCCTTGGCCAAGTTGCCCATCCCCAAGGTCATGAGCTACCAGCTTGAATCGGGCTGCGAACTGCCGGGCTGGACCAGCGTGAGCTTCGTACGGCCCGCGCATGGCCTGGTGGCGCTGCATGGTGCAGACGTGGTGCCGGTGGAAGCGCTCGGCCTGAAGGCCGGCAACAGCACGCAAGGCCACCGTTTCGAGGCGGCTGTGTCGCCTGTGGTGCTCAAGGACGCCGACAGCTACGCCGCAAGCTTGGAGAAAGACGGTGCCGTCATCGCCAGCTTCGCAGCGCGCCGGGCCGAGATCGTGCGCCAACTCGCAGATGCCGCGGCCAAGGTGGGTGGCGGTGCCAAGCCGATCGAAGACGACGCCTTGCTCGACGAAGTGACGGCGCTCGTCGAGCGGCCGAACGTGCTGGTCTGCGAATTCGAGAGCCAGTTTCTCGACGTGCCGCAAGAGTGCCTGATCCTGACGATGAAGGCCAACCAAAAGTACTTCCCGCTGCTCGACGCGTCGGCCAGGCTGACCAACAAATTCCTCGTCGTCAGCAACATCCGCCCCGACGATGCGAGTTTTGTGATTGGCGGCAACGAGCGCGTGGTGCGCCCGCGCCTGGCCGATGCCAAGTTCTTCTTCGACCAGGACCGCAAGAAGACGCTGGAGTGGCGCGTGGCGGGGCTGGCCAAGGTGGTTTATCACAACAAGCTCGGCACCCAGGGCGAACGCGTGGAGCGCGTGCGCACCATTGCCAAGGCGATCGGCCAGCAGCTCGGCGGCGATGTGTTGGCCAAGGCGGCGGACACAGCGGCGCAACTGGCCAAGGCCGACTTGCTGACCGACATGGTCGGCGAGTTTCCCGAGCTGCAGGGCATCATGGGCGGCTACTATGCGCGCCACGATGGCTTGTCCGAAGACGTCGCCTTCGCCATTGAAGACCACTACAAGCCGCGCTTTGCGGGCGACGAATTGCCGCGCAACCAGGCGGGTGTGGTGGTGGCGTTGGCCGACAAGCTGGAAACCTTGGTCGGGATGTTCGGTATCGGCAACCTGCCCAGCGGCGACAAGGATCCATTTGCTTTGCGACGGCACGCATTGGGCGTCGTGCGCATGCTGATCGAGCGCGACCTGTCCGCGCAGTTCCATGAATTGACCCGATTGGCTTTTGCTTCGTTCGCCCCGGGCTTGCTGCAGGATCGGGCGACCGAGCTCGACGAGTTCCTGATTGAGCGCCTGAAGGGCTACCTGAAGGACGGCGGCTACGCGCCCGCCGAGGTGGACGCTGCGATCTACGCGCAGCAGCTGGGCAAATGGTCGACCATTCCCGATCGCCTGACGGCTGTGCGCGCGTTCGCCGCACTGCCCGAGGCGCCCGCTCTTGCCGCCGCCAACAAACGCATCGCCAACATCCTGAAGAAGGCCGACAAGGCCGACGCCCATGTCAGCGAGTTGCTGCTGCAAGAGCCCGCCGAAAAGGCGCTCTATGCCGCCATGCTGGAAGTAGTACCCGCCGCCGACGCCAAGTTCGAAGCCGGCGACTACACCGGCTCACTGCAGGCCCTGGCGGCGCTGCGCACCGCCGTCGACGCCTTTTTCGACGGCGTGATGGTGAACGCCGAACAGGCCGACCTGCGCCTCAACCGGCTGGGGCTTCTCGCCACGCTGCACCAGGCGATGAACCGGGTGGCCGATTTGTCCAAGCTGGCGGCCTGAGCGCTGCCGTCTGATAATTCGACTTATGAACCGCCAGCAGCAGATCGACCTTTTCCTGCTCGACGCGCATCGCCTGGCGCTTGCCCGCCTGCGCGCCCAGCCAGAGCGCTTGCGCGACGTGGCCGCCTTGCTTGCGCGATGGCGCGAGCAGGCCGGCCCTACGCGGTCGGACCCATACTGGGATGAATGGACCGGGCTGTTGCAAGAAGGCGTCGAGGCCATCGAGCGCGAGGCCTGCGGTACAGGGGACCATGCGGCGGCGCTCCGGAGTGTTTCGCCGCTGTCGGTATTGATCAACCAGCAGGAGCGCAGCGCCATGCTGGACAAAGCGCGGCACACCGGATGAAACGCTCGGAATTGGAGCATGTGCTCCGGGCCGCAGCTGCGATTGCACAGGAGCAGTCTTTCGTGGTTGTAGGCAGTCAAGCCGTGCTGCTGGCCTTCCCAATGGCGCCCGAAGAGCTTCTGGTGTCCCGGGAGCTGGATCTCTATCCTGCCCTGCACCCCGAAAAGTCTGATTTGATTGATGGCGCAATTGGCGCCATGTCGAGCTTTCACGAGACGTTCGGATACCACGCGGATGGCGTAGGACCCGAAACCGCGGTCATGCCGCCCGACTGGCAAAGCCGGTTTCAGCTTCACTACATCGGCGATGTGACTGCGATCTGTCCCGAAATTCACGATCTCGCCGTTTCAAAGTGCGTGGCGGGACGCGAGAAAGACGCGGACTTCATACGCGCGCTGTTTCGTCACGCCATGATTGATCTCGACACACTTCTCGCGCGTATTGCCCAGCTCGACCCTGCTAGCCAGCCGGTGTCTGGCATATCGAACTGGGCCCGTAGGCGTGCCCAAGAGGCGAACCCATGAAACTCATCATCCTCGACCGCGACGGCACGATCAACCAGGACAGCGACGATTTCGTCAAGACGGCGGATGAGTGGATTGCGCTGCCCGGCGCGCTGGAGGCGATTGCGCGGCTCAATCATGCGGGCTGGCATGTGGTCATCGCTTCCAACCAGTCGGGCCTGGGGCGCGGCCTGTTCGATGTGGCTTCGCTCAATGCCATGCACACCAAGATGCACAAGCTGCTGGCCGCGCAAGGCGGGCGCATCGATGCGGTGTTCTATTGCCCGCACAGCCCCGACGAAGACTGCACTTGCCGCAAGCCGCTGCCGGGCTTGTTCCTGCAGATCGGCGAGCGTTACGGCGTCGATCTCAAGGGCGTGCTAGCCGCGGGCGACAGCCTGCGCGACCTGCAGGCCGGCGCGCAAGCCGGGTGCGAGCCGCATCTGGTGATGACGGGCAAGGGCGCGCAGTACCGCGAGCTCATCGCCAGCGGCCAGAGCCTGCCGCCCACCTTTCCGCCGCGCACCACTGTGCACGAAGACCTGGCCGCATTTGCCTCGTTTGTGATCGCGCGCGATGTGCGCGCCAAAGCCGCCCTGGCGCCTTGACCCACACTCCAAGTCCCAAGAATAATTTCCAAAAAATGCCTTTCATCCGTTCCGTCCTGCACGCGCTTCTCATGCTCGTCACCGTCATCCCCTGGGGCATCATCATGGTCACCGCGTCGATGTGGCGCAGCGGCGAAAAGCTGTACTGGATGGCGGCGCGCTGGCTCAGCTGGCAGATCGACGGCGCCCGCATCCTGCTGGGCATCCAGATCAGGGTCAACGGCATGGAAAACCTGCCCACCGGCAAGACCAGCCCAGCCGTCCTGCTGGTCAAGCACCAGTCCACGCTGGAGACATTCCTGATGCCCACGCTCATGCCGCACCCGCTGGCCTATGTGTTCAAGAAAGAACTGCTCTACGTGCCCTTCTTCGGCTGGGCCATCGGCCGGCTGGATTTCATCCACATCGACCGCAGCCTGCGTGCCAAGGCCTTCAACAAGGTCGTGGAGCAGGGCAAGCGCCTCCTGGCCCAGGGCATCTGGGTCATCATGTTTCCCGAGGGCACCCGCATTCCGCGCGGGCAGAAGGGCGTGTACAAATCCGGCGGCACGCGGCTGGCCATCGAGACCGGCGCGCCGGTGATCCCGATTGCCGTGACCTCGGCCAAATGCTGGCCACGCAAGGCCTTCATCAAATTCCCCGGCGTGGTCGACGTGTCGATCGGCAAGCCCATCCCCAGTGAAGGCCGCCAGCCCGACGAGCTGATGCGCGAGGTCGAGGCCTGGATCGAAGCGGAGATGCACCGGCTTGATCCCGAGGCCTACCGGTAGGCAACAGGTTCGCCATCCATGCGCAGCCTGCTTCAGTTCACGCTTGACCTGTTCGATCAGGAGCCGTTGCCGCGCGCGCCGGCCCCGACGCCCGCACCCACCGCTGTGGCAACAACCGGACCGGTGGTACGGGGCGAGCCATTGGATCAGGTGCTGGCGCATGCCGCCTTTCGCCATCCGCGTGCCAACCGCGAGGCCCTGCTGGGCGTTTGCCATGTGGCCTACGAGTTCAAGCGCGCCAAGCGCCGCACCATCGGCTTCATTGTCGGACCCGATGGCCTGGTGGTCACTGCGCCGAAGTGGGTTCCGCTCTACGAAGTGGACGCCGCGCTGCGCGAGAAATCGGCCTGGATCGTCAGGAAGCTCGACGAAGCGCGCGAGCGCAGCAATCAGCTGGAATCGGCGCGCATCGTGTGGAAAGACGGCGCCACGCTTCCGTTCCTGGGCGAGCCGGTGATCGTGGTGCTCGACCCTCGCCATGCGTTCGACGGCGTTGGTGCGGTGCTCAACACGGTGGCGGACGCGCTGCCCGGCGTGCCGCGCCTGACCTTGCATGTCGGCCTGCCGCACAGCGCCACAGCCGATCAGATCCGCGACGCCGTGCTGGCCTGGCTGATGCGCCAGGCCAAGCGCCTGTTCACCGAACGCCTGGACCATTTCGCGCCCTTGCTCGGCGTGCGCTGGCGCAAGCTGGCCTTGAGCAGCGCCGGCAGACGCTGGGGCAGCGCGAGCGCCGATGGCTCGATCCGCCTGAACTGGCGGCTGATTCATTTCAAGCTCTCGGTGATCGACTACGTGGTGGCACACGAACTGAGCCACCTGCGCGTGATGGACCACAGCCCGCGCTTCTGGGACACGGTCGCCAGCGTGGTGCCCGGCTATGCCGATCTGCGCGGGCAGCTCAAGGACGAAGCGATTCCGCGCTGGTGACCGATATCAAGCCGGTATGCCGAACCGGTAAATTCCGTCTGCGTCCAGCGTGCGCTGCAGCTTCCCGTCAAACCACAGCCGATGCAGGTGCGCGATCGACTCGCCCATCGCAAACGTCGTCTGGTGCAGGTCGAGCTTGCGCTTGAACAGCACGGGCAGCACGTCGGCTGCGGAACGCGGCGCCTCGGCACATGATTCCATGACTTCAGCCAACCGGTCGCGGTGGTGGTCGTGCAATTGCTGGATGCGGGTGTGCAGGCCCTTGAACGGTTTGCCGTGCGAGGGTAGGGTCAGCGTGTCGGCACTGAGCGGCAAGAACTTGTCGATCGAATCGAGAAACTGCGTGAGCGCGTTGGACTCGGGCTCCATCTCGTAGACGCTCACGTTGGTTGAAATGCGCGGCAGCATCATGTCGCCGCTGATCAGCGCCTGGATCGACTCGCAGTGCAGCGCGATGTGCTCGGGTGCGTGGCCAAAACCGCTGATGCAGCGCCAGTCGCGCCCGCCGATGCGGATCGTGTCGCCGTCCATGATGCGGTGGTAGCGCCGCGGCACGTCGGGCACGAGGCCGGCGTAGTAGTTGGTGCGGCCGCGGATCTTCTCCACCGACTCGGGGTCGGTGAGGCCGTGCGCGGCAAAGAATTTCGCGGCCGCCTCGCCGCCGTTGCCGCTAGAGTGCATGGTGTTCATGCGGGCTACGTGATAGTCGGTGGCACTGATCCACAGCGGCACATTCCAGCGCTCGCACAGCCAGTACGCCAGGCCGATGTGGTCCGGGTGCATGTGTGTCACGATGACGCGCAGGATCGGCCGGCCTTCCAGCTGCGTGGCGAAGATGGTTTCCCACTGGGCCTTGGATGCGTCGTGGCTGATGCAGCAGTCCACCACCGTCCAGCCCTGCCTGCCATCGATCTCGTCTTCCAGCAGCCACAGGTTGATGTGGTCCAGCGCGAACGGCAGCGCCATGCGGATCCAGCGCACACCGGGCGCCACCTGCAGCGTGGTGCCCGGCTCGGGCAGCGTGTCGGCCAGGGGGTAGTGGAGCTGCTGTTCGAGTGCGTTCATGAAGCGAGTTCGATTAGGAGTTCGATTGGGATTGACGTTGACGTAAACGTCATATGTAATCCGTGCATTGTAGGGATTGCAGTGGTTGCGCGCTGTCGCCTGCGTATTCGTATCTTTCCAAACATGGCCACCACATACACCATCAGCGATTTAGCCAAAGAGTTTGATCTGACCACCCGCGCCATGCGCTTTTACGAGGACATGGGGCTGTTGCGGCCCGAGCGCTCCGGGCCTGCCGGGCGCAACCGCATCTATTCCGCGCGTGACCGCACCCGGCTCAAGCTCACCCTGCGCGCCAAGCGCCTGGGTTTGTCGCTGACCGAGGCCAAGGAAATCATTGACCTGTACGACAGCCCGCGCGACACCGGGGTGCAGTTGAAGAAATTCCTGATGGTGCTGGCCGATCACCGCAAGCAGTTGGAAGAGCAGATGGCGGATCTGCAGGCCAATCTGGACGAGGTCAAGGTGCACGAAAGGGAGGCCAGGGCCTTGCTGGCCAAGGCGCAAAAGGCCAAGGCAGAGCCCTGAGACTTGTCAGCCTCTGGCCAAATCATTGATAATTGACGTTTACGTAAACGTCAACCAGTAGACCCCAGTGAACATCGCCATGGATTCCCCGCGTTTCGAGCCCCAGGACCCCGGCTATGTGGCCCGGGTGCAGAGCAGTTTCGACCGCCAGGGCGCCATGCAAACCATCGGCGCGCGCCTGGCCACCGTGGAGCCGGGCCGCGTGGTGATCGAGCTTGACTGGGCCGCCGCGCTGACCCAGCAACATGGCTTCCTGCATGCCGGCATGGTCGCCACGGCGCTGGATACGGCCTGCGGCTATGCGGGGTTTACGCTGATGCCGGTAGAAGCCGCAGTGCTCACCATTGAGTTCAAGATCAATCTGCTCGCGCCGGCCAAGGGGCAGAGCTTTCGCATGGTGGGAGCCGTCGTCAAGCCGGGCCGCACCATCACGGTCTGCGAAGGCCATGCCTATGCACTGGACGGCGAAAAAGAAAAACTCGTCGCCACCATGGCCTGCACCCTGATGGCAGTGACCGGCCGCGACAGCATTCGACACTGAGCTGGCACTGAGCCGCGTTGACGAACACACGCTTCATCCTATTTTTCGGAGACTCCTATGAACCTGCCCGGCCTCAACTTCCAGCTTGGTGAGGACATCGATGCATTGCGCAACGCGGTGTATGAATTTGCCCAGGCCGAGATCGCGCCGCGCGCGGCCGAAATCGACCGCAGCGACCAATTCCCGATGGACCTGTGGCGCAAGATGGGCGATCTGGGCGTGCTCGGCATCACCGTACCTGAAGAGTACGGCGGCGCCAACATGGGCTATCTAGCGCACATGATCGCAATGGAGGAAATCTCGCGCGCCTCGGCCTCCGTGGGCCTGTCCTACGGCGCGCACAGCAATCTGTGCGTGAACCAGATCAAGCGCAACGGTACCGACGAACAGCGCAGGAAGTACCTGCCCAAGCTGATCAGCGGCGAACACGTGGGCGCGCTGGCCATGAGCGAGCCTGGCGCCGGCTCCGATGTGATCAGCATGAAGCTCAAGGCCGAGGACAAGGGCGGCTACTACCTGCTCAACGGCAACAAGATGTGGATTACCAACGGCCCCGACGCCGACACGCTGGTGGTCTACGCCAAGACCGAGCCCGAGCTCGGCGCACGGGGCGTGACGGCCTTCCTGGTCGAGAAGGGCATGAAGGGCTTTTCCGTCGCGCAAAAGCTGGACAAGCTCGGCATGCGCGGCAGCCATACCGGCGAGCTCGTGTTCCAGAACGTCGAGGTGCCGGCGGCCAATATCCTGGGCGGGCTGAACAGCGGCGCCAAGGTGCTGATGAGCGGCCTGGACTATGAGCGCGCCGTGCTCTCGGCCGGCTCCATCGGCATCATGCAGGCGGTGATGGATAGCGTCATTCCGTACATCCACGACCGCAAGCAGTTCGGCACCAGCATCGGCGAGTTCCAGCTGATCCAGGGCAAGGTGGCCGACATGTACACCACGCTGCAGGCCGGCCGCGCCTATTGCTACACCGTGGGCAAGAACCTCGACCAGATCGGCAGCGAACACGTGCGCCAGGTGCGCAAGGACTGCGCTGCGGTCATCCTCTGGTGCGCCGAAAAGGCGACCTGGATGGCGGGAGAAGGCATCCAGATCTTCGGCGGCAACGGCTACATCAACGAATACCCGCTGGGCCGCCTCTGGCGCGACGCCAAGCTCTATGAAATCGGCGCCGGCACCAGCGAAGTCCGCCGCATGCTGATCGGGCGGGAGCTGTTCGCGGAGACCATGTAAGAGCTTGCCCTGGCAAGCGACAATCACGCGCATGTCCTCCATACAAGACCTCTTCACCCACAACCGCGCCTGGGCTGCCCAGATGGAGCGCGACCGGCCTGGCTTTTTTACCAGCCTGGTCAAGCAGCAGCAGCCGCGCTACATGTGGATCGGCTGCTCCGACAGCCGCGTGCCGGCCAACCAGATCACCGGCCTGGAGCCGGGCGAAGTGTTCGTGCATCGCAACGTGGCCAACATCGTGGTGCACTCCGACCTCAACGCACTGTCGGCGATCCAGTTCGCCGTCGAGCGCCTCAAGGTCGAGCACATCATGGTGGTCGGCCACTACGGCTGCAGCGGCGTGCAGGCGGGGCTGGAGGGCACGCGCATCGGCCTGGCCGACAACTGGATCCGTCACATCCAGGACGTGCGCGACCGGCATCGTGCGCTGCTCGATGGCCTGCCCGCGGCGCAGCGCGCCGATGCGCTGTGCGACCTCAACGTGATCGAGCAGGTGGTCAACGTCTGCGTCAGCACCGTGATGGTGGATGCCTGGGCCAAGGGCCAGAAGGTCAGTGTGCACGGCTGGGCCTTTGGCGTGCACGACGGGCTGCTGCAGGACTTGCACATGACCGTGACCAGCACCGATTCGATCGAGCCGCTGTACCGCGCCGCGATCGAAGGGGTGACCGCTGAGCGCGCCCGAGCCTGAGCTCGCAACCATGTTCCCGCAACGCCTAGACGCTCCCCAGGCCTATGACATCGCCAAGGCGATGATGGACGGATTCAACCGCCACTATCGCCTGTTCCGTACCGAGTCGGCACGTGCCAAGCACCGCTTCGAAACGGCCGACTGGCACGGCCAGCAACGCGCGCAGCGCGAGCGCATCGAGTTCTACGACCTGCGCGTGAAAGAGTGCTCGGCGCGGCTGGAAAAAGAGTTCAAGGCCGGCGACCAGCCGATGGACGTGTGGCAGCAGGTCAAGCTGCACTACATAGGCTTGCTGGTGAACCACCACCAGCCGGAGCTTGCCGAGACCTTCTTCAATTCGGTCACCACCAAGATCCTGCACCGCACGCACTTTCACAACGACTTCATCTTTGTGCGGCCGGCCGTCAGCACCGAGTACATCGAAAACGACGAACCCGCGGCCCGGCCGACCTACCGCGCCTACTACCCTACGCGCGAGACGATGGGCCAGACCATCGTGCGCATCATCGACAACTTCCAGCTGCACGTCGAATTCGAGGAGCTGGAGCGCGACGCGGGCTACGTGCTCGACTCCATGCGCGCCCGCCTCAACCAGGTCAAGCTGCGCGCCAATTTCCAGTTCCAGGTGCTGTCCGGCCTGTTTTATCGCAACAAGGGCGCCTATGTGGTCGGCAAGATCATCAACGGCTTCACCGAGATCCCGTTCGCCTTTCCGATCCTGCACGGCAAGTCCGGCAAGCTGGTGATCGACGCTGCGCTGTATGGCGAAGACGACCTGCAGATGCTGTTCAGCTTTGCGCGCGCCTACTTCATGGTCGACATGGAAGTGCCATCGGCCTATGTGCAGTTCTTGCGTTCGCTGATGCCGCGCAAGCCGCGCGCGGAAATCTACAACGCGCTGGGCCTGGCCAAGCAGGGCAAGACGCTGTTCTACCGCGACTTTCTCTACCACCTGCGCCATTCGAGCGACCGCTTTCGCATCGCCCCCGGCATCAAGGGCATGGTCATGCTGGTGTTCGACCTGCCCTCGTTTCCCTACGTGTTCAAGCTCATCAAGGACTACTACCCGCCGCAAAAGGACACGACGCGCGAGCAGATCAAGGGCAAGTATCTGCTGGTGAAGCAGCATGACCGCGTGGGCCGCATGGCCGACACCCTGGAATACAGCGAAGTCGCTTTCCAGCGCGAGCGCTTCGATGACGAGCTCATCGCCGAGATCCAGAAATTCGCGCCCAGCCAGCTTGAGGTCAGCGACCGCGACGGGGACGGCCAGGAAGAGGTGATCATCAAGCACCTGTACATCGAGCGGCGCATGATCCCGCTGAACATCTATCTGCAGGAGGCGTTCGATGCCGGGCTTGACGACGCGCGCGCACGCGAGCAGATCGAGCGCGGCGTGATCGAGTACGGCAATGCCATCAAGGACCTGGTGGCCGCCAACATCTTCCCCGGCGACATGCTGTGGAAGAACTTCGGTGTCACGCGCAACGGCAAGGTGGTGTTCTACGACTACGACGAGATCGAATACATCACCGATTGCAACTTCCGCCGTGTGCCTGTGGCGCGCAACGAAGAAGAGGAAATGTCGGGCGAGGTCTGGTACTCGGTGGGCCCCAAGGACGTGTTCCCCGAGACCTTTGGCCCCTTTCTGCTCGGCAACGACACCGTGCGCATGGTCTTCATGAAGCACCACGGCGACCTGCTCGACGCCGCCTTCTGGCAAAGCCACAAGGAGCGCATCCAGGCCGGCCATGTGTACGACGTATTTCCCTATGAACGCGAGAAGCGCTTTGCGCGCGGATCGAACCCTTCCACTTTGACGGAGAAATTCCATGTCTGATTCCATCGTGATCGTCGGCGCCGCGCGCACCCCCATGGGCGGCTTCCAGGGCGACTTCGCATCATTGGCCGCACACGACCTGGGCGGCGCCGCCATCAAGGCCGCGATGGAGCGCTCCGGCGTCTCGCCAGAGCTCGTCACCGAGGTGCTGTTCGGCAATTGCCTGATGGCGGGCCAGGGCCAGGCGCCGGCACGCCAGGCCGCGTTCAAGGGCGGCCTGCCCAAGAGCGCGGGCGCGGTCACCTTGTCCAAGATGTGCGGTTCGGGCATGAAGGCCGCGATGTTCGCGCACGACATGCTGCTGGCCGGCAGCCACGAGGTGATGGTCGCGGGCGGCATGGAGAGCATGACCAACGCGCCGCACCTGCTGCTCAAAGGGCGCAGCGGCATCCGCATCGGCCACGACCGCATCTTCGACCACATGATGCTCGACGGCCTGGAAGACGCGTATGAGCCGGGCCGCGCCATGGGCACCTTCGGCGAGGATTGCGCCGCCAAGTACAGCTTCAGCCGCGAGGCGCAAGACGCCTTTGCCACGGCTTCGGTGCAGCGCGCCAAGCATGCCACCGAGTCGGGCGGCTTCAAGACCGAGATCACACCCGTGACCGTGAAGGGCCGAGCCGGCGAGACCGTGATTTCCATCGACGAAGGCCCGGGCAAGGTCAAGCTCGACAAGATTCCCACGCTCAAGCCCGCCTTCAAGAAAGACGGCACCATCACCGCCGCGTCCAGCTCCAGCATCAACGACGGCGCCGCCGCGCTGGTGATGATGAAGGAGTCCACCGCCAGCAAGCTCGGCGCCAAGCCGCTGGCGCGCGTGGTGGCCCACGCCATGCATGCGCAGGAACCCAACTGGTTCGCTACTGCACCGGTGGGCGCCACGCAAAAGCTGCTGGCCAAGGCTGGCTGGAGCGTGGGCGACGTCGATCTCTGGGAAGTCAACGAAGCTTTCGCCGTGGTGCCGATGGCGCTGATGGCCGAGCTCAAGATCAGCCACGACATCGTCAACGTCAACGGCGGCGCCTGCGCTTTGGGCCACCCGATCGGTGCTTCGGGCGCGCGCATCATGGTGACATTGATCCATGCGCTCAAGGCCCGCGGCCTGCGCAAGGGGGTGGCCACACTATGCATCGGCGGCGGCGAGGGCACGGCGGTGGCGCTGGAATTGCTCTAGGAAGATCCATTCACAATCGTCCTTTTCATCCAGAGGATCAGCCATGAGTTTTCGCACCCGTCCCGCCCGCCTGCTTGCCACCGCCGCGCTCGTGGCCGCCGCTTTCGGCACTAGCCTGGCATCGGCACAGGCCCGCAACGACGCCCTGTTCGCTGCAGCAACGGCCGAGCAGGCCGCCACCATCAAGACGCTGGAGCGCCTGGTCAATATCGAGACCGGCACCGGCAATGCCGAGGGCATGAGCGCCATGGGGCAGCTGCTGGAGGCCGAGCTCAAGGCCGCGGGCGCCACCGTCACGCGCCACAAGGCCACGGGCGACGTGGTCGGGGACAACATCGTCGGCCGCATCCAGGGCAAGGGTGGCAAGAGCATCCTGCTGATGGCGCACATGGACACCGTCTACGTGAAAGGCACGCTGGAGAAGGCGCCGTTCCGCATCGACGGCAACCGCGCCTTCGGCCCTGGCATCGCCGATGACAAGGGCGGCGTGGCTGTGCTGCTGCACACGCTGCGCGTGCTCAAGGCGCGTGGCTTCACGGATTTCGGCACCCTCACGGCGATGTTCAACACCGACGAGGAAAAAGGTTCGTTCGGCTCGCGCGACCTGATTCAGCAGCTCGCGGCGCAGCACGACTACGTGCTCTCGTTCGAGCCCACGCTCGCGCTAAAGGAGCAGCTCACGCTCGGCACCTCGGGCATCGCCTATGCCGAGGCACGCATCAAGGGCAAAGCCTCGCATGCCGGTGCCGCGCCCGAACTGGGCGTGAACGCGCTGGTCGAAGCCTCCGATCTCGTGCTGCGCACCCAGGACATCGACGACAAGGCCAGCGGCCTGCGCTTCAACTGGACCATCGGCAAGGCCGGCGCCGTGTCCAACATCATTCCGGACGAGGCGACGCTCAGCGCCGATGTGCGCTATGTCCGCAACGAGGACCTGGAAGCCGCCATCAAGAAGCTCGAAGCCGGCGCGGCGAAGAAGCGCCTGCCGGACTCCCAGGTGGAGGTCAAGGTTACGCGCGGCCGCCCGGCCTTCAATGCCGGCGCGGAGGGCAAGAAGCTGGTCGACAAGGCCGTGGCCATCTACAAGGAAGTCGGCGCCGAGCTGACCATCATCGACCGCACCGGTGGCGGCACCGACGCCGCCTATGCGGCGCTTGCCGGCAAGCCCGTGATCGAAAGCCTGGGCCTGCCCGGCTTCGGCTATCACAGCAACCAGGCCGAGTACGTGATGATCGATGCGATTCCGCGCCGCCTGTACCTGGCGACGCGCATGATCATGGACCTGGCCCAGGGCAAGTAAGCGCAACGCCCGTCACAGGCGCTGCTCCTTGAGCCAGCGCTTGAAATACCGATCGTCTTGCAGGCCCTGCTGCTGCACGCGCATCTGGTGGATGCTGTATTGCAGCGCCTTCAGTTGCCGTGCCAGCGTGCGCATCAGCGTGGCGGGCGCGACGCGTTCGAACGGGTCGAGCTGGAACTCCATCTTGAAGCCCTGTTCGACATCCGCGATTTCGCGTTGCAGTTCCGCCAACTGCCTGGCCAGCACCCGGTTGTAGTGCTTGAGCCGGTCCTGTGCGAGGTTGTTCAGGTGCTTCGGGTCGATCTGTTCGATTTCGAGCTGCAACTCCAGCAGTGCCAGCAGGTCTTCGCGGCCGTAGGCCAGGTTGACGCGCTGCATCAGCACCGTCTTGCGCGCACGCTCTTGCGCATCGGGCGCGCGGTCGGGGTGCAGGGCGCTGGCAAGCTGGCGGTACACCGCCCGGATCGACTGGCTGGCTTCGTGCGTTTCCACTTCGTGCTTTGATTGGGGCGTTGATTTCTTGCGCGCGGCACGGCGTGCGCGCGCCTCTTGCGCGGCCTGTTCGGCGCGGGCCTGGCGCGCCTGCATTTCCTGTTCGACGCGGCGCGCAATCTCCTCTGGCGAATCCAGGTCCACATCGTCGCCCAGGTCCATGCCGAACGCGTCCTCCACCATGGCTTTCATCGCGGCCTGCGTCTCCTGCGCGAGCGTGCCATGGTCGATGTCGCTGTGCCGGTTGTAGATGGCTTCCAGCTCCGCCTGCTCGCCGTCGCCACGCATCAGCGCATCGGCCAGATCGCAGACCACGTCTTGCAGGAGGGCGCGGTCGGCGCGGCTCAGGCCCTTGCCGTCGAGGCGCCGGTCGAGCGCTCGCAGGAGTTCGAGGTTGAGCGCGCGGTAGTTGTCCCAGAGCGGAGCGTACTCGCGCGCGTGGCGCTCGCGGTACAGGCTGGCGCCTTCCTGCCAATCGGCGAGGATGCGGCGCTGGTCTTCGATCTTCTGAATCAGCGTGTTGAACTTGCGCTGGTCCGCGGACAACGCGGCTTGCGCTGCGGTGGTGGCAATGCGCAGCGTGTGCGCTTGCAAAGTCGGCATTTTTTGCGGCATTTCTTGAACGTGATTTGAGCGTACGCTCAATGTAGTCGATGCCCGGTATGATTGACGTTTACGTAAACGTCAACTCCGGCCCACCCCGCCGCAAAGAGGAACGCCATGCTGCTCACACAAGACCAGGAAATGATCCGCGACGCCGTGCGCGCGTTCGCGCAGGAGGAGCTTTGGCCGCACGCCGCGCGCTGGGACAAGGAGCACCACTTCCCGAAGGATGCGCACCAGGGCCTGGCCGCCCTGGGTGCCTACGGCATCTGCGTGCCCGAGGAGTTTGGCGGCGCCAACCTCGACTACGTGACCCTGGCGCTGGTGCTGGAGGAAATCGCCGCGGGTGACGGCGGCACCAGCACCGCCATCAGCGTGACCAACTGCCCGGTCAACGCGATTCTGATGCGCTATGGCAATGCCGCGCAGAAAAAGAATTGGCTGACCCGGCTGGCACAGGGTGAGCTGCTCGGCGTGTTCTGCCTGACCGAGCCGCACGTCGGCTCGGATGCCTCCTCGCTGCGGACCACCGCCGTGAAAGAGGGCGACAGCTACCTGCTCAACGGCGTCAAGCAGTTCATCACCAGCGGCAAGAACGGCCATCTGGCGGTGGTGGTCGCGGTGACCGACAAGGCCGCGGGCAAGAAGGGCATGAGCGCCTTTCTGGTGCCGACCGACACGCCCGGCTATGTGGTCGCGCGCCTGGAAGACAAGCTGGGCCAGCATTCGAGCGACACGGCGCAGATCAATTTCGACAACTGCCGCATCCCGGCCGAGAATCTGATCGGTGCCGAGGGCGAGGGCTACAAGATCGCCCTGGGTGCGCTGGAAGGCGGGCGCATCGGCATCGCCGCGCAAAGCGTGGGCATGGCGCGCAGCGCCTTCGAGGTGGCGCTGGCGTATTCCAAGGAACGCCAAAGCTTCGGCCAGCCGATCTTCAGCCACCAGGCCGTGGGCTTTCGGCTTGCCGAGTGCGCGACAAAATTGGAAGCGGCGCGCCAACTGATCTGGCACGCGGCCAGCCTGCGCGATGCCGGCCGGCCCTGCCTGAAGGAAGCCGCCATGGCCAAGCTGTTCGCCAGCGAGATGGCCGAGGAGGTGTGCAGCGCCGCGATCCAGACGCTGGGCGGCTATGGCTACGTGAATGATTTTCCGGTGGAGCGGATCTACCGCGACGTGCGCGTGTGCCAGATCTACGAAGGCACCTCCGACGTGCAGAAGATCATCATCCAGCGCGCTCTGGCCTGAGTTACACTGGGCCGATCATGCCGTGCCAATCCGTTCACACCGCCACCTGCGCCGCCTCCTTGGCGTGTCGGGTTGCGTCCGCGCCAGCGCGGGCGGAGAACGCACGAATGATTACCACCATTACCACCGCGGCCCCCTAGCTCGCGCAGGTGGCCGTTTCCGGCGGCCACCTGGTGTTATCTCTTCTCCCTGCGAAAGAACCCAGCCTGGCAGCTGGGTTTACTTTTTGTTCGGAGAAAAGCCCATGTTCAACGACCCTGACCTCAGCCCTCTTGCCGCCCTTGGCGGTGGTGCCGACCTGCGCCCACTGCGCGCCTTGCGCGTCGGCATGATCGGCATCGGCACCGTCGGCGCCGGCACCTGGCGCGTCCTGCGCCGCAACCAGGCGCCGATCCGCGGCCGGGCCGGGCGCGGCATCGAGATCGTGGCGCTTGCTGCGCGCAATCTCGTGCGCGCGGCCGCCATCGTGGGCGATGCCGATGTGGAGCTGACGGACGACCCGTTGTACCTGGCCAGCCACCCCGGCATCGATGTGGTGGTCGAGGTGGCGGGCGGCACCGGAGCCGCGCGCGAATGGGTGCTGCGCGCCATCGCGCACGGCAAGCATGTGGTGACCGCCAACAAGGCCCTGCTGGCCGAGCATGGCCACGAGATCTTCGCGGCCGCGCAGCGGCATGGCGTCACTGTTGCCTACGAAGGCGCGGTGGCGGTCAGCATTCCCATCGTCAAGGCGCTGCGCGAAGGCCTGGCGGCCAATGAGATCGAATGGGTGGCGGGCATCGTCAACGGCACGACCAATTTCATCCTCTCGAAAATGCGCGACGAAGGCCTGGACTTCGCCACCGCGCTCGCGCAAGCGCAAGCACTGGGCTATGCCGAGGCCGACCCCACATTCGATATCGAGGGCATCGACGCCGCGCACAAGATCACGCTGCTGGCCGCCAACGCGTTCGGCACGCCGGTGCGGTTTGCGCAAGTGCAGACCGAGGGTATCCAGAATTTGCAGGCACTGGACATCGCCTGCGCCGAGCGGCTCGGGTTTCGCGTCAAGCTGCTGGGCATCGCCCGGCGCCGCGCTGCGGGGCTGGAGCTGCGCGTGCATCCGGCGCTGGTGCCCGCGAAGCACCTGCTGGCACAGGTCGACGGCGCGATGAATGGCATTTTCGTCAAGGGCGATGCCTCGGGCCTGACCATGTACTACGGCGCCGGTGCAGGCGCTGAGCAGACCGCCTCCGCCGTGATCGCCGACCTGGTCGACCTGGCCCGCCTGCATGGCGCACCCAACGCACAGCGCGTGCCGCACCTGGCCTTCCACCCCGAAGCCCTGCGCGAACTGCCCGTGCTGCCGCCCACGGACGTATGCACGCGCCATTACCTGCGTGTGCCGATCGCACCAGGCGCGCAGGGCCAGGCCGCTGTACTGCAAGTGCTGCACGAATGCGGTGTGCCTGTTCAGTCGCTGTGCCATGAGCGTGAGGATGAGGCTGCCGATGCGCCGCACAACCTGGTGGTGCTGACGCACGAAACGCCGGAGAGCGCCGTGGCGCAGGCCCTTTCGCGCCTAGCGCTGACCACGGGCGTGGCTGGGGCGGTTACGCGGTTGCGCGTGGAAATGCTGGAGTGATGCCGGCAGGAGATGGAAAGTCGAAGGCATGTCCGTCATGTTGTTCGACCTCTGAAGCCAGTCCTGTCTTTAGGCGGCAGCTTCTAAAACTCTGGGCCCTTTTCATGCCCTAAGTTCCGGTCAATGGCTGTGCAGCTTTTCCTGCAACCAGACCTTGATCAGTGACTGGTAGGGCACATCACGGGAATTGGCCGCCATCTTGATCGAGTCCAGCAGGTGCTGAGGCAGGCGCAAGGAGATGGTCTTGGTGGTGGGCTTCAGGTTGGGCAGGGACACTTTCTGGGCTTTGGACCAGTCCAGGTGTTTGGTGGAATCGTGGGCCTCCCAGTACGCCCGCTCATCTTTCTCGCTGGTGAACTTCGGGGTCGCCTTCAATGCGGCCTTAGTTGGCTTGGTCATAAATCATTCGCTCCTTTCGGTGCATGTCTCTGGCAGAAATTACACGAATCAACTGGCCCGCCTTCCTCAACGTGAAAGTGATGTGTATTGCACGTCCTTCATCGGTCTTGCCCAAAGCGTGCATGCGGGGCTCCCGTTGGCTGTGGGTCGCGTCCTCCAGGAGCAGCAGTGGTGTATTGAAAAACACCTGTTCTGCCTCTGCCATCGAGACGCCGTGCTTTTCCTCGCTTTTGCGGGCGTTGCCTGTGTCCCAGTCGAAGCCGCTGATCTTGCTGAGATCAATCATACGTGTATATTATCATCACATACAAAACTCTCAGCCGTGTCGCCACCATCGCCTTGCCCCTGCGGCCGCCTGTCGCCGCAACGCCGCCCGCTGGCGTGGGACGAGTGCTGCGCGCGGTATGTCGAGCACTTCGACACGACGCCGGCACCTGATGCCGAGAACCTGATGCGTTCGCGCTACAGCGCCTTCGTGCGCGAGCGCGCCGACTACCTGCTGGCCACATGGCATGCGAGCACGCGGCCCGCGCATCTCGATTTCGATGCCGATGCGCGCTGGCTGGGGCTGCAGGTGCGCACCCATCGCCTGACTGCGCCGGACCGTGCCGAGGTGGAGTTCGTCGCGCGCTACCGGCTCAAGGGGCGTGCCGTGCGCCTGCATGAACGCAGCCGTTTTGTGCTGGAAGAAGGGCGTTGGTATTACGACGATGGCGACATGATTTCCGGATGAGAGGCCGCTTCGCTTGGCTGCGGTGGTGGGCCTGGCTTCAGTTGGCCGCGCTGCTGCTCGCCTGTTGGGCCGTGGTCGTGGAGCCGCGCTGGATTGCCAAGCGTGAGATCGACCACCAGGTGCCTCGATGGCAAGGACCGCAAGGCCTGAAGGTGGCCGTTGCTTCGGACTGGCACTTCACCAAGCGGCCGCTGTGGCGCGTGATGACCATCGAACGCGCGCGGCAGATCGTTGATGAGATCAATGCCGCACGGCCCGATGTGATCCTGCTGCCAGGTGACTTCATCGCCGACGGTGACTACCGCCCCGAGATCGCAGCGACAGCGGAAGACGAGATCGCTGCGGTGCTCGGGCAACTGAAAGCACCGCTGGGCGTTTACGCCGTGCTGGGCAACCACGACTGGTGGTTCGACGAAGAAAAGTTTCGCACCGCCTTTGAGCGCCAGGGCATCAAGGTCATTGAGAACGACGCGATGCCGATCCCGGGCACAGCCTTGTGGGTCGTCGGCATCGGCGATGATTTCACTGGCCATTCACGGCCTGCTGTGGCGGTCTCCAAGCTACCGAACGGTGCCCAAGCCCTGGTGCTGATGCATGACCCCGCGAGCCTGAAGACTTTGCCGACCCTGCAGGGCCTTGTCGTCGCTGGGCACACGCATGGCGGCCAGGTTGCGCTGCCGTTCTTCGGCGCGCTGATCGTGCCCGGCGCGGCACCGCTTGCATGGGCCTATGGCTGGGTGGAGCATGGCGACAACCGCATGTACGTGACCAGCGGCCTGGGTGTGAGCATTCTGCCTGTGCGTTTCAACCGGCGGCCCGAGTGGGTAATGGTTACAGTGCGTTCCGGTGCGAAGTGACTTCAAAGCCCGTGCAAACCCACCATCTCGTCAATCAACTCCCGCTGCAGCGCCATGAAGCGCGCCCCCGGCTGCTGCTGGTCGAACACCGCGAAGAACGGATCCTCGACCTCGGTGCGGTGGCCCGAGAGTTCTTCCATCACGGCCAGCCCGCAGAAGGGAACGCAGGCCTCGGCATAGCCGCCCTCGTGCACCACGGCGAGCTTGCCGCCGCAGTGGCGCGCTGCGAGCTGCTTGGTCAGCCGCGTTATCTCGCGGAATGAGCCGGCATGCAGTTGCAAGCGCGCCAGCGGATCCACGCCGTTGGCCTCCAGCCCGCTGGCCACCACGATCAGCTGGGGCTTGAAGCGGTTCACCACCGGAACCACGATGCGCTCGAACGCAACCATGTACGACGCGTGCCCGCCGCCGGGCTGCAGCGGGATGTTGACGTTGGCCCCCAGCCCGGCGCCCGTGCCGCGGTCCCCGGCGCCGCTGTAGCCGAAGGGAAAGCAGTTTTCCTGGTGCAGCGAAATGGTGAGCACGTCGGGCCGGTCGTAGAAGATGGCCTGCGTGCCGTTGCCGTGGTGTACGTCCCAGTCGATCACCGCGATGCGCTCCACGCCGTGCGCGGCCTTCATCGCCTCGATGCCGAAGGCGATGTTGTCGAACAGGCAAAAGCCCATGCTGTGTTCGCGCAGGCAGTGGTGGCCCGGCGGGCGCGACATCGCGAATGCATTCTGGTGCTCGCCGCGCAGCACGGTGTCCATGGCCGCCGCGGCCGGCATGGTTGCGCTGACGCGTTCGGCCGCGCAGGCGTGGCGCGCATCGCGCTGGGCCGCATGGCCTCGCCCGAAGAGATGGCCGCGGCCTGCCTGTTCCTGGCCAGCGACGAGGCCTCGTTCGTGACCGGCGCGGCATTGGTGGCGAATGGCGGCACGCGCATTCCGGCCGCTGCGCGCGCGGGGTGAGGCTTGCCAGCTCCGCGCGTCGCGACAGGCGGTGCCCGCTGGGGGCGCACACTGTGGCGGTCTGCGCTTCGCTTCGACTGCGCTGCGATGCTCGTCCTGGGGTCGCGTCGCGGAACTCACTTTGTTCGCTTTGCTCTCTCCGTTCGGACAGCCGCGACGAGTCAGTTTACGAAGCGCGCTTTGCGCGCCGACCCCAGGCCTGCGCTTCTCGCCGCCCCACAGTGTGCCCCCAGCGGGCACCGCCTGCCGCGAAGCTGAGGCGGTGTCGGTATTTGCGAAGAACACCAAAAACCGTGCCGCGAAAGCGCCGTGGCCGTCTGCCCGCACGCGCCTTTGCCTCCCCGGCACTCGCGCGCACTAGTCGTAAAGCTTGTCCACCGCGAAGCGGACCTTGACGCTGTGCTCGGTCACGGCGCTGACGATGGCATGGCCTGCGGATGAAGTGTCGCGGCGGATCGGCTGGGCCAGGGCATCGCCGTTGCGGTTGGTGATGGCCGCCACG
>DATILI010000189.1:0-10153 GCA_035476635.1 Burkholderiaceae bacterium | reverse complement strand
ATCTCGCCAGGGGTCAGGCTGTTCATGACTTCCTCGAATTCCGGCACAAACTGGCCGGGGTTGACCCAGCCCAGGTCGCCGCCGTCCTTGGCGCTGCCGTCTTGCGAAAATTCGCGCGCCAGCGCAGCGAAGTCGGCCTGGCCCGACTGCAGACGCTGGCGCATCGACGCCATCTGGTCGCGCGCCGCGGCCTCGCTGAGCTGTGCGGAAGGTCGCAAGAGAATATGGCGCGCCCGGCTCTGCGTCACGCTCGCGCCGGGCACACCGCCTTGGCGTTTTTCAAGCACCTTGAGAATGTGAAAGCCCGCACCCGAACGCAGCGGCCCCGCGACGGCACCGACGGCAAGCTTTTGCGTCGCCTCGATGAACAGCGGTGGATAGCGCTCGGCATTGCGCAGCCCCAACCGGCCCCCGCCGGCACGCTCGGGCGCATCGGAGAATTCCTGCGCCAAGGCCGCAAAATCGGCACCGGCGCGGGCACGCTCCGCCACCCGCTGGGCACGCGCCTGCAAGGCGCTGATTTGCGCCGCATTGGCGCCCTCGGGCACCGCCACCAGCACATGGCCGAGGTTGATTTCGAGCGCGCCAACATTCGTGCTTTCCTGCTGCTCGCGCATGAACTGGCTCACCTCCGCGTCGGTGACCTTCACGCGCGAATCGAGTTCACGCTCGCGCAGACGCTGCAGCAGGATCTGGTTGCGCAGCTCTTCGCGCACCTGGGCCGTTGGCACGCCTTCACTGGCCAGCCGCCGCCGCAACTCGGCCACGTCCACGCGATTTTGTTGCGCCAGGTTCAACTCCGCCTGATCCACCGATGCATCGTCTGCGCGCACGCCGGTGTCCCGCGCATGCTGTATCTGGGCCTTTTCCGCAATCAGCCGCTCGAGCACCTGCCGCAGCAATTCTTCGTGGCCGGGCAAGGTGCCGCCTTGCTGCGTGATCTGGCGTTCCACGCGCGCCACGCGCATGCGCACATCGTTGTTGGTGATCGGTTCGGAGTTGACCACCGCGACGATGTAGTCGGCTTGGCGCTGGCCCGCCGTTGCGGCGCGCAAGCCACCCAATTCGGCTGTCGCGCGCGGAGACGGCCGCAGCCCCTGGGCCTGCAGCGGCGAAGTGGTCAGTGTGGCCAGGCAGGCCAGCGACAGGGCCAAAAGGCGAAAGTTCATCATCTTGGTCAATCGTAATTGCTGAAGCGGCTGGGCGTGGTGACCTGCTCGCGCAGGTACTGGTAGCGCGGAATGTTGTCTTTGAGGGTTTTCAGCGAGTTCGTTCCCAGCCGCGAAAAACCGACCAACTCCAGTTGGAACAGGATGCGCTGATTTGCCGTCGCGCCGCTGCGCTGCAGCCGTTCCAGCACGATGCGGCCCAGCCAGCAACCGGCATCGTACTCAAGGCCGATGACCGAATCCACCAGCTTGCGGTCGCGCATGCTGTAGTTCATGCGCCCGACGCTGTACCAGCGGCCTTCGCCCAGGCCGCGGCCGGCGCCCGGGTTGTCGTCAGACTGGCCCCAAAGATCATTGATCGGCCACTGCCAGCCAATGTCGATCTGCTCGCTGGAGCCGCGCTGCAGGCGGTAGGCGGCGCTCACCACACGGTAGTTGCCGGGGTTGTAGCGCCCGCCGATGGTGGAGCGGATCGAGCGCTGCGTCTTGGGGTTGAATTGCACCGTGGAATCCAGCAACCAGCGCGAGGTCCAGTTGATGGTGGCGCCAACCAACATGTCACTCAGGCGTTCGCTGGCCGGCGTGCCGCCGGGCAGCGTGACGTTCTGGTCCTTGAAACGCAGGCGCTGGGCCAGGCCGAAGCGCGCTGCCTCAGCGCCGGTTTCGGGGTCGTACAGACGCGTGGTCACGCCCAAGGTCAGCAGGTTGTTGTCCGAGATGCGGTCGTTGCCGCCGAACCCGTTTTCGGTGTAGACCGTGGCGAAGTTGAAATCGTTGGCACCCGAATCGTAGTTGGGCAGCAGGCTCTGGTCGCGAAACGGGGTGTACACATAGAACGCGCGCGGCTCCAGCGTCTGCCGGAAGGCGCGGCCAAAGTACGTTGCATCGCGTTCGAAAATCAGCCCGCTGTCCAGGCTGAAGGTAGGCACCGTGCGGCTGGCCGAACGCAGACCGTTGGCCAGCGGCGCATCGAACGTATAGTGCGTCGCGTGCAATTGCAGCTTGGGCGTGATGAACGTGCCCGGCGTGAGCCAGGGCCGGCTGATCTGCCCCAGCGTATAGCTGCGCCGCGCATTGGGCTGCTGCGTGAGCAGCCGGTCGCCCTCGAACTGCGTGTAGTCGCCGTCCACGGAAAAGTCCAGCCCGCTCACGTTGGCGCGCGCATAGCGCGCCGCGACCTGCGGCAGCTTGTCATACGGCGGGCGGATCGGGGCCGTGACATCCTGCAAGGTCTGCCACTTGGTGGCGCGCGCGAGCATGGTGAAGTTGCCGCGGCCCCACGTCACCAGGCCGTCGTTGGGCAGCAGGCGCTGGGTCAGCGAGGTCGTTGCGCGCGCAAAGTCGCGCCAGTAGTTGTCGTCGCTGACGCGGTTCATGTTCAGCGCCAGGCCGAGGTGGCCGATGGACTCGATGCCGCTGTACACAGCGCCGTTGTGCTGCAACGCACCGCCCCAGCGCGAACGGTCGCGCAATGTATCCGTGGGCATGTAGTTCAACCGCGCCTGCCCCTTGTAGGAGGGCTCCAGGTAGCGGAATTCACCGGCCAGGTCGACACCCCGCTTGGTCATGATGGCCGGGAAGAACGTGGCATCGCGATTCGGTGCGATGTTCCAGTAGTAGGGAACCGACAGCTCCACGCCGTTGATGTTGTCCAACCCGATGGTGGGCGGCAGAAAGCCCGACTTGCGCTTGTCGCCCAAGGGAAAGCTCATCGACGGGAACGCAAGTATCGGCACGTCCTTGAAGCGCAGCACGGCACCTTCGGCCTGGCCGACTTCTTCCTCGGTATCCAGGCGGATGCTGGCGGCGCGCAGGATCCAGTCCGGCATCCAGCTCGGCCCCGGTTCCCGCCGGCAGGTGGTGTAGGTCGCGTTGCGCACGACTGCGCGCTTGTCGTCGATGAAATCGACGCGCTCGGCCTCGCCGTGGGCCCCGTTTTTCAGCAGGTGATAGCGCGGGTTCAGGAAAAACCCCTCGAACGATTCCACCTTCAGCTCGAGCAGCGGCCCCTCGTAGACATTGCCGCCGCGGTTTACATAGACATTGCCCCGCGCCTTGGCCAGATCGTCGGGCTGGTAATACTCCAGCCGGTCGGCGCGGATCACCATATCGCCGCGGCGCAGCTCGGCGTTGCCCTCGACGATGGTTTCCAGATCGGGCCGGCCGCTGCTGCGGTCGCCTGTCATGAACGTAGGCGCCGCCTCGCGCATGGCTTCGGGTATGGCCTCCTGCAGCAGCGGCGTGCGCTTGAGCACCAGCGGCGAGTCCGCGTCGGCGCCCGGCCGTTCTTGCGCGCGCAGGTTCGTGGACGCCAGCAGCGCGCACGCCGACAGCGCCAGCAAGGCCACCGGCGTCAAGGCGAAACGGGAACCGAACGCCTCGCGCTTCGGGTCATGCGTCAGGAACGGCATCGGGCAGCAAAAATGGATCGGAGTACAGGACGAACAGACGAAGCGATGCGGCGAAGGCCGTATTTGTAGAATGGATTATCCATGACCACCACGCCCGCCTTTTCAGCTGCCAACCCCGTCCCGCCCACGCCCTCAAACGCCGCTGCCGTGGCCTGGTCCAGCCCCGTGCGCGAGGCTGCGTTTCAGGCCTGGCTCGCCGATCTGGCCGGCCCGCATCAATTGCTGGCAGCCAGCCTGCGCATTGCCTCGGCCGACGCCAGCTTCCGGCGCTACCTGCGCATCGACTCCGCTGTGCATGGCAGCTGCATCGTCATGGATGCACCGCCAGACAAGGAAAACTGCGCGCCTTTTGTCCAGGTGGCCGGCTTGATGGCCGAGGCCGGGCTGAACGTGCCGCGCGTGCTGGCCTGGGACCAGCCGCATGGCTTCATGCTGCTCAGCGACCTCGGCACGCAAACCATGCTGGCCCGCATCGCGCCTGCCGACCCGCAAGCCAACCAGGGCATCTATCTGCAGGCAGTGGATGCGCTGGTCGCCTGGCAACTGGCTTCCAGACCGGCGGTGCTCCCGGCCTACGACGCGGCACTGCTGCAGCGCGAACTGGCCCTGTTTCCCGACTGGTACCTGGCCCAGCACCGTGGCGTTGCCGTCGAGGGCAAGATACGCGAGACGCTGGACAATGCGTTCCAACAGATTGTCACGCGCAACCTTGCCGCGCCCGCCGTGTATGTGCACCGCGACTTCATGCCGCGCAACCTCATGGTGCCCGAAGGCGCCACCGAGACGCGCCTGGGGGTCCTCGACTTCCAGGATGCGGTCCATGGCCCCATCACCTACGACATCGCCAGCCTGATGCGCGACGCCTTCCTGAGCTGGGAAGAAGAATTCGTGCTGGACATCACCGTGCGCTACTGGGAGCGCGCGCGCAAGGCCGGCCTGCCCGTGGACGCGGACTTCGGCGAGTTCTACCGCGGCGTGGAATGGATGGGCCTGCAACGCCACCTGAAGGTCGCGGGCATCTTCGCCCGCCTCACGCTGCGCGACGGCAAGCCCCAGTACCTGGCCGATGCGCCGCGCTTCATCGGCTACATCCGCGCCACGGCCAGCCGCTACCGCGAACTCGGCCCCCTGCTGCGCCTGCTGGACCAGGTCGAAGGCAGCCAAGCCACCAGTGGCTACGCGTTCGGCCGAGTCTGAGGCGGATACGCGAGTCAGCCGATGCCGCGCTTTTATTGCCCTGTTGTGCTCGTCCCCGGCGAACCGCTGGAGCTGCCCGCCGGCGCCGCGCGCCATGTGCAAGTGCTGCGCAAGCAGCCCGGCGACGCCATCACGCTGTTCAATGGCAACGCGGGCGAGTTCGAGGCTACCGTCACCCAGATGGGCCGCAGCACGGTGCTGGTGCAGGTCGGTGCGCATCACGCTGTGGAGCGCGAAGCAGCGCGCGCCGTGCACCTGGCCTTGGGCATTCCCGCCAACGAACGCATGGACTGGCTGGTGGAAAAGGCCACCGAACTCGGCGTCGCGAGCATCCGGCCGCTGTTCGCCGAACGCAGCGTGTTGAAGCTCAAGGGCGACCGCGCCGATAAGAAACACGCCCACTGGCAGGCCATTGCCGTGGCCGCCTGCGAACAATGCGGGCGCAACCGGCTTCCGCTCATCCACGAACCCGTGGGCCTGGCTGAATGGCTGGCGGCTGCGCCAATGCAGCCCGCGGCCAGCCGGTTTGTCCTGTCCTTGCGCGCGCCGCAACAACGCTTGAGCGAAGCCGCGTCCGGGCAAGACGAAGTCACGTTCCTGTCCGGCCCCGAGGGCGGCTTGAGCAGCGCCGAAGAAGACGCCGCAATCGCCAGCGGCTTTGCCGCCATCAACCTCGGCCCGCGCGTCTTGCGGGCGGAGACCGCGCCCTTGGCCGTGCTGGCCGCTTTGACACTGGCCGTTTGACCAAAGCGGCGCCAGCTGAATTCAGAGACGCGGCTTACACTGCGTGAATGAACCGCAACCTCTGGCTGCTGGCGATCTGCCAGGGACTCTTTCTCACCAACAACGTCACTTTCATCGCCATCAACGGCCTCGTGGGCCTGGCGCTCGCGCCGCTGGGCTGGATGGCCACCTTGCCGGTCATGGGCTATGTGCTTGGCGGCGCGCTGTCCACCGGGCTGGTCGCGCGCACCCAGCGCCGCTTCGGGCGCAAGGGCTCGTTCCAGATCGGACTCGTGGTGGGCCTGCTGTCGGCGCTGCTGTGCGCGTATGCGGCCTACGGCAAGGATTTCTGGCTGCTGTGCTTTGCCACGGTGGTGGCCGGCTACTACAACGCCAATGCCAGCCTGTACCGCTTTGCCGCCGCCGAGCTCGCGGCGCCGGGCGCGCATGAAAAGGCCGTCTCGCTGGTGATGGCCGGCGGCCTGCTCGGCGCGGTGATCGGCCCCAACCTGGCGGCGCGCACCCGCAGCCTGGTGGAAGTGCCATTTGCCGGCGCCTACCTGGCGCTGGCCGTTGTCGCGCTGATCGCCATCGTCGTGCTGGCATTCATCCAGTTCCCACCACCGCCGCCCAAGCATGCGGCACAGGGCGGCCGGCCACTGTCTGAAATCATGCGCCAGCCGGTATTCATCGTGGCTGCCGCCGCGGGCGCCTTGGGTTTTGGCGTGATGAACCTGCTGATGGCCGCCACGCCAATTGCCATGCAGCAATGCAGCCTGCCGTTTTCCGATGCGGCGCTGGTGCTGGAATGGCATGTGATCGGCATGTTTGCGCCGGGCTTTTTCACCGGCCATCTGATCAAGCGCTTTGGCGTGCTGCCGATCATGGGCATCGGCGTCGCGTTGATGCTGGCCTGTATCGGGGTGGCGCTGTCGGGCGTCGATCTGCACCAATTCCTGGTTTCCCTGTTCCTGCTGGGCGTGGGCTGGAATTTCCTGTTCACCGGCAGCACCACGCTCTCGCTTGCGGCTTACACGCCGGCGGAGAAGGACAAGGCACAGGGCGCGCTCAACTTTTTCGTCTTCGCCATCCTGGCGCTGAGTTCGTTCGCATCGGGCGTGCTGGTCACGACGCAGGGCTGGGCGCTGCTGAACTACGGCTCGCTGCTGCCGGTCGCTGCGACCGGTGCGGCGTTGGCGTGGCTTGCGCTGCAGCCGCGCTCGGTTCGCAATGCCTGATTTGCGGGATAGACTTCGCCGATCCACTACGACGGAGGTTTGAACATGGGCTTGCTTGATTCAGTACTCGGCGCGGTAACTGCCGCCAATCGGCCCACCCAGGCGGGGGCCAACGAAAACGGCCTGGGCAGTCTCATCGGCATGCTGGCCAGCAATCCGCAGTTGCTCCAGGTCATCTCCAGCATGCTGGCCAATGACGGCGGCCAAGGCGGTCTGGGCGGTTTGATGGCCAAGTTCCAGCAGGCGGGACTCGGTGATGTAGTGGGCTCGTGGGTAGGCAGCGGCCAGAACCAGCCGATCTCCGGCGACCAGCTCTCCGATGTCCTGGGCTCCGATGCCATGTCCGACATCGCCGCCAGGCTCGGCATGAACTCCGGCGATGTCGCCAGCCAACTCTCGCAGGTGCTTCCCGGCTTGGTCGACCAGCTCACGCCGCAAGGAGCAGCGCCCGCAAACGGGCTGGGCAATGCCGACGACCTGTTCGGCATGCTCGGCGGATTGCTGCAGAAATAGAAGCTTCAGCGCGGAAAGCGCGCGTCCAGCCATTCCTTGAGCATGGCGAACACCGGTTCCCGCTGCACCTCGTTGAACAGCTCGTGGTAGTGCTCTTCGAAACAATGCGAGGCCACCGCCTGCCTGGGCGCAGCCGCCGCGAAGGCCCGGCTGCCGGCCGGGCTGACGAGCCTGTCGGCGCCGGCATACATCAGCAGCGTGGGCACCGACCAGCGCGGTGCGCAGGCGATCGTGGCCGCGCCGCTCACCGCGATGAAGCGCGCCAGCCGCCCTGAAACGCGGTCATGGCACAGCGGGTCGGCCAGATAGGCGCGCACCACTTCGGGATCGTGCGAAAGATATTGCGCATCCAGCCCATTGCCCACACGCAAATCGGGTGCGAGCTTGGGGATGATCTTCAGCAGCAGTTTTTGCAGCGCGCCAAGCCCGGGGTCCAGCGCGGGTGAAGACATCACCAGCGCATCGACCGGCCGGCGCCTGAGCGATACATAGCGGCCGGCCACCAGGCCCCCCATGCTGTGGCCCAGCAGGATCAGCGGCACGTGGTTTTCCAGGCGCGCACGGGTGCTTTCCAGCAGGTCGTCCAGGTCTTCGAGCAGGCGCGTGTCGTTGGACAATCCGCCGCGCGGCCCACCCGATTCGCCATGGCCGTAGTGGTCGTAGCCGCGCACCGCGAAGCCCCAGCTGTTGAGCCGCCGCGCCACGTGGTCGTAGCGCCCAGCATGCTCGCCAAGGCCGTGCACCAGCAGCACCACGCCACGCAGCCCGCCGCCTTCGGCCAGCGGCCAATCCTGCACCGCGATGTTCTCGCCATCCGTGGCGGTAAAGGTCGAGAGAGTGGACGTTTCCGCCATGCTCTGGCGCGGGTCAGGCCGCCGGCGCAGCTTGCGCCTCGGGCAGGCTGGCCATTACCTGGGCCACGGCGGCCGTGAGCTTCTTGGCATAGGGCACGTGCAGGAATTCATTCGGCCCATGCGCATTGCTCTTGGGGCCGAGCACGCCGCACACCATCATCTGTGCCTTGGGGAAGCCCTGGCTGAGCATGCTCATGAGGGGAATCGTTCCGCCCTGGCCGATGTAGCCGCAAGGCGCACCGAAATGCGCTTGCGAGGCCGCGTTGAGCGCGTCCTCAAACCACGGCACGATGGCCGGCGCGTTCCAGCCCGTGGCGCCGCCGTTGGAATCGAAGGTGACGCGGGCCTGGTAGGGCGCGTTGTCTTCCAGCAAGCCCTTGAGCTCCTGCACGGCTTGTGCTGCGTCCACCAGGGGCGGCAGGCGCAGCGACAGCTTGAATGCGGTGTAGGGCCGCAGCACATTGCCCGCGTCTTGCAGTGAAGGAAAGCCCTCGGCGCCAGTGACGCTGAGGGTCGGTGTCCAGGTGCGGTTGAGCAAGGCCTGCACCGGGTCGGTCGTGGTCGGCAGGGCGAACGTGGTCGAGCCGCCGCAGTCGTAGTGGGCCCAGGGGAAGCGCTTGTGGACTTCATCGCCCAGGATGGCCGCGGTGGCGCGGGCCTGCGCCAGCCGCTCTGGTGGAACCTCGCAGTGAAAGCGCGCGGGCAAAAGGCGCCCGGTCTTGCTGTCTTCCAGGCGGTCCAGCACCTGGCGCATGATGCGAAAGCTCGAGGGCACGAGGCCGCTGGCGTCGCCCGAGTGGATGCCTTCGGTCAGGATCTCGACCTTGAGCACGCCGCTGGCCATGCCGCGCAGCGAAGTGGTCAGCCACAGTTGGTCGTAGTTGCCGGCGCCCGAATCCAGGCAGATCACCAGTTCCACCTCGCCCATGCGGGACTTGAGCGCGTCGATGTAGGGCAAGAGGTCGCCCGAGCCGCTTTCCTCGCAAGTCTCGATCAGGCCGACGATGCGCGGATGCGGCACGTTCTGGCGCTTCAATTCCTGCACCGCTGCGATGCTGGCGTAGACCGCGTAGCCGTCGTCCGCGCCACCGCGGCCGTAAAGCTTGCCGTCTTCGTACTTGGGCGTCCAGGGGCCGAGGTCGTTGCGCCAACCGTTGAATTCAGGCTGCTTGTCCAGATGGCCGTACATCAGCACGGTCTGGCTGGAATCGCTGCGCGTCGCCGCGACTTCGAAAAACAGCACGGGTGTGCGGCCTTCCAGCCGAACGATCTCCAGCTTCAGGCCCTCGACTTTCTGCGCCTCGACCCAGGTCGCCGCATTGCGCACCACCGTATCGAGATAGCCCAGGCGCGCCCAGTCTTTTTCAAAGGTCGGGGATTTGGCGGGGATCTGGATGTAGTCGGTCAGCTGGCGGACGATGTCGTCGTCCCAGGCGCGGCTGACGCGGGTCAGCGCCTGCGCGGTATCGAAGATGGATTGGGGAACGCGGGCGTTCATGCAAAGCTCCTCTGGCATCAAAGGTGCTATTGCAACACATCACGCAGTGTCCCGCCAAGCCTGCGGCGCGGCGCTTGCGCCCGGCAACGCCCGCATGGCTGCGGACACTCCCAGCGCCGGTTCGGCGGCATGCGTTGCGCCGCCTTTTTCATTGCCCAGCTTGAACACGGCGACGGCCTGCACCAATTGCAAGGCCTGCGTCTTCAGGCTGTCGGCCGCGGCCGCGCTCTGCTCCACCAAGGCGGCGTTCTGCTGCGTGGCCTGGTCCATCTGCGTGACCGCTTCTCCGACCTGCGCCACGCCCTGGCTTTGCTCGCTTGAGGCCGCGCTGATCTCGCCCATGATGTCGGTGACGCGGCGGATCGCGCTGACGACTTCGGTCATGGTGGCGCCGGCCTTGTCGACCAGGGCCGTGCCTTGCTCCACCCGCTCCACGCTGGCACTGATGAGGCCCTTGATTTCCTTGGCCGCTTCGGCGCTGCGCCCGGCCAGGCTTCTGACTTCGCTGGCGACCACGGCAAAGCCGCGGCCCTGCTCGCCGGCGCGCGCC
>DATILI010000188.1:0-13096 GCA_035476635.1 Burkholderiaceae bacterium | reverse complement strand
CAGGGCGGCCGTGCCGGTGACGCCGCCGGCCCCCGGCTTGTGCATCAGCACCACGGGCTGGCCGAGGTCCTGCGAGGCGGCGTTGGCCAGGGCGCGGAAGATCGGATCGAACGAGCCGCCGGGCGGGAACGGCAGCACCAGCGTGATCGGCTTGCTGGGAAAGGGTTCGCTCGCGATGGCGGGGGCCGAGCCAAGCGCAGCGAATGCGGCGACCGCGGCAACCGCAGTGAGCACGCTGCGGCGGCGCAGCGAAGAGGAACTCAGGAAGGGCATGGTGTGTCTCCTTGGGGATCGGGCTGTGATGGAATGGGCAGGTAGCGAAACGACCCCAGGCCCTGGGCGACCAGGTGGCCATGGGCGTCGACGACGGTCGCGCGGCACCAGGCGATGTGCTCGTCGTGCTGCAGAACTTCGCCATCGGCGACCAGGCGCCCGCGGCCAGGCAGCAGGAAGCTCGAATCGAGATGGAGCGTGACGGCGGTGCGGGTGAAGTCGCGCCGCGACACCGCGGCGCTGGCCATCACCACGTCAAGCAGCGTCGAGACCACGCCGCCATGCACGGCGCCGATGACGTTGCCGAGCTCGGCGCGCTCCTCCAGCACCAGGCGCGCGCGCCCGTCTTCCGAGAACGCGCGCTGCACGTCCAGCAACCGCATGAAAGGCACGGCGGCAAAGATGTTGCGCGGGTCCGCGCCGGCGGTCACCGGCGTCATGCCTGCACCTGCGAACGCAGCACGTTCTTCAGCACCTTGCCGGCGGCCGACATCGGCAGCTCGGGCACGAAACTGAAGCTGCGCGGGCACTTGTAGCCGGCCAGCTGCTGGCGGCACCAGGCGCGCAATGTGTCGGGCAGGGTCTCGGGCAGGGTGGCGGCGCCAGGCAGCGCCTGCGGCTGCAGCACGACGACCGCGTGCACCGCCTCGCCCCACTGCGCGTCGGGCAGGCCGATCACCGCGGCCTGCGCCACGGCCGGGTGGCTGCGCAGCGCGGCCTCGACCTCGGCGCTGTAGACGTTCTCGCCGCCGCTGATGATCATGTCCTTGAGGCGGTCGACGATGAACAGGTAGCCGTCCTCGTCCATGCGGCCGCCGTCGCCGGTGCGCAGCCAGCCGCCGCGCAGCGCCGCCTCGGTCGCCTCGGGTTGGCGCCAATAGCCTTGCATGACCATCGGGCCGCGCGCCAGGACCTCGCCGACCTCGCCGCGCGGCCGCTCGCGGCCGTCCTCGTCGGCGATGATGATCTCGGCGCCCAGCCCCGCGCGACCGGCGGAATTGAGCAGGCCGCGCGCGCGCGCTTCGGGCCCATGGTTGGCCGGCGGGTTCATGCACACCGCGCCCGCCGTCTCGGTCAAGCCGTAGGCCTGGAAGAACTCGGCGTGCGGCCAGGCTTGCAATGCACGGTCCAGCAGGTCCGGCGGCATCGGCGCGGCACCGAAGGCGATGCGCTGGAGCCCCTGCACGCGTGCCGCGTTGAATGCCGGGTCGTCCAGCAGCGACTGCAGCATGCTGGGCACGACGATGATGTCGGTCACGCCGTCTTCTTCGATCGCTCCGAGCACGCGCGGCGCGCGGAACTGGGGCATCGTCACCCAGCTGCCGCCAACGATCATCTGCCCGATCAGCCGGCCCAGGCCGGCCACGTGGAACAGCGGCGCCACGAGCAGGGTGACGGACTGCGGCGAATTGTTCAACTCGGCGCCGCGCGTCATCGAAGCGGTCCAGAAATTGGCGTGCGACAGCATCACGCCCTTGGAGCGGCCGGTGGTCCCGCCGGTGTAGAGGATGGCCGCCAGCGCCTCGCCGCCGGTGCGCGTGTCGGGCAGTGGTTGCTGGCCTTGCGCTTGCACGCCGAGTTCGTCCAGCGCCAGTCGCTGCGAGGCCGGCACCTGGGGCACGAGGGCGGCGAGGGCTGGGTCCGCCAGCAGTTGCGCGGCTTCACTGTCGGCCAGTGCGTGGGCCAGCTCGGCGGCGCTCCAGCGGATGTTGAGGGGGCAGGCCACGGCGCCCAGCCACCAGCAGGCGAGCAGGGCCTGCACCAGCGCGTCGTTGTTGGGCGCGAGCAGCGCCACGCGGTCGCCCTGGCGCACGCCGCGCGCCGCCAGCACGGCGGCCTGGCGCGCGACCGCATCGACCAGCTCGGCAAATGGTTGGCGGCGCGGCGCTGCGTCGCCCAGGTGGGTGAGCGCGATCTTGCGGGGATGGCGTTGCAGCGAGCGGTGAAGGCCCTGGGTGAGATTCATGCTGCGAGGTTATGCCGCCCGACCCGGTCCACCAATGGCCGGAAGCGCCAAAGCGATTGGCGAAACACGCCAGGCTACGGGTTATCCCGCGGCGCTGTCGCTGCTACTGTCACTATCACCGTGGACGTGCGCGTGCCGGTACTCGCCGGGTGCCACGCCGGTCCAGTGCTTGAAGGCGCGGTGAAACGTGCTGGCCTCGGAGAAGCCCACGCGGTTGGCGATGGCGATGAGCGGCAACTGCGTCTGGGCCAGGTACTCGATCGCGGCGTCGCGCCGCAATTCGTCCTTGATCTGCTGGAAGCCGCGGCCTTCCTCGCGCAGCCTGCGCCGCAGTGTCTGTGGTGTCACTGCCAGCACATCGCCGACTTCCTCCAGCGAGGGCAGCTCCTGCCCCAGGCGCCTTCGCAGCAGGCGGCGGATGCGGTCGGTGAGGCTGCTGGTGTCGCGGTATTTCACGATCAGATTGGCCGGCGCGCCGCCAAGGAACTCTCTCAGGCTCTGTGCCGTCTGCACGATGGGCAGTTGCAGCCATTGCGCATCGAAGGACAGGCCCACGTGCGGCTGGCCATAGCGGATCGGTGCCTGGTAGACGCGCGAAGTGTCGGTGCCCACTTGCGATGCGGTGTAGTCGATGCCCAGCACCGGAATGCGCCGCGCCACCAGCCATGAAGCCGCGCCAAAGGTGAACAGCATGAACGCCTTGATGCCGTAGTCCAGGCGCGCGTCGGCGGGGCGGCGCAGCACGAAGTGCACCTGCGCCAGCTTGCCGTGCACGGACAGGCGCGCGACGAAATCGTCGATCAGCAGGTCATACAGGGCAAAGCCGCTGCGCAGGGCTTCGCCCAGGGTCGTGCAGCGCACCAGCTGGCGCATGCACAGGCCGAAGCTGCCGGGCCGCAGGGGCCGGCTGGCCAGGCCCCAGAGCTCATCGCGCAGGGCGCGGCGCAGGGCTCGGATCAGCAAGGCGTACTGCTGCTGGGAAACGCGCGCCAGCGCCGACTCCAGCAGGCTGGGTGCGATGCCCGCGCGCGCCAGCAGTGGCGCGATGTCGACCCCGCGATGGCGCGCGCCCAGCAGGATCATGTGCACCTGCTGGATCGCGACCGTGTGCTGGGTAGGAGTCATGAAGAAAGTTTGCGCGAGCCGGGGCCTGTCGGCACGGCCATTGTAGGCAGCGGTGTTGCCGCGCACGTCAGCCGATGGCTGCGGCCGCGCGCAGCGCCGCCAGCTCGCAAGCGTCGAATCCGGCTTCCCGCAGGATTTCGTCGGTGTGCTGGCCAGGCTCCGGCGCGGTGTGTCGCACGGTGAATTCGAAGCCGCTCATCTTCACCGGGCAAGCGAACTCCGTGGGGCCATCGGCCGCGGCGCGCAGGGGCATGCCGCGCGCCTGGAAGTGCGCATGGTCCAGCGCTTCATCCAGCCGCAGGACGGGCGTGACGCAAGCCTGGCCGTCGTCGAACAGCGCCGCCCAGTGCGCCAGCGGCCGGGAGCCGAAGATGGCGGCCAGTTCGGTGCGCAAGCGCTCTTCGGTCGCTGCGTTGCCGGTCCGGTGCAGCGTCGCCAGGTCCGGCCGCGCTAGCCGCAGGCACAGCGCGTCCCAGAACTTGCGCTCCAGCGCACCCACCGCGACATGCCGGGCGTCGGCGGTGCGGTAAAGGCCATAGCAGGCCAGCGCGCCGGTCAGCGTGCCCTGGCCGGCGGGAGCCAGTTTCCCGTGCTGGTTGAGGGCCGCGAGGGGGAGTACGGCATGCGCCAGCACGCCATCGGCAATGGCGATGTCCACGTGCCGGCCGCGGCCGCTGCGGGCCGCATCGAACAGCGCGGCCAGGATGCCCATCACCGCCGTCATGGTGCCGCCGAGCAAGTCCGCGACGGGCAGGTTCGACAGCGCCGGGTCGTTGGCCGTACCGATCTGGTCCGCGACGCCGGTCAGTGCGGCGTAGTTGAGGTCATGCGCGGGCATGTCGCGCAGGGGGCCGGTCTGGCCGAAGCCGCTCAGGCTGCAATAGACGATGCGCGGGTTGACAGCGGCGACCGCCTCGTAGCCCAGGCCCAGGCGCTGCATCACGCCAGGCCGAAAGCCTTCGACCAGCACGTCCGCGTCGCGGCACAGCCGCAGCAGTGCGGCGGTGCCGGCGGCTTGCTTCAGGTCGATCCGGATCGCGCGCTTGTTGCGGTTCACCAGTGCGCGCACCGAGGCGGCGGCATAGTCGCCCGCGCCCAGATCCTCGATCTTGACGACGTCGGCGCCGAGATCGGCCAGGTGCAGCGTGCTCATCGGGCCGGGCAGCAGGCGCGTGAGGTCGAGCACGCGCACGCCGGCCAGCGGTGCGCCGCCAGGTCTGTCGGCCAGGGGCCGGGCTAGAGGAGTGGTCACTTGAATGAGATGTTGTGGATGATGGATTGCCTCACTCTAGGCAGTGCACAGGTCGGTGGCAATGGCAGCAACGCTGCGCCGCATTGGCAAAACCCGTCATCGCATCGCGCTGATTCGCGGTGACTGAACTCCGGTGGTCCAGCCCAAGGGCGCGCCGCACGCAGGCCGATGCACTGCTTGACATGCAAGTAATTGCTTGCATATAATTCCCTGGCACACGAACACAACGGATGGATCACGAAAGGAGAGTCGACGTGAGAATTGGAATCATCGGCGCTGGAAGCATGGGAGAGATACTTGCGCGCCACCTCGCCAGGCTCGGCCATCACGTCTCGATTGCGAACTCGAGAGGACCTGAGAGCCTTGGCGCGCTGGCGGTCAAGCTCGGCGCGACGCCCGCTACCGTTGTCGACGCCGCCAAAGCCGCAGAAGTCGTCATCCTTGCGATCCCAACGAAGGCCGTCGCCGATCTTCCGAGGGGGCTGTTTGCCAACGTGCCGAGCAGCGTCGTCGTAATCGATATCGGTAACTATCATCCCGAGCTTCGCGATGGCCACATCGATGCGATAGACCGGAGCATGCTCGACAGCCAGTGGGTCGCGCAGCAGATCGGACATCCGGTGATCAAGGCGTTCAACAACATCTTCGCCAAGAGCCTTCTCGAAAAGGGCGTTTCGAGGGGAACGAGGGGGCGGATTGCGCTCTCCGTCTGCGGCGATTCGTCGGACGCCAAGGCGGCAGTCTGTCGCCTGGTCGACGATCTAGGCTTCGATCCTGTCGACAGCGGGGTTCTGGACGACTCCTGGCGACAGCAGCCCGGAACGCCGGCATACTGCCGCGATCTTGACACCGCCGCTCTGCGGCGCGCGCTCGCCGAAGCCGACCGGAGCCGGGTCGCCCAATACCGCGCCGAACAGGAGGCTCGTATCAGAAGGTCGTTGTAACGACACCAGGGAAGCCTCGAGTGGGCACGCGATGCACCCATGGCTCTCGCGCAAGACATGAATGCGCGATCATTGGCGCTGATGCGCGATCACCGCGCACAATCAGCGCGCGCTCCGGGCATTGCAGCTCGATAGGAAATCCAGGCAGGATAAATTGCAGAAGTCACGCCGTCTGCATTGAATCTACGTGCTTTGGGGACAACTTCGTGCCGCGGTGTTGAGGGATTCCATTGGGGGTAGTTTTATGACAGCTCGCTCAAGCTCATTCGAAGAAAACGTCCACTACGAACGAAATCTTCTGTCGGCTGAAGCCCTCAAGTTGTGGTCTGGCTTTCCAATAGGCTGGTTCGAAGCAAGACCGCGCGTATGCACCGAGGAATTCAACGTGGCGAAGCCGGTCCTGGCTTTGATTGATACGGGCACCGCGTTCGCCGAATTTGGTTTCTCTGGACACTCCGAGGCATTCGAAGTGGAGCCCGGTGCAATGGGCCTGTTTGAAGGGGGTACCGATATTCGACGCAGCAAGTGGGAATGCCGCGCCGTACGCCGAATCATGGTTGAGCTTGACTTTCAATCCGTTGGCCGGAATGCATATCTGCGCGACGACCTTGTTAGTGACGCACTCGTTCAGAACACCAAGTTCAATGACCCGGAGATCGCCGCAGTTCTCCGTGCCATGGCGCGAGAAGTCGCAACGGGCTGCAGAAACGGAGCTCTTTTCGCTCAGGGCCTGTCCGTGGGCTTGGCCATGCGGCTGGCAGAGTTTCATTCTCGCGCATCAGTGGTCCGCAAGGAGCGTGGAAAGCTTTCGTGTGAACAGATGCGCCGCGTCGAAGGTGTGATTCGCGGAAATCTGACGCAGGACTTGTCTTTGGAAACGCTCGCCAAGGCTGCAGGATTCAGCGCACCCCATTTCACGCGATTGTTCAAAAACACCGTGGGTTGCGCACCGCACCGATATGTCACGGGAAAACGAGTGGACCAAGCGTGCGAACTGCTGGAGCACGGCAATCTAAGTCTGGCAATCATTGCGCATACCGTTGGGTTTGCAAGTCAAAGCCATATGACGGAAGTGTTCTCACGGACGTTGGGCGTGACTCCACGTGATGTAAGACGCAACCGGCGCCAGTAGGCACCCTCCAGGTAGTTACCCTAGGTGTGAGCGGAAGGCAGAAAAGCGATCGGAATCTGCAAGACCGGGGGATCGTCGCTCGATTTAATCGCGCTGTTTCAGTCACAACAGATACAGGAGACAGCCTTGAATCGAATCTCAACATGGGTCTGCACACGGAACGTGCTGCTCAGCGCTGGTGCGATAGCGGCGCTAGCCGCATGCGGTGGTGGGGAAAGCGGTCTGACGATGGTGCCTTCGCTTGCTTCGGAGAACCTGTCGATCAACCCGACCGTCGCTTGCACGATGCAAGGTGTCGGAGCGGCAAAGCTTTCCGCCGATGCACCAGTGTCGATCCTCGAAGTGAGTACAGGTACGACGGGAACTGGCCCTGCAGACAAGCCTTATTGCCTGGTGAAGGTGAAGGTGGACCCACAGGTCAACATCTGGGTGTCCCTACCAACTACTGCCTGGAATGGCCGGTTCCGCGCCGAAGGCAACGGCGTCTATGCAGGCGACACCCAGCTCGGTGCGGCCGTCGACTCCGTGCGCCAGGGATTCGTGGGGACGAAAACCGATACCGGTCATACTGGATTTTTCTTGTCAGGGGCCTTCGGCATGGAGTCGCCGGGCAAGGCCAATACGCAACTTCAGATCGACTTCGCCTACCGTTCGGAGCACCTCATGGCGGTAGTAGGCAAGCAACTGACGAAAGCCTTCTACGGACAGGATCCCGTTCGATCGTATTGGTACGGGTGCTCCACCGGAGGCCGCCAGGGGCTCATGATGGCGCAGCGCTATCCCAACGACTACGATGCGATCCTCGCGGGAGCGCCGGCGATCCACTGGGACCGGTTTCAGGCCTATCAGATCTGGCCGCAGGTCGCCATGCGCTTCGACGCAGGCGGCCCGCTCTCTGCCGCCAAACGCCAACTAGCTAGCAGCCGCGCCGTGGCGGCGTGCGACGCGGCGGACGGAGTGGCGGATGGGGTGCTCGCAGACCCGCGCACATGCACCTACGACCCCACAAAGGACGCCAGCGTGACGCGGGCGAACTGCACGTCGGCTGACGATACTTGTCTCACACCAGGTGAGGCAAGCGCAGTGCAGAAGATATGGGGTGGTGCCCGCAGCGCCTCGGGGCAACTGCTGTGGCCAGGTGTGGAGCGAGGGGCCGACTTGGCGGCCTTGGCGGGGGCAAGTCCTTTTCCCATTCCGATCGAGCAGGCGAGGTACTGGGTTTACTTCGACCCCGCCTGGGACTGGAAGACCCTGACGTTCGACAACTATGAAGCGTTTTTCAACAAGAGCGCCCAAATGGTCGGGCCGGTCATGGCGACGGACAATCCGGATCTGACGGCCTTCAAGGCCCGCGGCGGCAAACTCATCATGTACCACGGCTGGTCGGACAACCTGATCATGCCGCAAGGCACCGTGCGCTACTACGACCGCATGCGCCAAACGGTTCCCGAGGCAGAAAACTTCTCACGACTCTACATGGTTCCGGGCATGGGCCACTGCGGTGGTGGGGCAGGGGTGAACGAGTTCGGCCAGGGCGCGAGCGGTAGCGTGCCTATGGAGGCAAAGACAGACATCTTCCGCGCGCTAATGGCCTGGTCGGAGAAGGGCGTGGCGCCGAGCGACTTCACTGCGTCGCGCATCGAAAGCGGTGCGGTCTCGCGCACCCAGCCTTTGTGCCCCTATCCGCTATTGGCCAAATACAAAGGCAGCGGAAGCACCACCGACGCCAGCAACTACAACTGCGCTGCACCGTAGGCGCAACGGACAGGTTCGCAGGCGATGTGTCGCCTGCTGGGCCGTCCATTTCGCAAGCAATCCTCAGAAAACCTTCCAGAAACTACCGTATGAAAAGTCTTACCGGCGTTGTGCGCCGCTCGCTGTTCCTTTGCGCAACTGTGCTCGCTACCGCCGGGCTTCTGCCTGCCGCGGCCAGTGCCCAGCAATTCCCAACCAAGCCGGTGCGCATCATCACGCCGTTCCCCGTGGGCGGTGGCCCCGATGGCGTTGCGCGCCTGGTGGCGGAGAAACTTTCGCGCGCCTGGGGCCAGCCCGTGCTGGTGGAGAACAAGCCCGGCGGCAACGGCTTCATCGCCATCGACGCGTTCAAGCGTGGCGCCAAGGACGGGCACGACCTGATCGTGCTGGACAACGTGCACCTCGCGGCCTATCCGGCACTGTTCAAGAAGCTGCCCTACGACACCAAGGCCGACTTCGACGCACTGCTGCCGCTGTTCAAGACCTATTTTTTCTTCACGGTGCCGGCCAACAGCAAGTACAAGACCGTGGGCGACCTGATCGCCGACGCCAAGGCCACCCCGGGCAAGCTCAACTACGGCTCCTGGTCCGTGGGAAATCCGGTGCACCTGGGCTCGGAGCTGTTCGAGTCGGCCACCGGCACGCAGATGGAGCACGTGATCTACAAGGAGACCACGCAGCTTTACACCTCGGTGGCCACCGGTGAACTCGCATTCGCGCTGGGCAGCGCAGCCACGGCCGGCCCGCTGTACCGCGCCGGCAAGCTACGCCTGCTGGCCTCGGCCTCGCCCACGCGCACGGCAGCCTACCCGGACGTGCCCACCGTCGGCGAATCGGGCGGCCCCAAGGGCTTCGAGGTGACCGGCTGGAACGCTATGGCCGTGCCCAAGGGCCTGCCGGCCGCGGTGACCGACAAGATCAAGCGCGATATCGAGAAGGCGCTGGCCGAGGCCGATGTGCTGGAAAAATTCAAGAGCTTCGGCTACGAGCCGTTTCCGCAGACGCGCGAGCAGTTCGACACATTCGTGCGAAGCGAGAGCAAGCGTTTCACCGAAGTGATCCAAAAAGCCAACGTGTCGCTGGAGTAGTTCAATTGCTAATGGCGGTGAGCGCCGTGCGGCACAAAACCTGTGGCCTTCCTGATCCAGCCATTTGATCAGGCTACGATGTTGTTTTGAACTCTATTTCTCTGTTTTGAACTCTATTCGCTTGCACCACATTGCTCTTGACGCAGCCATCATCGATCTTGACGGCACGATGGTGGACACCCTCGGCGACTTTGTCGTGGCGCTCAACCGCATGCTCGAAGACCTGCGGCTGCCGGGCGTGGAAAGGGCGCTGGTGCAGCGCCTGGTGGGCAAGGGGTCGGAGCATTTGATCCGCTCCGTGCTGGTCCATGTGCTGGCTGGGCAGGGTAAGGATGCGGGCGAGCCGGACGCACTGTTTGCGCCGGCCTGGGCGCGCTACCAGAAGCACTACCTGGAGATCAACGGCTTGCACTCGGCGGTGTATCCCGGCGTGCTGGCCGGCCTCGATGCGCTGAAGCAGCGTGGCTTGAAGCTGGCCTGCCTGACCAACAAGCCGACGGCATTCGCGCGGCCGCTGTTGGCCGCCAAGGGGCTCGATGGCTATTTCAGCGCCGTCTTTGGCGGCGATGCGTTCGAGCGGAAGAAGCCCGACCCGTTGCCGCTGCTGAAGACCTGCGAAGCGCTCGGCGCTGTGCCCGGGCGCACCCTGATGGTCGGGGATTCCAGCAACGATGCACAGGCCGCGCGTGCGGCCGGGTGCCCGGTAGTTCTGGTGACCTACGGCTACAACCACGGCGAGCCGGTGCGCGCAGTGGATGCGGACGGGTGGGTGGATTCGTTAGAGGAACTGCGAGAACCTTAGAAGGCCGCCCAGTCTTCTTCCGCGCCGGCCGTCTTGGCGCTTTTTGCTGCCGCGGCTGGCGGCTCGGCTGCTGCGCTGGCGCGGCGGTCGTTTTCGAGTCGCTCGCGGCGCTCTTCGCCCTGGTAGTTCGGCTCGGTCGGTGGGTGCGAGCGCGTCGCGGTGCGCGAGGGAAGGCTCGCGGGCGCCCGGCCGGCGACTTCGTTGCCGAGGGTAAAGACCGACACCGCTTGCAGCAGCAGCTGCGCCTGCGTCTTCAGGCTGTCGGCGGCGGCCGCGCTCTGCTCGACCAACGCGGCGTTCTGCTGCGTGGCCTGGTCCATCTGCGTGACCGCTTCGCCGACCTGCGCCACGCCCTGGCTTTGCTCGCTTGAGGCCGCACTGATCTCGCCCATGATGTCGGTGACGCGGCGGATCGCGCTGACGACTTCGGTCATGGTGGCGCCGGCCTTGTCGACCAGGGCCGTGCCTTTCTCCACCCGTTCCACACTGGCACTGATGAGGCCCTTGATTTCCTTGGCCGCTTCGGCGCTGCGTCCGGCCAGGCTGCGCACCTCGCCGGCGACAACCGCAAAGCCTCTTCCCTGCTCGCCGGCGCGCGCCGCTTCGACCGCGGCGTTCAGGGCCAGGATGTTGGTCTGGAACGCTATGCCGTCGATCACGCTGATGATGTCGGCGATCTTGCGGGAGCTGTCGTTGATGCCCTTCATGGTGTCGACCACTTCGGCAACCACTTCGCCGCCCTGGATGGCCACGGTGGAAGCACTCATGGCCAGCTGGTTGGCCTGTTTGGCGTTGTCGGCGTTTTGCTTGACGGTGGAGCTGAGCTCCTCCATCGAGGCGGCGGTTTGTTCCAGCGCGCTGGCTTGCTGCTCGGTACGCGCCGACAGGTCGTTGTTGCCATGGGCGATCTCCGCACTGGCGGTGGCAATGCCGCCGGTGCTCTCGCGCACCTGCGAAACCAGACGATGCAGCCCGGCCTGCATGCTGGCAATGGACCGCAACAGCGCGCCCAATTCATCTGTACGTGTCACCTCCACCGTCGAGCCCAGGTCACCCTGTGCGATGCGCTCGGTGAGCTGCACGGCTTGCTTCAGCGGCCGCGTCACCGATCGGGTCAGGACCACAGCCAGCGCCACGCTCACAGCGACCGCCAGCAGCCCGCAAGCCAGAAGCACCCAACGTGCAGCAGCCTGGCGCTGCACGGCCGCCTGGAAAGCAGCTTCGTTGAGTTGCGTCTTCAGGCTGATCAAGCCCTGCACCTGCTTGCGCCATTCACCCACCACGGGCCGCACCTTGGTGTTGATGGCCAGGCCCGCTTCGGGCGTCGCGCCATCCATGCCAAGTTGAGCTGCCTGCATCACCTCGGGCATGGCCTTGACGCGCGAGGACTTGATCTGCTCGTACAGCCGCGCTTCCTCGGCCGTGGCGTTTTCGCCCGCGACCAGCGCCTTTTCGGCCGCGTCGTAGCGGCCTGTCGCCTGCTTCAGCCGAGCCATTTCGGCGTCCAGGTCCTGGTTGGTCTGCAACAGGGCCATGTCGCGGGCGGAGACGGCGATGTCGTCCACCTCCTGCAGCATCGCCAGGGCCAGGGCCATCTGCCGGTTGTTGACCTCGACGATCTCATGCAGCGTGGCCTGCGCGGCGCGCAGCTGCCAGGCCACCAGCAGCGCCACACCCAGCAGCAGCACGCACACCAGTGCGAACCCGCCTCCCAGCTTGCGCCCCAATGACATGGACATTTGATGCGTCATAGATTTCCGTTTCGAATTTCGATCATCCCATTGAGCAATTTTCGTGCGCGGACATGACGCTGTCCCGCAGCAACCTAGAAGCTCTCCCAATCCCCTTCGGCGCCGGCCTTGGGGACTTGAGGCATCGGCGCCGGTGCTGCCGCCTTGCGCGGAGCCGCCAGCGTTGGCGGCTTATTGGCGTTGCCTGCCGGTGCTCTCGCAAGCGTCGCGGGTTTAGCCACCGGTTTAACCACAGGCTTGGCGGCCGGCAATGCGGCACGTGCAGCGGGCGCATCCGGGCCGGGCAAAACCGTGGACGGCGCGCCGTCCTCGCCGAGCTTGAACACCTGCACTGCTTCAGCCAGGCGTACTGCCTGGTCTTTCAGGCTGTCGGCCGCCGCCGCCGATTGCTCCACCAGCGCCGAGTTCTGCTGCGTCATCTGGTCCAGCTGGGCCACTGCCGTGTTCACCTGCGCAATGCCCTGGCTTTGCTCGGAAGTGGCCGCGCGGATCTCCCCGATGATGTCCGAGACGCGCTGCACCGAGCCGACGATCTCCGTCATGGTCTGACCGGCCTGCGCCACCAATCTTGTTCCGCCTTCGACCTTGTCCACCGAAGCGCTGATCAGCTCCTTGATCTCCTTGGCCGCCGCCGCGCTGCGCCCGGCCAGGCTGCGCACCTCGCTGGCCACCACCGCAAAGCCTCGGCCCTGCTCGCCGGCGCGCGCTGCCTCCACCGCGGCGTTCAGCGCCAGGATGTTGGTCTGGAACGCGATGCCGTCGATCACGCCGATGATGTCGGAGATCTTCTTGGAGCTGGCGTTGATGTCGTCCATGGTGGAGACCACTTCAGACACCACCTTGCCGCCGCGCGAAGCCACCTCGGTGGCCGAGCTTGCCAGCTGGTTGGCCGTGTGCGCGGAGTTGGAGGTCTGCTGCACGGTGCCGGTGAGTTGCTCCATGCTGCTGGCCGTGGTCTGCAGGTTGGCAGCGGTCTGCTCGGTGCGGTGCGACAGGTCGGTGTTGCCC
>DATILI010000187.1:0-8247 GCA_035476635.1 Burkholderiaceae bacterium | reverse complement strand
GCAGGTGGCGGTCGAGCAATGGCCCACCCAAGGCTCGGGACAGTATTCCGGCGAGATCTCTTCGCTCGCGTCAAAGCGCCCCGACATCATCCACACTTCGCTGGTTGGCACCGATCTGGAAGCGTTCCTCACGCAGATGGCTCCGCGCGGGCTGCATGAGCAGTCCAAGATCCTGGCGGCGGCGCTCGAGCCTGCGATGTTCCGGATGGGCCGAAAAATCCCGGACGGCATTGTCTTCACCGCGCGGGGCACCAACGGCGTGTTCGCGCCACCCTCGCCGCTGAACGATTGGTTCACCTCGACTTATCGCACCCGTCACGCTGAACCGCCGGTTTATACCGCCTACCAGTATGCCAACACGCTGCTGGTCCTGAAGACCGCCTATGACGCGGCCACGAAGACTGGAGGCAAGAGCACGACGCCCGAGGTGATCAAGGCATTGACGGGAGCCACCTTCGACACGCCGAGCGGCAAGCTGACCATGGCATTGGGCGGGGGTCATCAGGCCATCCTGGACACAGCAGTGGGGGAGATCGTCTTCGATGCGGCCAAGGGCGCGCCGTCCGTGCGCAATGCCATGCGCTTTCCGGCTAAGTGCGTGAACCCACCCGAAGGAGTGAAGAGCGAGTCCTGGCTCAAGGACGGCATGCCGGGCGCGCAGTGCACCGGCATCGTCAGCAGCAACTGATCCCGCAGGTCCAGCATGTCGACACTGATCGCAATTGCCGTCGACGGCGTCATCTATGCCGCGTGGCTCTTCCTCGTGGCGGTGGGGCTGACGCTGATCTTCGGCGTGATGAAAGTGCTGAACATCGCGCACGGCAACCTGTACGCCCTGGGTGCCTACGTGGCGGCCACCGGCCTTGGCTACTGGTTCGCGGACCGGCCGCCGTCCTTTGCCGCGTTCGGCGTGCAACTGGGCGCCGCGTTGGTGGCTGGCGTGGTGACGGGACTGTTGCTCGAGCGCACCATCCTGCGACGCCTGCAGGGACGCGATGAAGTGTCCATTGCGCTTGCCACCTACGCCGTGCTGCTGATGCTGGACGACGTGATGCAATTCGTGTGGGGTACCTCGCCGCAGTCCGCCTCCGCACCCTACGGCCTGCTGGGCGCCTCGCAGATCGCCGGCCTGCGCTTCAACAACTACGAGTTCGTGCTGATCGGGCTTGCCGCCGCTGTGGGTGCGTGCCTCTGGTGGCTGCTGGAGCGCACGCGCACCGGCCGCTGCTTGACGGCGCTGATCCACGATCGCGAAATGGCCACGGCGATGGGCATCAACGTGCGGCGGCTCTACCTGGCCACCTTTGTGCTCGGTGCCGTGCTGGGTGCGCTCGGCGGCGCGTTCACGGCACCGATGATCCAGGTCGCGCCCGGCCTGGGCGCCGAGATCATCGTCGTCACCTTCGCGGTCGTCGTCATCGGTGGCATGGGCAGCATCCCGGGGGCGGCCGTGGGCGCGCTGGTGGTCGGCTTCGCCCGCGCCGCCACGATCCATCTGTATCCGTTCGCAGAAGTATTCATTGTCTATGCCGTCATGGCGCTCGTGCTGTCGGTGCGGCCGCAGGGCCTGTTTCCGCAAACCGCACAAAGGAGGATCTGAGCATGTACCGTCGATCTGATCTCGGCCTGGCACTGCTCGCGCTGCTGCTGTCATCTGGCGTGCTGTTCTTGCCGGGCTGGCTGCAGAGCCTGGTGGTGGTCTCCCTGGCCAAGGGGCTGGTGGCGTTGGGACTGCTCTTGTTGTTGCGCGCCGGGCTCGTACCCTTCGGCCACGCGATGTACTACTGCATCGGCGGCTACACCAGCGGCCTGGGCATGCAGTGGCTCGGCCTGCGCGACGCGCTGGCCCTGCTGCTGCTGGCCGGCGCCGTCGCGGGCCTTACCGCCTTTGCCGCCGGATTCCTGATGCGCCGCTACCGCGGGATTTTTTTCGCGATGCTGTCGATGGCCTTGTCGATGATCCTCTACGGCATCCTGCTCAAATCGCAGAGCCTGGGGTCTTCCGATGGCTTCTCGATCGCGCGGCCTGCCTTCTTCTCCGTCCAGACCACCGGCGCCGCGGCGATCAACGCCATCTACCTGCTCACGGTCGTCGTCGTGATGGCCGCCGCTTGGGGCGTGTCCCGTTACCTGCGGACTTCGATGGGCGGCATCGGCCCGGCGGTCCGGCAAAACGAGGTGCGGGTCGACTATCTGGGCTATTCGCCGCAGCGGCTGATTCACATCGAATACACCCTCTCCGGTGTGTTGGCCGGCCTGGCCGGTGCGCTGGTGGCGCTGTTCGTCGGGCAGGTCGATCCCAGCATGGGCTTCTGGACGACCTCCGGGGACTTCGTGTTCATCACGATCCTGGCTGGCGCCGGCGGCATCTGGGGGTCGCTCGCCGCGGCCTTCGTGCTGGAGGTCGTGCATGCGCTGGCGTTCGAGTTCGCGCCGCACTACTGGAAGCTGGTTCTGGGTGCAACGCTGTTGCTGCTGATCGTGCGCTTCCCCAGCGGCCTGTCGGCCATTCAGTGGAAGCGCAGGGCCGCCGCATGAAGTCCTCTACACCATTGCTCGAAACCCGGGGCCTCACGGTCCGCTTCGGCGCGGTCGTGGCCGTGAACGACATCAGTGTTCGCGTTGACCGTGGCGAGGTCGTCGGCCTGATCGGCACGAACGGCGCCGGAAAGACCACCTTCATCAACATGGTCACAGGCTACTTGCGGCCGACACAGGGCTCTATCCGGCTGGAGGGCAAAGACGTGGTCGGCCACGGCCCGCGGCGCCTGGTGGCCAGCGGCGTGGCCCGGTCCTTCCAGGTGCCGCAGCTGTTTCCGGAAATGACAGTGCTGGACCATGTCGTGCTGTCGCTGGCGCTGGCCGGTCAGCACGAACACAGCCTGCTGCGGCTCCTGCGCGCACCCTTGCGAGAGGCGGTGGCGTGGGAAACCCTCGCGCGCTTCAACCTGCAGGGCATTGCCCAACGCCCGATCAGCCTGGTGCCCCAGGGCCAGCGCAAGCTCGTGGACATCGCGATGGCATTGTCGCTTCGCCCCAAGCTGCTGCTGCTTGACGAACCGACCAGCGGCGTGTCGTCGGCTGAGAAGCTGCCGCTGATGGAAGTCGTGTTCGATGCGATCCGCGCGGGTGGCGTGACGGTGCTGTTCGTCGAGCACGACATGGATGTCGTGCGCCGCTATGTCACGCGCATTCTCGCTTTCCGTGACGGGCACCTGATTGCCGATGGCCTGCCCGAGGACGTCATGCGCAATGCCTTGGTTACCAGCGCCGTCACGCATGGCGCTCCACGCCGTGTTCCGACGGCGGTGGCCAACCCAGCGGGAGTCTTGCCGTGATCTCAGTACGCAATCTCGGTGTGTCGGTCGGGCCCGTGTCCATCTTGGAGAACGTGAGCTTCGAGGCCGCCGCGGGCTCGGTGGTCGGCATCGTCGGCCACAACGGCGCGGGAAAAACCACGCTCATGCGCGCCATCGTCGGGGTGCTGCCGCCGGTTCGCGGCCAGGTGCTGTTTGAAGGGGTGGACGTCACACACGCGCCCACACAGCAGCGCGTGCGCTGGGGCATGGGCTACATGCCGGAAGACCGCCGCCTGGTGCCGGACCTGAGTGTGCGCGCCAATATCCTGCTGCCCATGGAGTTGAATGGTGTGGCAGACAGAAACCGGCGGCTCGATCAGGTGCTGACGCTCATCCCGGAGCTGGTGCCCTTGATCGACCGGCGCGGCAACCAGCTCTCCGGCGGGCAGCAAAAGCTCGCCGCACTGGCGCGGGCCATAGGGTACGGCCACCGACTGCTGTTGCTCGACGAGCCCTTCGAGGGGGTGGCGCCGGCGCTTGTCGCGCGCCTGACCGGCGTGTTGCGCGACTTGCGCAACGGACCCACCGTCATCGTCACCGACTCGGAAGGCGCCAACCTGAACGGCCTGTGCGATGTGCGCTTGCGCATCGAGCGCGGACGGGTCGACCTGGATCAGGAGACACATGCATGACCCAAGTTCGCCTTGACCTTCATATCGGGACTTCACCATGAGCAATTCAAACTACGATTTCATCGTCGTCGGCGGGGGCTCCGCCGGCTGTGTGCTGGCCAACCGCCTGTCGGCCGATCCCACGAGCCGCGTGCTGCTGATCGAAGCGGGTGCCAACGACAACAGCATCTTCATCCGCATGCCAGCGGGCTTCAGCCGCGTTTTCGGCACCCACCGGATGTGGGACTACGAGTCCGAACCGCAAGCGGGCCTGGGCGGACGCAAGTCCTATGTGCCGCAGGGTCGCACGCTGGGCGGCAGCGGCTCCATGAACGGGATGATCTACATCCGCGGCGACCGCAAGGACTACGACGATTGGCGCGACCAGGGGTGTGCCGGCTGGGGCTACGAAGATGTCCTGCCCTGGTTTCGCAAGTCCGAAGGCAATGTGCGCTTGTCAGACGCATACCACGGCGCTGAAGGACCGCTCAAAGTCATCGACACGCCCTATCGTCATGCCCTCAACAGCGCATTCGTGCGCTCGGCGCAAGAGGTTGGCCTGCCGTTCAATCATGATTTCAACGGCCACTCCCAGCTCGGCGCCGGCTTCTACCAGATCACCGCGTTCCAGGGTGAGCGCGGCAACACGGCTCGATTCTTCCTGCGGCCCGCGATGGACCGTGCCAACCTGGACGTGCGCACCGATCTCACGGTAGCTCGCATCCTTTTCGAAGGGTCCCGGGCCATCGGAGTCGAATGCATCGAGAGCAAAGGCGCACACACGAAGTTGAGCTTTCTTGCCAAGCGCGAAGTGGTGCTGTGCGCCGGCGGCCTGGGCAGCGCCAAGATCTTGCTGCAGTCGGGTGTCGGGCCCGGCGCCGACTTGCAGTCGCTGGGCATCCCGGTCGTTCGGGATTTGCCGGGCGTGGGCCGCAACTATCAGGATCATCTCGAGGTGCCCGTGTACGGCCAGACGCGTTCGCCCATCAGCCTGTTTGGCCATGACAAGGGCTTGTCGGCGCTGAAGCACGGCGCCCAATGGGTGCTGTTCAAGACCGGGCTGATGACCTCCAACGTGATTGAGTCCGGCGGCTTCTTCGACGTCGACGGCGATGGCCGTGCCGATGTGCAGTTCCACGTGCTTCCGGTGCTTGTAGGCGATGTGGACCGCGAGCCCCCCATGGTCCATGGAGTGACACTGAACCCCTGCCTGCTGGCGCCCAAGTCGCGCGGCGAGTTGCGATTGCGCAGTCCGGACCCGTTGGCGATGCCGTGGCTGGACGCGGGTGCCCTGGCCGAGGAGGATGACGTGCGCGTGCTGCGCGAAGGCGTTCGGCTCGCCCGCCGAATCCTGGGCGCGCCCTCGCTCGCCGCCATGGTCAGCCACGAGATCGAGCCTCTCGCGGAGTTTGCCGGCGATGACGACGCCACAATCGACGCGCGAGTGCGTCACTATGCCAAGACGGTCTACCACCCCGGCGGCACGTGCAAGATGGGAACCGATTCGCAAGCTGTGGTGGACACGCGGCTGCGCGTGCACGGACTGCAAGGCCTGCGTGTGGCCGACGTGTCCGTCATGCCCGCCATCCCGCGCGGCAATACGAACGCCGGCACGATCATGATCGCCGAACGTGCCGCCGATTTCATCCACTCGGAAGAACTGCATCATGCTTGAAAACGATCTCTCGCTTCTTTCGCCAGCCACGCGAACCGCCCTCGATGTTGGCGCGGGCGTTTTCATCAATGGTGAAAGGCATGCCGTGGGCGAGACCCTTCCCGTCATCGATCCCAGCAGCGGCCGGCAGATATCACGCATCGCGGCCGGGGGCGCCGCGCATATCGCTGCGGCCGTGGGTGCCGCGCGCCACGCCTTCGAACAGGGTCCATGGGCGAAGATGCACGGCGCGGGGCGAGAGGCGCTTTTGCGCCGCCTTGCGGACCTGATCGAGCGCGATCGGCAGCTTCTCGCCGAGCTGGAAGTGATCGATGTCGGCATGCCGATCTGGATGGCGAGGGACCTCAACGTCGGCGGCGCCATCGACGTTCTGCGATATATGGCGGGGCTCGCCGGGCGTGCAACCGGACGGACCGTCCAGGTCGGCGTGCCCATCCCGAATTCAGCCTTCTTTGGCTACACACAGAAGGAGGCGTTGGGGGTTGTCGGCGCCATCATTCCCTGGAACGTGCCGCTGATGATGTCGGTGTGGAAGCTGGCGCCCGCGCTCGCAGCCGGATGCACTGTGGTACTCAAACCTTCGGAAGAAGCGTCGCTGAGTGTGCTGCACCTGGCCGGCCTGATCAACGAGGCGGGTTTTCCAGGCGGCGTGGTGAACGTGGTCACGGGCACGGGCATGGCAGCGGGCGCGGCCCTTGCGGCGCATCCGGGGTTGGACAAGATCACGTTCACCGGCTCCACGGCCACCGGCACGCAGGTGGCGCTGGCCGCCGCGCGCAATGTGACCAAGGTGACGCTGGAGCTGGGCGGCAAGTCGCCTCAGATCCTGTTTGCGGACGCGGACCTCGACAAGGCCATCCCGGGCATCGCCGGCAGCATCTTCCTGAACTCCGGACAAGTGTGTGTGGCGGGTTCACGGCTGTACGTCGACAAGCGGATCTACGATGAAGCTGCCGAGCGTCTGACCCGCCACGCCGATGCGATGCGCCTGGGCGCCGGGCTGGCAGTGGGCACTGAACTCGGCCCGTTGGTCAACGCCCGCCAGCAGCAGCGCGTGCTTCAGCACCTCGACACGGCCCAGTGCTGCGGCGCTGAACTGCTGACCACGGCTCCGTGCGTCGACGCTGCGGGTTTTTATGTGCGCCCGAGCGTGGTTGCGGTTGCGGACCAGGCGTCTGCGATCGTGCGAGAAGAGCTGTTCGGCCCCGTCATCACCATCACGCCGTTCGACGACGTCGAACATGCGGTGCAGATGGCCAATGACACGCCGTACGGGCTGTCCGCATGCCTGTGGACCCGTGACCTGAGCACGATGCACACCGTCGTGCCGCGAATCCGCTCCGGAAAGGTGGCGGTGAACACCGAACCGATGCCGTGGCCGGGCTTGCCGGAAGGGGGCCGCCGCGCCTCGGGTTACGGTCGTGACCTGGGCGAGGAATCGTTCGAGTCGTTTCTGGAAACCAAGTCCGTGCTGGTGCGCTACGCCTGACCACCGTCATGCGGCCGCGCGCAGCGGGCCCCCTGCGTGCCAGGCACCGCGCTTGTGCGCACGCAGCCGTTGTTCGACTTCCTTGGATGCGGACTTCAGCGCGACCGCTATTTCCTGAACTCGCTGTTTCGACATGCGCTGCGACAGGGCGGCGACGCTCAAGGCGCCAAGGGGCTGGCCCATGGGGTTCCGGAATGCAACGCCGACCGCGGTGACGCCCAGGTTGATGGTGCTCTTGATGACACTGGCACCGGCATCGCGAGTACTCTCGCAGGCCCGCACCAGCGCCTCGGCCGTGAGCCCGCCAAAAGCGCCGAGGCTGGGGGTCACACGTTCGATGATTTCACCGCGCTCCTCCTCGTCGATGGCAGCGAGAACGGCCAAGCCACCCGCACCCACCCCCAAAGGTCGACGACTGCCCACATCGAGCGTGAGCGTGCGAATCGGAAAGCTTCCCTCAAGACGGTGCACGCAGACCGCGTCGAACCCACTGCGTTCCACCAGGTACACCGTATCGGCGGTGGAGGCAGCCAAGGACTTCATGGACGGCTCACAGAGATCCCGGATGTCGAACATCGTCGAGCCGGCGAGGCCCAGCTCAAAGGTCAGCGGTCCCAGCCGATAGCGCCGCGATTCGGGGTTGTGCTCGACCAGCCGCTCGGCGGTCAACTGCTTCAGCACGCGATGAACCGAGGGATGCGGCAGTGCGCTTTTGACGGCCAGATCCGTCAGCGGCAATCCGCGCGATCCGGCGGTCGCCAGCAGTTTGAGCAAGAGAACCCCCCGTTTGAGCGATCCTGCATCGGGCACTGAAGTCATGTTCGATAAATGGACAGTTAGATTTCTCGGGCACCCGCTTGACGAACAATCGGGGCAAGGCTTCAAGTGTGGCGCAAGCACAAAGTTTCGTCCATAGCGCCGCAGGAAGTCGACCAGAAAGGAAGTTCGTTAAATGGACAGTCGCCGGTTAAGGGGCAAGACCGCAGTGGTCACGGGTGGCAGCAGTGGCATTGGTGCGGCGTGCGCGAGCATGTTGGCCGCGGAGGGCGCTACTGTGTTGATCGGCTACCACCGGGGGCAGGAGCGGGCACAGGCCCTGCTGCGTGAGTTGCC
>DATILI010000186.1:0-6341 GCA_035476635.1 Burkholderiaceae bacterium | reverse complement strand
GTTCGCAGGTTCTTGGCACCCTGGATGTGCTGGGACAATCGGGAATGGCCCAAGGCAAGCGCATCTCTTCCGGTATTGGCGGCAACGCCCTTCAAACAATCAAGGACATGGGCGCCACAGCCAAGCTGGCTCGCATGAATGCCGGCGAAAGCCAGTCTGTCGCTGCCGCCCGTCTGGGCGTGCACATCCAGACGATTGCTCGGATCGAATCGGGTGAACCCGGCGTCGCCATCGGACATGTGCTTGGGATGCTTTCCCTCTACGGCATCGCTACCAACTTGCAAACCAAAGCATGACGTCCCTCGTCGATCTGCTGCCCCTGCCCCCCGGCCTCGTCGCAGTCACTGGCGAGGAAGGCGCGGGCAAGACCCGCCTGCTGCGCCACCTTGGAGAAGATCCCTCCGCCCTGTGGCTCGACCTGTCCCTGCCAGGGCGGGACGACGAGCTTCCGGAACGAGTGTGGGGCGCATTTCGGCCGCGCTGCCCCTCATGGAACACGCAACTACAGCAGGACCTTGTCGACGCGCTGGACTTGCATTCCCACCTTGGCAAGAAGTTGTCAATGCTCTCGACAGGCAGCAGGCGCAAGGTCGCCCTGGTGGGACTGCTCGCGAGTGGCGCGACGGTCACTTGCCTCGACCAGCCCTTCGCTGCCCTGGACGCAGCTTCAGCCCGTGTCGTTCGCGAATTTCTCGCCGACGTGGCCGATCACACAACGCGCACCTGGGTCGTTGCGGACTACGAGGCGGACGCGCGCCTGCCCTGGCGACGCCATGTCGCCCTGCCTGAGGCCGGTACAGCAACCGCTCCCGGCCGTAGTGCGTCAGCGTCGGATTGAAGTCCTGCTTGGCCGCGTCTGCGTGCTGCTTCAGCCGCGCGAAACGACGACTCAGGTGCTGGTTGGCTCCAATGCCGCCCCATAGCGCGCGAGGTCCGTCAGCAGGTTTGACATGCAGCGCTTGCCGATCTCGTCCGCCAGTTCTGCTTGAGCTTGTGTCAGTGCACGGCCAAAGGCATCCAGCCAGTCCAGGCCTTCCGGCGTGAAGCGAACGACACGCACCCGCTTGTCTGTGGGGTCCGGTGCGCGCTCGACCAAGCCAAGGCCCTCGCATTGATCGATCAATTCGGTCATCGCGGCGTTTGTCATGGCAGCACGTCGGGCGAGTTCGGTGATGCGTGTGCCATCCAGGTCCAGGTGGCGCGTCAGATTGACGTGCGGGCGCCGGATCTGCGAGTGACCTGCCGCGCTCATCAGCTCCATCACACGTTCCTCGAAGCGGCGCAAGGCGTTGCTGAGCACGCGGCCCGCATTGTGGCCGCGCCAACGGTAGGTCTGAGAGTCGGTCATCGCTGATTCCCGGATAGTCAAATGCAATTTATTTAGGTAACCTAAGCATATCTCACGTAACGAAAGACGATATCCGATGTCCAGCCAAACTCATCCCCCCGTCTTTGAGACCGACGTTCTCATCGCCGGCGGCGGCCCTTGTGGCCTGATGCTCGCGAACGAACTGGGCCGCCGCGGCGTGCACTGTCTCGTGGTGGACGCCAAGCCAGGCACGGCCTTTAACCCACAGGCCAATGCTACCCAGGCGCGCACGATGGAGCATTTCCGGCGCTTGGGGTTTGCCAACGAGATTCGAGCGCTCGGGCTGCCTGCGGACCATCCTACCGACATCGCGTATTTCACACGCTACGCGCAGCATGAGCTGTCGCGCATCAGCCTTCCTACCGCGGCAGAGGCACTCGTCAAGATCAAGTCGATGACGGGCTCGTGGAGTGCGGCTGAACTGCCGCATCGCGTGTCGCAGAAGTTCGTCGAGCAGGCACTGCGGCGCCATGCGCAGGCCTTGCCGTCGGCCGACGTGCGCTATGGCTGGACGCTGGAGCATTTCGCAGACGAAGGCGTCTCGGTGAACGCGAGCGTGCGCCCCGCCGATGCGGGTCCGGCGCAGGAAGTGAATGCGAAGTTCCTGGTCGGTGCCGATGGCGCCCGCAGCTTCGTGCGCCGCCAGTTGGGCATCGAATGGGGCGGCGTCACCGGCATCCAGCGCGAGTTCATGGGCGGAAAAATGTTCGCCATCTACCTGCGTGCGCCGACTTTCCTCTCGGTGCTCAAGCATCCCAAGGCCTGGATGTACGTCGCGGTGAACCACCAGCGGCGTTCCTTCATGGCCTCGGTCGATGGCGTGTCGGAATACGCCTTTCACGCTGCGCTGCGGCCTGGAGAGGATGCCGACAACTGGACCGAGGATGACGCCCGCCGCGTCTTTGCTGAAGCGGTCGGAGTCGAGCTTCCGATCGAGATCCTCTCGATGGGCACTTGGCTGGCCGGCCACGCGCTGGTCGCGCAGCGTTTTCAGCAAGGCCGGGTGTTCATCGCCGGCGATGCGGCGCATTTGTTCACGCCGACCGGCGGCCTGGGCTACAACACCGCGGTCGAAGACGCAGTGAACCTGGGCTGGAAGCTCGCCAGCGTGGTACGCGGTCATTCGCCAATCGAACTGCTGGACAGCTATGAGGCGGAGCGCAAGCCGCTGGCTGAACGCAACACCGGCTACGCACGGCGCTTCGCCGACTCGGTGGGCCTGTTCAGCGCCAAGCCTGAACTGGAGGAGGCCTCCGAGCGCGGTGAGGCCGAGCGTGAACTTGCGGCTGCGCACTTCAACGAACACGCCAGGCTCGAATTCAATATCCCCGGCGTTACCTTCGGAGGCCGTTACGACGGCTCGCCAATCATCGTCGGCGATGGCGCCGCGCTGCCGCCAGACGAGCCGAATGCCTACACCCCGACTGCGAGCCCGGGCGGACGCCCGCCGCATGCCTGGTTGGAGGATGGGCAGTCGCTTTTCGACCACTTCCACAGTGAATGGACCCTGCTTGTGCTGGGTCCGAATGCGCCTTCGACCACTGCATTCGAAGTCGCCGCGCAGGCGCTCTCGATAGACCTGCGTGTCGTGCGGCTTGCGCAGACGTCTCTGCGTGAGTTGTATGAGGCGTCACTGGCACTGATTCGACCTGACCAGATCGTCGCCTGGCGCGGCAAGACAGCGGACGAGGCGACGAACGTGCTGACACGCGTCACTGGTCGATGACAGCACAAGCCGGAAAAGTACAGCCTACGTAACGGCATCCGCCGTCGCGGGCCAAAGCAGCTGAACACACAGGCCCTTGCCGTCGGGGCCGTCGCCCAGCGATATCTGTATCTGGTGGCGATCGCAGATTTCCTGGACGATCGCCAGGCCCAGTCCCGTGCCTTGGTCGCCCGCGCCGCTGCCGCGGTAGAAGCGCTCGAACACCCGGGCGCGCTCGTCGGTTGGAATGCCCGGGCCGTTGTCGATCACGCACAGGCGCGGCCGTCCATCGTGCCTGTCGACCCGCACGGTGACGTGGCCGTCCGGCGGCGTGTAGCTGACGGCGTTGTGCCCCAGATTGGCGACGAGCTCGCGCAGCATCACTGGTTCGCCGCGCACCGGCACGGCCACTTCGCCCTCGAAGCCCAGGTCGATAGCCTTCGCGCGGGCCAAGGTGAGCAACTCGAAGGTCTGATCGCGCGCGAGTTCGGCGAGATCGACTTCGTCGATGTCGAGTGTGCGGCCGGGCTCGCTGCGGGCGAGGCTCAGCAACTGGTTCACCAGCCGCTGGGTCGATTGGGTGGACAGGTGCATGCGATCGACGACGGCGCGCATGCGGTCCAGGTCGGTTTGCTGCAGGGCGTGATCGACCTGGGCGCGCAGCAGGGTCAGTGGCGTCTTCAACTGGTGCGAAGCATTGGCGACGAAGCGCACCTGTGCGTCGCTGAGCTGGCGTTGCCTTTCGGTATGCGCGTTGATCGCATGGATCAGGGGTGCTACTTCGCGCGGCACGCTACGCGTATCGATGGGCGTCAGGTCGTTCGCGCCGCGCGCGCGCACCTCGCCACGCAGGCGCTTGAGAGGCGCCAGGCCGCGCCGGACGCCGAAAGCAATCAGGCCGGCCGCCGCCAGGATCAACAGCAGCTGCATCACGGCGGACTCGGAGACCATGCGGCGCGTGAGCTGGCGCCGCGCGTCCATCGTCTCGGCCACCTGGATGACCAGCGGCCGTGGTGCGGGCGAGTCCACCACGGTGCGGGCCAGCGCCACGACACGGATATTCTGGCCCTTGTAAATCGCGTCATAGAACACCGGGTCGGCACCTGGCAGTTCGGCCGGCGGCGGCAAGTCCTCATAGCCGGTGATGTGGCCACCGTCGGCCAGGCGAGCGACGCGATAGAAGATGCGGTCATGCGCGTCGGTGCGCAGCATCTCCAGTGCGGCGTGGGGCAGGTCTGCCACGACCTGGCCGTCTTCCACGCCCAGGGTCTCGCCGATCATGAGCGCGGAGCCGAGCAGCGTGCGATCGTAGGCTTCGTGGGCCTGGGCCAGGCTGCGCAGGTAGCCGATGGTCGCGGCCAGTATCCACAGCCCGAGCGTCGGGATCAGCAGCCAGCGCAGCAGCAGGCTACGCAGGCGTGTCATCGGCAGCTTCGAGCACGTAGCCGAGCCCGCGCAGCGTGCGAATGGCCGCGCCGCTGCCGTCGATCCGTCGGCGCACCCGGTGTACATAGAGTTCCAGCGCGTCGTTGCTGAGGACGGTGTCGCTGGTGCGCAGGCGCTGGGTCAGCAGCAGCTTGTTGACCGGCCTGCCGGCCTGGACGATCAGGGCTTCCAGCAGGTCGTGCTCGCGCGGCGGCAAGTCCAGGTGCCGCGTGCCGAGCGCAAAGCGGCGGGACACGGTGTTGAACTCCAGCTCGGCTACGCGCAGCATCGAGTCGACCGCGCCGACCGAGCGGCGATGCAGGGCGCGCAACCGGGCTTCGAGTTCCGAAAGGTCGAACGGCTTGGCCAGGTAGTCATCGGCGCCGGCGTTCAGGCCCTGCACGCGGTCGTGGGTATCGCCGCTGGCGGTAAGCACCAGCACCGGCACCTTGTTGCCGCGCTGGCGCAGGCGCCGCAGGATCTCGAAGCCGCCCATGCGGGGCAACGCCAGGTCCAGCACTACCGCATCGAAGCTGTGCTGCTGCAACTCCGCATCGGCCAGCACGCCGTCGGCGCAGGACTCGACCTCGAAGCCCAGCACGCCGAGCGACTGCTTGAGTGTTTGCACCAGTTGCAGATGGTCCTCAATCAACAAGATACGCATGGCATGCTGGAAAAATCTCTGTCAAACGGGGCCGGCCCGGTGTGGCCAATGCAGGATGTATGCAAAAAGCGTACGCGTGCACACTGATAATACTGCGCAGGAGACAAAAAATGCCATTGAACCGCAGGGTGATCGGAGCCGGCTTGCTGGGCCTCGTGGCTGGTTCCGTGACGTCTCCGGCCGTGGCTGGCACGGCCGCGCGGGCGTCCAGCGCCAGTCTCGTGCGGGTTTTCGCGGCGACCGATCGGCACGTGGTACAGCCGCTGATCGACGACTTCGAGCGCAGACACCCCGGCCTGCGGGTGGACTACGTCGACGCGGGGAGCCTGGCGCTTTACGAGCAATTCGTGCGCCAGCGGGAAGACGCGCCAGAACGTCCTGACGTGCTGTGGAGTTCGGCGATGGACTTGCAGATCAAGCTGGTCAACGACGGCTATGCCCAACGGCACGACAGTCCGCATGCGCACCAGCTGCCGAAATGGGCGGTCTGGAAGAACGAGGCCTATGGCATCACGCATGAACCGGTCGGCATCGCAGTGCACCGCCGGTTGCTCGCCGGTACCGAAGTGCCGCGCACGCGGGCTGCCCTGGCCGCGCTGCTGCTGTCCGATATACCGCACTGGCGCGGCCGCGCCGCCACTTACGACATTGCGCGGGCCGGCCTCGGTTTCCTGATCGCGGCCCAGGACGCGATGGCCACGCCAAGGTCCTGGGATGTTGCGCGCGCGCTGGGCCGATGCGACGCGAGCCTGCACGAGGACACGCAAAGCATGCTGGAACGAGTGGCCGCCGGGGACGCGCTGCTCGCCTACAACGTGTTGGGCAGCTACGCGGAGGCGTTCGCGCGCAAGCGGCCCGAAATCGCGGTTTCGTACTTCGACGACTACACGCTGGTCGTATCGCGCGTCGCCTTCATCGCCCGCACCGCGCCGAACCCACCGGGCGCCCGCTTGTGGCTCGACTACCTGCTGTCGGCGCCGGGCCAGCAATTGCTGGCCGCCTCCGGCGGCTTGTATGGGGTCCGGGCCGATTCCGCCCCGCCGAGTTCGGCCGCCGCGCTCGAACCCCGACTGGGCAAGGCGCTCAGGCCGATCGCGCTGGGGCCGGGGCTGCTGGCTCACCTTGACCACAGTCGGCGGCAAGCCTTCCTGAAGCGCTGGAACCAGGCGCTGCGCCCC
>DATILI010000185.1:0-10934 GCA_035476635.1 Burkholderiaceae bacterium | reverse complement strand
GCCGTGCGCGGCGCGGGAGACACAGATGGAGCGCTTTCGGCGGCGGTTGCACCGGGGGCAGCTGCTGGGCTTGTGACAACCGCTGCCGGCGGTGTCTGCGAGGCGTTCATTGGCGGCACGGTCGCGCGCGACTCCGCCGGGAAATCTGCCAAAAAGTCGTAGCGGCGCGTTGTATTTTGGTGACATCCAACGCGCAGGATGACCGAAACGATGGGTTCATCCACCACCACCGAAGAGCGCATCCGTATCAACGCATCCTGCGACTGGCTGCCGGGCTCCACCGAAAAGCGGGTTTTGCTCGGGTCCACGCGCGTGTCGCCGTGCAACACATCCGCTGAAATACACGGTGCGGAGGAATCGTCCGGCGAATCCAGGCGAACCTCGAAGGAAAGGTCCAACGGTTGCCCCAGAACCACGGTTCCCCGCGCTCGGCCCAGGCTCAAGGCGATGCTTCCAAAAGCCGCGACGAGCAAGGTGGCGCCGATGAGGGTGTTTCGTAGTTTCACGAGGGACTTTATTGATTTGAAAAACATTTTGACACAATCACCCCTCAGAGTTGCCAAGTGATAATCGAACCCCATGCACATTCTCTATCCAACCGTTGGGGTGGTCGGCTCCGGAGCCATGGGCCGGGGCATTGCCCAAATTGCCGCACAGGCTGGCAGCATCGTCAAGCTCTTTGACACGCAGGCCGGGGCTGTCGGAAAAGCCCAAGAAGCCATTTGCGGTCAATGGGACAAGTTGCATGAAAAGGGCCGACTGGAAACTGCCCAATTGGCCGAGCATAAGGCACGACTCGTTCCGGTCGATACCCTGGCCTCGCTGGCGGACTGCGATCTGGTGGTGGAAGCCATTGTCGAGCGCCTGGATGTGAAGCAGCGACTCTTTAACGAGCTGGAAGAAGTCGTGGCCCCAACAGCCGTGCTGGCCACCAATACCTCTTCGCTTTCCGTGACCGCGATCGCCTCCGCGTTGAAGCGGCCGCAGCGTTTTGCCGGCTACCACTTTTTCAACCCTGTGCCGCTGATGAAAGTGGTCGAGGTGATTGCCGGCCTGAAGACCGAAACCTCCATCTGCGACGACCTGGCCGCGTATGCACGCCAGATGGGCCATACGCCGGTGATGGCGGCGGACACCCCGGGTTTCATCGTGAACCACGCGGGCCGTGGCTACGGCACCGAGGCGCTGCGCATCGTCGGCGAAGGCGTGGCTGACTTCGCCACGATCGACCGCATCCTGAAGGACCAGGTGGGCTTCAAGCTCGGCCCGTTCGAACTCATGGACCTGACGGCGCTGGATGTTTCGCATCCGGTCATGGAATCGGTCTATCGCCAGTACTACGACGAGCCGCGCTACCGCCCCAGCGTGATCACAGCGCAGCGGCTGGCCGGTGGCGTCGTCGGCAAGAAGGTCGGCGAAGGCTTTTACCGCTACGCCGATGGCAAGCAAGTGGCCGTTGCGGAACCACCCGTGCCGCAAGGCGCGGCCACGCCGCCGGTCTGGGTATCGACCCGCGCGACGCGGCGAGCCGAGCTGTACCAGTTGCTCAAGGACCTGGGCGCCAACATCGAAACCGGCCAATCGCCCTCGCTCCATGCGCTCACCCTGGTGGCACCACTTGGCTTTGACATCACCACGGTGGCGGTGGTCGAACGGCTGGACCCGGCACGCACCGTGGGCATCGACATGCTGATCGAAGACAGCGCCACCCGCCGCCGCGTGCTCGCGACCAACCCGGCCACCCGCATCGACATGCGCGACGCGGCCCATGCCCTGTTCGCACGCGACGGCAAGGCAGTCAGCGTGATCCGCGACAGCGGCGGCTTCGTCACCCAGCGCGTGGTGGCCACCATCGTCAACATCGCGTCCGACATTTGCCAGCAGCGCATTTGCAGCCCCAAGGACCTCGAATTGGCAGTGACCCTGGGCCTGGGCTACCCTCTTGGGCCCTTGGCCATGGGCGACCGCTACGGTCCCGCCAACGTGCTGGAAGTGCTGTTCAACATGCAAACCGTTTACGGCGACCCGCGTTATCGCCCCAGCCCCTGGCTGCGCCGCCGTGGCGCGATCGGCCTGTCGCTGCAGCACGTCGAAGAATAACCAATCAAGGCCCACCGATGCCCGCCGAACTGAAGCCCAGCAGCCATGGCCAGACGATGGTGCTGACCATCAGCAACCCCGAGTTCCGCAATGCGCTGGGCCCCGAAATCTATACGGCAGGCGTGGAAGCGCTCAATATGGCAGAGCGCAGCGCCGACATCCGCAGCGTCATCCTGACCGGCGAAGGCAGCGTATTCAGCGCCGGCGGCAACCTGCAGCGCCTGCTGGCCAATCGCCAGCAAGCACCGCAAGTGCAGGCGCAAAGCATCGAGGCATTGCACGGCTTCATCGAAGCCATCCGCACCTTTCCCAAGCCCGTGGTGGCCGCGGTTGAAGGTGCGGCCGCGGGCGCGGGCTTTTCGCTGGCGCTGGCCTGCGATTTCATCGTTGCCGCGGACAGCGCCGTGTTCGTGATGGCCTACAGCAACATCGCGCTTTCGCCTGACGGCGGGGCCAGCTGGAGCCTTGCGCGGGCCCTGCCGCGCCAACTCGTCAACGAACTCCTGATGTGCGGCGAGCGCATCGGCGCGGCCCGGCTGCACGAACTCGGCGTGGTCAACCGCGTCTGCGACGCCGGCCATGCGCTGACCGAAGCGCTGACGCTGGCCGAGCGGCTGAACGCCCGCGCGCCCAACGTGCTGGCCAGCATGAAGGAACTGGTCAATGAAGCGAGCGAGGCCGCATTGAATCCGCACCTGGCCTCCGAGCGCGACCATTTCGTCAAGAACCTGCACCACGCCAATGCGGGTATCGGCATCACTGCCTTCCTGAACAAAGAGACGCCGCGCTACGAGTAAGAAGCGGCAACCGGGCGCCTGCGTGCCACGCAGACGCTCAGGTGACAACCCTCTGGTCACGCACTGGTCCCGCGAGTGACAATCCTCGTGTCATCAGTCACACAAAAGACAGACCATGGACGACCCGATTCTTACCATTGAAGAACGTGAGGCAATCAACGGCGGTCGTTGGTTCTCATCCCTCTCACCCTCTCTTCGACACGACATTCTTCGATGCGCATACGTCAAACGTTACAAGGACGGCGAACTGCTCTCGGCGCGCGGCGATCCGCCCGAGGAATGGATTGCCTGCGCCAGGGGCGCGGTACGGGTGAGCTCGACATCGATTTCAGGCAAGCAGATCACGTTGACCTATGTGGAGCCTGGCATCTGGTTCGGCGATGTGTCGATCTTCGACGGCGACCGGCGCACGCACGATGCCTATGCGCATGGCGACACCACGACGCTGTGCGTGGCGAAAGCCGACTTCAAGAAGATACTCGCGGCCCACGTCGAACTCTACGAAGCCTTGCTGCGCTTGCACGCGCGCCGCATCCGCCAGCTCTACGGCCTGGTGGAAGACCTCAACACGCTGCCGTTGCGCGCGCGCCTGGCCAAGCAATTGCTGCACCTTGCGCGCAGCTACGGCGTGCCGTCCCTGAGCGATGGGCGCGAGGTCCGCATCGGCCTGCAGCTGGCGCAGGAAGAACTGGCCCAGCTGTTGGGCGCTTCGCGCCAGCGCGTCAACCAGGAACTCAAGGCAATGGAGCGCGACGACGCGATCCGCATCGAGCCGGGCGGGCTCATCATTCGCAACAGCGAAGTGTTGATGCGCATCATTGAAGCCGACAACTAAAACCAAAAAACCGGACCTGCATTCACCATGAGCGAATTTGACCATTTCGTCGGTACCCGCCCGGTCACCGGCCAGCATGTTTTCGACACGGCTGTCCTGAGCGCCTGGCTCGAGAAGAACCTCGAAGGCTTCAGCGGCCCGTTGACCGTCGAAATGTTCAAGGGCGGCCAATCCAACCCCACCTACAAGCTGGTGACGCCCAGGCAGAGCTATGTGATGCGCGCCAAGCCCGGGCCGGTGGCCAAGCTGCTGCCTTCGGCCCATGCGGTCGAGCGTGAGTTCGCCGTCATGCGCGGGCTCCATGGCACGGATGTTCCAGTGCCGCGCATGCACTGCCTGTGCGAAGACGAATCGGTGATCGGCCGCGCCTTCTATGTGATGGAATTCATGCAGGGGCGAGTCCTGTGGGACCAGGCGCTGCCCGAGATGGACCAGGCCGGCCGCGGCGCGATGTACGACGAAATGAACCGCGTGATCGCCGCGCTGCATACCGTGAAGTTCGCCGAGCGGGGCCTGGCCAGCTATGGCAAGCCAGGCAATTACTTCGACCGCCAGATCGGCCGCTGGAGCAAGCAGTACCTGGCCTCGATCACGCAGCCCATTCCCGAGATGGACAAGCTCATGGCCTGGCTGCCGGCCCACATGCCGGCCAGTGCGCGCGACGAAACCAAGGTCTCCATCGTGCACGGCGACTACCGGCTGGACAACCTGATGTTTGACACCAGCGCACCGCGCGTGATCGCAGTGCTGGACTGGGAGCTGTCCACCTTGGGCCATCCGTTGGCCGATTTCAGCTACCACTGCATGGCCTGGAATATTCCGCATGGCTCGTTCCGGGGCATCGGCGGGCTGGACCTCGCGGCCTTGGGCATTCCTTCCGAAGACGAATACATCCACCGCTATTGCGAGCGCACCGGCCTTGCCACGCCCGACGCACTCAAGGCCGACTGGAACTTCTACCTCGCCTACAACATGTTCCGCATCGCCGCCATTCTGCAAGGCATCGCCAAGCGCGTGGAGGCCGGCACCGCTTCCAGCGCCCAGGCCGCCAGCTCCGGCGCGAGTGCACGACCGATGGCCGAGCTGGCCTGGCAATTCGCACAACAGGCCTGACCCCGAGCAAACAACCTACCGCATTCAAGGAGAACTGCATGGATTTCGACTACTCCCCCAAGACCAAGGAACTTCAGGCCAAGGTGCTGAAGTTCATGGACGACTACATCTATCCGGCCGAAGCGACCTACAAGGCAGAACTCGAGGCCAACACGCTTGCGGGCAAGCGCTGGACGGCGCTCAAGACCATCGAGGACTTGAAACCCAAGGCGCGCGCAGCCGGGCTGTGGAACCTGTTTTTGCCGGTGGACAGCGCCTCCGCCTCGGGCTACGAAGGCGCTGGCCTGACCAACCAGGAATACGCGCCGCTGGCCGAGATCATGGGCCGCGTGATGTGGGCTTCGGAAGCCTTCAACTGCTCCGCACCCGACACCGGCAACATGGAGACCATCGCACGCTACGGCGATGAGGCCAACAAGGCGCGCTGGCTCAAACCGCTGCTGGAAGGCCAGATCCGCTCGGCCTTTGCAATGACCGAGCCGGAGGTGGCCTCCAGCGACGCCACCAATATCTGCACACGCATTGAGCGCCAAGGCGACGAGTACGTCATCAACGGCCACAAGTGGTGGATCTCCGGCGCCGCCGACCCGCGCTGTGCCGTCTTCATCACCATGGGCAAGACCGATCCGGAAGCGCCCAGGCACTCGCAGCAAAGCATGGTGTTGGTGCCGGCCGACGCCAAGGGCATCCGCATCGTGCGCCCGCTCAACGTGATGGGCTATGACGACGCGCCGCACGGCCACGTCGAGATGTATTTCGAGAACGTGCGCGTGCCCGTATCCAACATCCTGCTCGGCGAAGGCCGCGGCTTCGAGATCGCCCAGGGCCGCCTTGGCCCCGGACGCATCCACCATTGCATGCGCCTGATCGGCCTGGCCGAGCGCGCGCTTGAACTGATGTGCAGGCGCGCTTCCTCGCGCATCGCCTTCGGCAAGAGCGTGGCTTCGCAGACCGTGACGCAAGAACGCATTGCCGAGGCCCGCTGCAAGATCGACATGGCGCGCCTGCTCACGCTCAAGGCCGCCTGGCTCATGGATGTGGCCGGCAACAAGGTCGCCAAGACCGACATCGCCATGATCAAGGTCGTCGCGCCCAGCATGGCCTGCCAGGTCATCGACTGGGCCATGCAAGTACACGGCGGTGGCGGCATGTGCGACGACTTCCCGCTTGCCGCGTCCTATGCGGGTGCGCGCACGCTGCGCTTTGCCGACGGTCCGGACGAAGTCCACCGCAACGCGATCGCCAAATGGGAGTTGGGCAAGTACTCGGCTTATGGCCGTGACGCCGAGGTGCCGGTCACGCGCGGCTGACCGCAGCCTGGGAGCCAAGTCACTGGTCTTATCGGCCCTTGCCGGGTGGCTTTCCAGCCAGCCCGGCAAGGGCTGATTCACATGCGTTGACGAAAATCGTGGTGGCGTGCGCCAGGGTCGGGAGATCGGCCGGCGCGTATTCCATGCGCAGGTAGGCCTTGCCGCGCACCAGCATCAGGGTAAACGGCGTTTGCGCGTTCGGCCCATCCTGCGGCCAACCCAGCAGCAGGCCGCACAGCGACTCGTTGATCCAGGTCTGGGCGTGCTCGCGCTGGTCGGCCAGGATGGCGTAGCGATCCCAGAACGCATCCGGCGCGCTTTCCCAGCCCACCTCGTCGAACATCGACAGCCAGCGGATTTCTTCGGGCGTGCTCGAATCCATCGTGGTCTGCAGGGTATCGGTATAGCGGTCGTAGGCCTGGCGCTCCAGCGCATCCTTGAGCGCGCGGTTCATCACCAGCACCGCAATTTCATTCCCCAGGTCCAGCTCTGCCCGTGCCCTGAGCTCCTCGCCCCGGATGAACGGGCGCGAGGGGCGCGTGCGCTGCATGCGCCAGGGTTTGCCGCCGACCCTGGCACTGAGCGTGAACGCTTCGCCGGGCGGCTGCCCCTCGAAGGTCAGGCCGTGCGTGCTCGCCCATTCCCGCGCGTCGCTAGGCCCGGGCTGCCGCTCTGAATTGGGACCATCCCTGGCAAACGCCTTTTTGATACGGTCGAACATGGGTTTTTGATTTCCCCTAAAGTCGCATTATTCGGCAAGAACGCAAGAAAGAGGCCATTGATGATCGAAGTGTTTTCCTGGCCCACGCCCAACGGACACAAAGTACACATCATGCTGGAAGAATGCGGGCTGCCCTACCGCGCCATTCCCGTCAACATCGGCACAGGCGACCAGTTCAAGGCTGACTTCCTTGCCATCAGCCCGAACAACAAGATTCCCGCCCTGACCGACCCGGATGGCCCGGATGGGCAACCCATCTCGCTGTTCGAGTCGGGCGCGATTCTCTTGTATCTTGCCGCCAAGACCGGCAAGCTGCTTCCCAAATCCGACCGGAAGAAGTATGAAGTCCTGCAGTGGCTGATGTTCCAGATGGGCAGCGTCGGCCCGATGCTGGGCCAGACCCACCACTTTCGCCTCTACGCGCCAGAGAAAATCGGCTACGCCATCGACCGCTACAGCAACGAAGCCAAGCGCCTGTACGGTGTCATCGACAAGCAGTTGTCGAAGAACAAGTATCTCGCGGGCGCCGAATACTCGATTGCCGACATCGCCACCTTCCCGTGGTTGCGCAACTGGCAGAACCAGGGCATTGTCCTGAGCGAATATCCGTATCTGGAAAAGTGGTTCAACGCGATAGCGCAGCGCCCGGCCGTGCAACGCGGCGTGCAAGTATTGGCCAGCCTGCGCAAGCCCATCACCGACGACAAGGCGCGCGAAGTGTTGTTCGGCAGCATGCAGTACGCGCGCCGCTGAAGAAAAACGTTTGGAAGCTTTTTTGGAGATTTGGCCTGCCCGGAGGGGATCGAACCCCCGACAACCGGCTTAGAAGGCCGGTGCTCTATCCAACTGAGCTACGGGCAGATGCAAGATGGATGAAGGGCCCACACAGTGGGCCCTTGTTAATTTGGTCGGAGCGATAGGATTCGAACCTACGACCCTCTGGTCCCAAACCAGATGCGCTACCAGACTGCGCTACGCTCCGAACCCGCTATTCTAGCTGCCCGCAGAGGCTCGATTGCAAAGGAGACGAAATAATGACCGTGAAGATCGTGAAGCTGGGCACCGCGCGAAGCGCGGACGAGGGCCTGCGCATCGGCACGGTGCGCCGCCCGCCACGCGGCGTGCCCAAGAGTGAGTTCGCTTCGCAGAACTGGTACGACGTCTGGTACCCGAACCTCGCACCCAGCGCAGAGACGATGCAGCTCGGCCAGACGGTCGAATCCGACAAGGACTGGGCGGCCTTCCGCAAGAAATACCGAAGCGAGATGACACAGGCGGATGCAAGCCGCAACCTCGACCTGCTGGCCGCGCTCTCGCACGGCACGAACTTCGCGGTCGGCTGCTATTGCGAAGACGAAGCGCGCTGCCACCGCTCGCTGCTGCGTGAGCTGCTCAACGAGCGGGGCGCGAAGATCGCCTGAGCGTCAGAGCTTCACGTACTCGTACTCAATCGGATTGGCATTGATACCCCGGTCCGGCGGGGCGATCCAGGCGGCCATCTTGCCGAGCTCGGTGACACGGTGCATCAGGCTCTTCACAAAGGCCGTGTCGGCCGGCGTCGGCAGCCACTGGTCCTTCTTCGCCTCGAATTCAGCCGCGCTCACCGGATTGCCTTGCGGGTCCATCGGCACGCTGGCCCAGGCGCCGACTTCGCGGCGAAAACGCGTGGAAGGCAGCTTGAGTTCGAAGTCCACGCCGGCACGCTTGATCGCCATGTTCCAGCGCGTCACGCCGATGTTGCAGTCCTTCACGTACTCCAGGCGCGTGATCTCGTTCATGGCGTTGCGCGTGGAAATCGTTTCATTCCTGATGCCACCCTTGCCGTCGGGCACCTGGATGGTCATTTCGGTGTCGGCTTCCACGTGGTCAGCGAACTTGGCTTCATCGGGCCGGCCCTTGATGCCGTTGCTGAAGTAGTTGGCCGCGTTGCTCGAAGCCTCGGAGCCGAACAGGTCCAGTGAGCTCGTGAACCAGAAGTTCATGAAACGCTGTATGGTCGGCAAGTCAATCACGCCGGCCTTGCGCAAGGTGGCCACGTCGTCGGTGTCGAGCTCCTTCATCACCTCCAGCGTGCGCTTGATCACGCGGCCCACGCCCGTCTCGCCTACGAACATGTGGTGCGCTTCCTCGGTGAGCATGAAGCGCGTGGTCCGTGCCAACGGGTCGAACGCGCTCTCGGCAAAGCTCTTCAGCTGAAACTTGCCGTCGCGGTCGGTGAAGTAGGTGAACATGAAGAACGAAAGCCAGTTGTCCATCGGCTCATTGAATGTGCCGAGGATGCGCGGCTTGTCCGCATCACCGCTGTGGCGCATCAAAAGCTCTTCGGCTTCTTCGCGGCCATCGCGGCCGAAGTGCGCATGCAGCAGATAGACCATGGCCCAGAGATGGCGGCCCTCCTCCACGTTGACCTGGAACAGGTTGCGCAGGTCGTACAGCGATGGTGCGGTGTGGCCCAGCAAGCGTTGCTGCTCCACCGACGCCGGCTCGGTGTCGCCCTGCGTCACGATCAGGCGGCGGAAAGTCGAGCGGTATTCGCCGGGCACTTCCTGCCAGACATCCTGCCCCATGTGGTCGCCGAAACCGATCTTGCGGCCCTCTTCCTTGTCGGCCATGAAGATGCCCCAGCGGTAGTCCGGCATGGGCGTGTAGCCGTAGCTGGCCCAACCGGAAGCGTCCACGCCGACGGCGGTGCGCAGATACACCTCCTTGGCCTTGAAGTCGCTCGGACCCATTTCGTCCCACCAGTTCAGGAAGGCGGGCTGCCAATGTTCCAGCGCGCGCTGGAGCTGGCGGTTCTCGCCGAGGTTGACGTTGTTGGGGATCAGGGCTTGCAGGTCGATGGTGCTCATGATGTGGTGTCCTCGGGGTTCAATAAAGTCACTTTGTTGTGCGTGGGGAAAGGGTTACCCATCACACCCGCTTCCAATCAAATTTCGCCTTCTTGCCCGTACCAAACAGCTTCAAGGCGCCCTCCTCGCCCACCGCATTGGGGCGAATAAAGATCCAGTTCTGCCAGGCCGAGAGCCGCCCGAATACACGCGTCTCCATGGTCTCCTTGCCAGGGAAGCGCAACGAAGCTTCCATGCCCGTCATCGCATCCGGCGACAGGCTCGCGCGCTCCTCCAGCATGATGCGGATCTCGTCTTCCCAGTCGATGTCATCGGGGGTGAGCGTGACCAGGCCCAGGCCCAGCGCCTGGTCCGCGCGCAGCGGGCTGTCCTGCAGGCCTTGCAGTTGCGCAATCGTCGTCGCGTCTTCGTAGAAACGGGTCTGCAGCCGCGTCAGGCCGTTCACCGCCGGATAGCGACCGAAGTTGGCAGCGTTCAACTGCAATGCGGGCGCAACGTCCGGCGCATCGGGCAAATCCAGCATGTAGATGCGGTCGCTGGCCAATGCCAGCTCATAGAACGTACCGGCAAAGCACGAGCCTTGGTCCACCAGCGCGATCAGCGAGCGACTGGTCACGTCGACGCGCGCCAGCGTGCGGCGCAACAGGCCCAGGGTCTCGCGCACCAGCCAATGGTTCTTTTGCGCTTCAAGCACGGCGTCGGCTTGCATCACATGGTGCGCGTCGCCGCGGGTCTTGAAAACCCAGGTGCCTGTTTCCAGCTCGTTGGTGCGCAAGTTCAGGATCGCGTCGTCGAGTTCACGCGCAAACTTCAGCGGCCACCATTCGACCCCGGCGGCCTCGATGGCGGCTGGCGTCGATTCGATGGACGATGCAGGCGCCTTGACCGTGATCGTGGCAATGCGGGTCTCGCGGTCCACCTGCGCGTCCACCGTGGCGTAGTGGTAGCCCTGGTCGTCGATTGTCACCTTCAAGGGCGTCAGCTCGATGCCCTTGGCTGCGCCCGTGCGCGTCGACTGGGCGCGCAGCGCTTCGATTTCGGTGGCCAGCAGCGCGTTGAATTGCTGCGGCTTGGCGCAGGCGTCGATCAGCTTCCAGTCCTTGGCGCGGTCGGCGCGCACGCCTTCGCTGGTGGTGCAGAAAATGTCGGCCAGGTCGCGGCGCACCTTGCGCTTGTCCGTCACGCGGGTCAGGCCGCCAGTGCCGGGCA
>DATILI010000184.1:0-31200 GCA_035476635.1 Burkholderiaceae bacterium | reverse complement strand
GCGACAACGGCATTGAATGGGGCGGTCACCGGCACCAATCGCAGTTCGAGTGGCTACGACCTGGGCATTCGCCACAGCTTCTGACGCGGCCCCGACGCCGTCTCGGTCCAAACATCCACCGCCCCTTCGGGGGCGTTGCACATTGCGTTGCCCCCTGGACCGCTTCCGACTCAAATCAGTTTCTTCAGTTGATTGAGCACTGGAAGCTGGTCGCCTTGGTCTGGTCGCCCGTGCCGTCTGCCTGCCCTTTTCCTCAGCTCCTCGATCATTTGCTTGCTCAGCTGGCGCATCAGTTCCGCTGGTACTGGGTGGCTTCGGCACTGACCTGCTCGAACACCTTCCGGTCCGCCGCAAACAGGATTTCACACACCGGCTTGCTGACCAGCATGGCCAGTGCGCTGCAAGCATGGCGCGACTGCGTCAGGTGCTTTTGCACCTCGTAGAATTTTCGAGTAATTGATGGTGATCAACGGGTTCTCCTGGGCTTCGACCTTGCCGGTCCTCAGGCTTTCATAGACTTCGGGGAAAAGCAGCTGCGTCAGTTCGGCGCCCAGGGGGATGAAGGTGTCCACATAGGCGCCGCCCAGTCCGCAGGACTCGTAAGCATTTGGGTCAAAAGCCCAAGTGCCTTTTTCTTTCGCTTTGCCCCTCTGTGACGGATTTGTCGTGATCCGTTCGATGCGAGGATTTCCAAGGCGAGTTCGAAACAATCGAAACAAGCCGAGTGGAGGATGAAGTTGCATTGAAACCCAGCCCGCCGAACATGGAGCCTTCCTCATTCACCAACGCACAAGGATTGCATCATGACCCACTCATCTCTTGCCAGCCGCTTCTCCGTCCACGGCGCCCTCATGGATCCAGGCTATCTGCGCGAAACGCAGAACCGGTATCCGACGCAAGGCAAGGCCGAAGCGGTCCGGCATGCAGCACTTGCACTCGTCTTCCTGCTTCCAGCAGGGCTATGGGTTGCCAGCAAGATCGCGGGACTCTGATCGATCCGGACGAAGGCGCTGCCCTCGCCCGTCGAGCAACCATGATTGCGCGCGTGGCCAGGCGTGCGCCCTAAAAACAGGCAATCGCCTGGAGCGGGCGCGGCAACTGCCTTGGCTCGCCAGTTCACCGAGATATCCACAAATTTGTCCACCGGATCTGTGGGCAATTCATGCGCCTCGCATTCACTACGCCTGCGCGGTCACTCCCCCGAAAACCGCTGCCGATACTCCGCTGGCGAGACGCGCAAGTGGCGCACGAAAGTGCGGCGCATGATCTCCTCCGACGAGAAACCGCATTGGAGGGAGATCGACTTGATTGACTGCTTGTGCGCCTCGATCAACCGGCAGGCGCGCTCCAGCCTGATTTGCTCGACCGCGCGCGCCGGCGTGATGCCCGTGGCCCGCACATAAAAGCGTGCAAACGTGCGCGGCGTCATCGCCAGCCGCTCGGCCAGCGTCGGCACGTCCAGCCCGTTGCGCAAGTGGCCGGCGATCCAGCGATGCAACTCGCCGATGCGCGCATCCCCCGCGCTTTGCTCCAGCAAGGCACTGCTGAACTGCGACTGGCCGCCGGGCCGCTTGTAGAACACGACGAGTTTCTTGGCCACGTTCATGGCGACGTCGCGCCCCGCATCGGTCTCGACCATGCCAAGCGCCATGTCGATGCCGGCCGTGACACCGGCGGACGTCCAATAGGGATCGTCGCGGTAGTAGATGGCGTCATGCTGGACATCGATCGCCGGAAAGGCCGCGCGCAACGGATCGCACGCGGCCCAATGCGTCACCGCGCTGCGCCCGTCGAGCAAACCCGTGCGCGCCAGAACGAAGGCACCGGTGCACACCGAGGCCAGCCGATCGATGCGTGGAGCGGCGCGCCGGATCCATGACGCCAGCGGTTCGATGCCCGAGGTGGACTGTGGCTGCGTCGGATTCCATGCGCCGGGGCCACCTGGCACGATGACCGTATTGACGTTTCGCTTCAGATTCCGCGGCAGGGAACTGGCCTGCAGCGCCACGCCGCTGGAACTGACAGGGGCGCCAGCCGCCAAGGCACAGACTTTCGATGCGTACATCGGGGCGCGGCCCATCGATTGCAGTTCGTCATTGGCCGTTGCAAAAACCTGCAGCGGACCGCATACGTCCAGCAACTGAAAGCGCTCGAACAGCAGAAACCAGACTTGATGCATTTGGCAGAAATCGTGGGGAGTTTGTCTTAAGCGACAAGTAACTCAATCCTACACTGCACCTCATTCCCGCTTTCCAAGAGAGACTTCGATGAACATCGGTATGCTGGTCTTCCCCGACATCACCGCCACCGACTACGTGGCTCCCGCCGACCTGCTGGTGCGCATGCCGGGCGCACGGCTGCAACTGATTTGGAAGCACACCGACCCGATCGAGACCGAGCTGGGCTGGAAGTTCAATGCCACGGTGCGCATGGCCGACTGCGGGCCGCTCGACATGCTGGTCGTGCCCGGTGGCCCCGGCGTGAGCCGGCTGCTGCGCGATGAAGAGGTGCTGGACTTTGTGGCACGCCAGGGCCATGCGGCCACGTGGGTCGTCGGTATCTGTACCGGGCCGCTGCTGCTGGGCGCGGCCGGTCTTCTCAAAGGCTATGCCGCCACCTGCCATTGGGCTTCGCATGAATTGCTGGAGCTGGTGGGCGCCACGCGGCGCGACGAACGCGTGGTGGTGGACCGCAACCGCATCACGGGCGCCGGCGTCACCTCGGGCATCGACTGCGCGCTGCGTGCCATCGCGCTGGCCTGCGACGACGACACCGCGAAGAGCATCCAGCTGTTCGCGGAGTACGACCCGCAGCCACCTTTTGACTGCGGATCGCCAGCCAAGGCCCCGCCCCATATCGTGCAGGCCATGCGTGCCCGCGTCGATGGCGTGGTCAAAGAGCGCCGCGAGGCGCTGATGGCGCGGATGACGCAGCGGGAGCTCCCTGCTCCGGCTCTTTAATCCACCTTTGATCTACGCCCAGCCAAGCGAGGTACTTCCCATGGCCTTCACGCATTCCCTTTCCCTGGTGACCCGGCGGGCCATGCTGGCAGGCTTGTCGGCCATGGCGCTGGCGGCGCAAGCCCAGGACTACCGTGGCCCGATCAAGCTGCTGGTGGGTTACCCGCCGGGGGGCCCTGCCGACACGGCCGCACGCATCGTCGCGGACAAGCTCGGCCCGCTACTGGGCCAGACCGTGGTGGTAGACAACCGCCCTGGCGCAGGCGGGCAGATCGCGGCGCTTGCGCTCAAGGCGGCGCCGGCGGACGGCTCGGTGCTGTTCCTGAGCAATGTGCACACGGTGGCGATGATCCCGCTCACGGTCAAGACGCCCGGCTATTTGCCGGCCAGGGATTTCCGTGCGGTGGGCACTGTCGCCACCTTCGAGCTCGCACTGGCGTCGCACCCCATGGCGCAAGCGACCACACTCGCGCAGCTTGGGGCATGGCTGGCCGCACGGCCGGCGCAGGCCAGCATCGGCGTGCCGGCACCGGCAAGTGCACCCGAATTCCTGGCGCTCAAGGTCGCGCAGGCGTTCAAAATCGACAGCGTTCCGGTGGCGTACAAAGGCGCGGGGCCGCTCGTGCAGGACTTGCTCGGGGGCCAGATCTCGGCCGGCGTTTCAGGCGTCACCGAATTCCTGCAGCATCACCAGGCGGGGCGCTTGCGTATCGTTGCGGTAACCAGGGCCACCCCTTTGTTGCCCGGCGTTCCCTCATTTGCCGATGCTGGTCTCGCGGGGTTGGAGCTCACCGACTTCCTGGGCGTGTATGCACCGGCGGCCATGTCCACTGCGATGGTGGAGCGCTACAACAAGGCGCTGAATCAGGTTCTGGCTATGCCGGAGACGATGGAAAAATTGCGCTCCCAGGCCATGACCGCCGCGCCTGGCACAACTCTGGAGCAGACCGGTCGCCTGAATCGCGTGAGCGCTGAGTTGACTGAACTGGTTCGCATCAGCGGTTATCGTCCGCAGTAAGCCTGCGTGGATTGCAGACTGACTTCCCGTCAAAGCCTGCGACGGTTGACGTACTCAATCAACGCCTTCAGTTTCGTGGGCTGATCGTGCCTGCTGGGGTAGTACAGATAGAAGCCGGGAAAGGTCGGCGAGTACGAGGTCAACACCCGCTTCAGCCGCTTGGTGCGGATGTGCGGCAGCACCAAGTCCTCGAATGCGTAGGCCAACCCGATCCCCTCGAGCGCGGCGTCGACGCTGAACAGCGTGTCAGTGATGGTCAGGTTGCCCTTGACCTCGTACTCCACCAGGCGGTCGTCTACCTGGAACTCCCATTTGTAGATCGTCCCCGAGCCACCGAAGCGCAAGCGAATGCAGTTGTGGCGCACGAGGTCGTCGGGATGGCGAGGAGCGGGAATGCGCCGCAGGTACTCCGGGGAAGCGACCACTGCCACTGTGACCGGCCCACCAAGAGGGACCGCAATCATGTCGCGCTGTACGCTCTCACCCATGCGGATGCCTGCGTCGAACCCTTTCTCGACGATGTCGATGAAACCTTCGTCATTGGTCAACTCGAGACGAACATGAGGATTCTCCTGCAGGAAACCGGCGAGCATGGGTTGCAAGACCATTGCGACGGAAATCCTGGCCGCATTCAGGCGCAACGTGCCCGCAGGCCGGCCTTGCAGGAGGTTCATCTCCTCCCCCGCGGCCAACACCTGGCCAAGAGCGGGGCCGACTCGCGCCAGGTACGCCTCGCCTGCTTCGGTCAGGCTCACACTGCGGGTGGTGCGATTCAACAGCCGCACGCCCAGACGGGATTCCAGTTGACGGATGGCTTGACTCAAGGCTGACGGCGAAACCTCCAGATCAGCACCGGCGGCAGTGAAGCTGCGGTGTTCGGACACCTTCCAGAATGCCATCAATCCGTCGAGTTGGTTCAGCTTCATACTTTGAAGGATAGCTTCACAAGGAGTGCAGCGCTAGGCACTTTTTCTTTTTGATGTGCGCACCTACAGTTCGTGCACCACATGAAGGAGTTCTCAATCGTGAGCAAGGTCTGGTTGATCACGGGCGCAGGCAGTCGACCAGGAAGTGAAGAGGTTTGGCCGACTCGACGTGGTCCCGAACAATGCTTTCGAAGTTGACCGACGGCAGCTTCTGATCCGCCGTCTTCGCCGATCCTATCCACCGACCTCCAAGGAGAGTTGACCCACCATGAGCGCGCTCAACATCAACGGCAAGAACCACCAGGTCGATCCCGACCCCGGCACCCCCATCCTTTGGGCGCTGCGCGACACACTGGGCATGACCGGCACCAAGTTTGGCTGTGGCGTCGGAATATGCGGTGCCTGCGTCGTTCACATCGACGGCGAGGCTATTCGCTCCTGCGTCACACCCATCTCCGCGGCCGCGGGTAAGAAGATCACCACCATCGAGGCTGCCACCAATGGCAGCGACCGCGTCGGCGCCGCGGTGCACGCAGCCTGGGTCAAGCACGATGTCGCCCAGTGCGGCTACTGTCAAAGCGGGCAAATCATGAGCGCCACGGCCTTCCTCAAGTCGCGTCCACGCGGCAAGCTGCCGACGGCCGCCGAGATCGACGCCGCCATGGCCAACAACATCTGCCGTTGCGGCACGTATGCCCGCATCCGCGCGGCGGTTGCCGATGCCGCCAACGCGATCGCCTGAAGGACTCACCATGTTGCCCAACATCAATATCCGCGAGTTGCCGCGTGCCCTGCAGCACATGCTGGAGCGGGACCAGCCCGACGAAGCCAGCACGCTGCCGCGCCGCAGCTTCCTGAAGATGGCCAGCGCCAGTGGCCTTGCGCTCGGCGCCTTTCCCCACATCGCCATGGCACAGGCCAATGGCGCCGGCCAGCCGACCGGTGGCCTCAAACCGACGGAGCAGCCATCGGCCTTCGTGCAGATAGCCCCCAACGGCGAAGTCACCGTGACGATCAACCGGCTGGAGATGGGGCAAGGCGTGCAGACCGCCTTGCCGATGATCCTGGCCGAGGAACTTGATGCGGACTGGAAGCTGGTGCGTAGCCGGCATGGCTCGAGCGACGCCGCCTATATCGACCCGATGTTCGGCATACACCTCACGGGTGGCTCCAACTCGGTCAAGAACAGTTACACGCAGTACCGCGAACTGGGCGCGCGCGCCCGGGCGATGCTGCTGGCCGCGGCAGCGGCGCGCTGGAACGTGGACGCATCTACCCTACGAACGCAGGCGGGCACGGTTCTGGGCCCGGCTGGTCGCAAGCTCGGGTTTGGCGAGCTGTCGAAAGCCGCCATGGCTCTGCCCGTGCCAGAGAAGGTCACACTAAAAGATCCGAAGGAGTTCCGCATCATCGGGCGGCCCACCACGCGCCTCGACGCGCGCGCCAAGAGCAGCGGGCGGCAGGACTTCGGCATTGACGTTCGGCTTCCCGGACAGCTCACCGCGGTAGTGGCCCGTCCTCCCATATTCGGCGCCCGCGTGAAGTCAGTGGATGACAGCGCCGCGCGCGCCGTCAAGGGTGTGAAGGCCGTGCTGCGCGTGCCTCTGGACCGGGGGGCCGAAGGCATCGCGGTGATCGCCGACGGCTATTGGGCGGCCAAGCAGGGGCACGATGCGCTGAAGGTGCAATGGGACACCGCAGCCGTGGAAAAGGTGGACAGCGACAAGCAGTTGGTCCAGTACCGCGAACTGGCCGGCCGCCCCGGGCCGCACCACTTCGAAGCCGACATGGCGCCATTGGCCAAAGCGCCGCAGCAACTGGAAGCCGAGTTCGTCTTTCCCTACCTGGCCCACGCGGCCATGGAACCGCTCAACTGCACCGTCGCTCTCGCCGACGGGAGCGCTGAAATATGGACCGGCTCCCAGTCTCCGGGGCTGGACGGCGCCGCGGTCGCGCGCGTGATGGGCCTCAGACCCGAGCAGGTGAAGGTGAATGTGCAGATGTCGGGCGGTGGCTTCGGCCGGCGTTTTTCGAGCACCAGCGACTTCGTGGTCGAGGCCTGCGAAATCGCCAAGGCCGCGCGGACCGCCGGCCTGAGGGCGCCGATACGCACGCTGTGGAGCCGCCAGGACGACATGAAGGGCGGCTACTACCGCCCCATGCACTTGCACCGGGCCCGCATCGGTTTCGACGACAGCGGCAAGGTGCTGGCCTGGGACCATGTCATCGTCGGCCAGTCGATCCTCACCGGCTCCGTGTTCGAGCAGTTCCAGGTGAAAAACGGCATCGACGCGTCTGCCGTCGAAGGCATGCGGGAGCCCTACCCGCTGCCAATGCGCCTGACCGTTCACCACCCCAAGCTCAACGTTCCGGTGCTGTGGTGGCGTAGCGTCGGATCCACCCATACCGCCTTCGTGATGGAAACCTTGATCGACGAGATCGCCCGCGCCACCAAGCAAGACCCCGTCGCCTACCGCATGAAGCTCTGGGGCGACAAGCACCCGCGGCACCGAGCAGCGCTGCAGCTGGCCGTGGACAAGAGCGGCTACGGCAAGAAGCAGCTTGCGAGCGGCCGCGCCTGGGGTGTGGCAGTGCACGAGTCCTTTTCGACGGTCGTCGCTTACGTGGTCGAAGCCTCGGTGCAAGAAAACCGCGCCGTGCTGCACCGCGTGACTGGAGGCATTCACTGCAACCTGGCGGTGAACCCGCGCACCATCGAGGCCCAGGCGCAAGGCGCAGCGGTCATGGGGCTGTCGATGTGCCTGCCCGGTGCCGCCATCACGTTGAAGGACGGCGAGGTTCAGCAGAGCAGCTTCGGCGACTTCACCGTCGCACGCATCACCGACATGCCGCAATTCGATGTCCACATCGTGCCCAGCGCCGACGCACCCACCGGCATGGGCGAGCCTGGCCTGCCGCCACTGGCGCCGGCTTTCGCCAACGCCATCGCGCGGCTGACCGGCAAGCCGCAGCGCCAGCTGCCGTTCAACCTGGCTTGATCAATCCGCAACTCAAAAGAAACCGCCGGACAGATGGGCAAGGCGGTCGAACGAACGGATCAGGCCGTATCCACTACGTGCCTCGGATCCAGCAAACGGATACGTTGCTCGACGTAGTAACCGCCATACTCGGTGTAGCGCAGGAAGGCACGCCGGCAACCGCAGCAGACCCATACGTCGCAGCGGTTGTACGGAAAGTAGTTCGGCGCTATGGGCGCATTCTCCGACCAGTAGCTGGTTCGCTGCGGATGGTATTCGTCCAGTGTCGGTTCGCCCGCTTCTGGATCTACCTGGCGAAGCGTGCCGACCATCCTCAAGCTCGCTTCTTCGAAGGTCGATGGCATTGCCTCCCAGCCATTGCAGAGCAATGCACGGCAGGAACTGCATCCTTTGTCAAAGGCTTCGGAGCCAATCTGTCGAAGCTCATTCGGGGTCAATTGGGACATGCTGAGGTTGAGAAGCGCTGCAAGTTGTTGATTTAAATTCGCCCGCGTCCGACCCGCACAACGCCACGCGTGCCTGGCTGATGAGGTCGATCCCACGGAGCGGATTCGCCGCCGAACCGCTGCGCCAGCATGTCGATCAACAGCTTCAACGCATGCGACTGATGCTGCCGCGACAGGTACACGGCATGGATGCCCAGTGGCTCCGGCTCGTACTCCGGCAGCAAGCGCACCAGTGCGCCGCGCTGCAGTTCCTCGACCACGTAGTAGGTCGGCAGCAGGGCGATGCCCGCTCCTGCGAGGACGGCCTGGCGCAGCACCGCGGTCTCATTGCTGAAAAGCGTCCCACGCACGGCGACGGCGGCGGTCTGGCCCTTGTGGCGCAGCCTGTATTCCGCCCCGCTGCCAAAAGCATGCGTAATGCAGTTGCGCGAGGCAAGGTCGCTGGTATGCGCTGGTGATCCGTGCCGCTTCACGTAGTCCGGCGAGGCGCACAACACGGAACGACACAGGCAGAGCTTGCGAGCGACGAAGCCATCGTCAAGCGCGTTTGTGATGCGGACGGCCAAGTCGATGCGTTCCTCGACCAGGTTGACTGACCGGTCGACAGCAAACAGTTCGATCTCCACGCGCGGATACCGGCCCTGGAACTCGACCACCGCTGCAGTGAGTTGCGCCTGCGCGAAAGAAAGACTCGTCGTGATGCGCAGTTTGCCAGCCGGCTCCTGGCTGCGTTTGCCGGCCACGGCCTGAACCTCTTCGGACAAGGCCAGCATGTGCCGGCATCTTGGCAACGCCTCTTCGCCAGCGTCGCTGAGGCTGATACGGCGTGTGGTGCGATGCAGCAGCCGCGCGCCAAGCCACTCCTCCAGGCTGCCGATGTAGCGGCTCGCCATGGCACGCGACATGTCCAGCCGCTCTGCTGCCTGCGTGAGGCTGTGGCAATCGGCAACCTCGATAAAAACGCGAATTGCGGTCAGGCGGTCCATCTATTTGCTCGATCCGTTCAACAGTGTTTCCACATAAATGCAGTTTATCTCCTGAATTAGAACTAATAAAGTCTGCTTTTCATTTATTCCCCCAGGAGACCGACATGTCCTTTTCCCGCCAACTCTTTCGACTCGCCGTTCCCGCCGTTGCTGTACTCGGTGTCGTAGCCGGCGCCGCGCAGGCACAGGGCGCTGCCGCACCGCTGACGCTGCAGGTCTACAACGCGGACGGCCCGAGCTTCCACGTCAATGCCGTGCTTGTCTCGGGCAAGAACGATGCAGTGCTGCTGGATACCGGCTTCACCCGGGCGGACGCGCTTCGCATTGCGGCGATGGTGCTGGACAGCAAGAAAAACCTGAAGACCATCTACATCAGCCAGGCAGATCCCGACTTCTACTTCGGCACGGAAACGCTCAAGCAGGCCTTTCCCGATGCCAAGGTCGTTGCCACCGCGCCGACGCTGAAGAAGATCCAGGCCACGCTGGCAGCCAAGATGCAAGTCTGGGGGCCGCGGCTGGGAGCCAATGCGCCGAAGAATGTGCCGCTGCCCGAAGCGCTGCCGGGTAACACCATCGCGCTGGAAGACCAGGTGCTGGAAATTCGAGGCCTCGACGACTCGCTGCCGCATCGCAGCTATGTGTGGATTCCTTCGATCAAGACGATCGCCGGCGGCGTGAATGTTTTCGCCGGGCTGCATGCATGGACAGCCGACAGCCAGACGGCGCAGGAGCGCGCCGACTGGAACAAGAAGCTTGGCAGCATGGCGGCGCTGCAGCCGCAGACGGTGGTCCCGGGGCATTCACTGCCAGGCGAGAAGCAGGATGTGTCGCAGATCACGTACACCCAGGCCTACCTGACCCGCTTCGAAGCCGAGCTTCCGAAGGCTGCAAATGCCGCCGCATTGATCGACACGATGAAAGCCGCCTACCCCAAGGCCGGCCTGGGCATCGCGCTTGACATCGGCGCCAAGGTCAACAAGGGCGAGATGAAGTGGTAACCACCATCCTTCACTATATCTACGACCCGCTTTGCGGGTGGTGTTATGGTGCGTCGCCGCTGGTGGCTGCCGCGCGCAAGCTTGTGGCGGTGCGCGCGCACGGCGGCGGCATGATGGCCGGCCCGAACCGGCAGGCAGTCACGCCGCAGCTTCGGGCCTTTGTCGCCCCCCATGACCAACGCATCGCGCAGCTGACCGGGCAACCGTTCGGAGACGCGTACACGAATGGGCTGTTGCGCGACACCTCGGCCGTGCTCGACTCCGAGCCGCCGACGGCTGCTGTCCTCGCTGCGGAAGGCGCCGGCGCTCGCGGCCTCGACATGCTGGCGCGACTCCAGGTGGCGCACTATGTCGAAGGCCGGCGCATTGCCGACCGATCCGTCCTGATCGAGCTTGCGGCAGAACTGGGGCTGGTGCCCGGCACGTTTGAGCAGGCCCTGCAGCGGGCGGAGGGCGAGGCCACGCAGCGTCACATCGCCGAGAGCCGGGCATTGCTGGCAAAGCTGGGCGGCCATGGCTTCCCGACCTTCGCGCTGGAGCGCGATGGGCGCATCGACCTGATCGATATCCATCAGTATCTCGCACGCCCCTCAGCAACGGATCGATTGGCCAAGGGCGCAGGTCCGCCGCGTTTGTGATGAAATCCTGGAGCTGAACCAGAACTGAAGCCCGCAATGAACGGGCCACACCGGAGACAACGCATGAAGTGCGCCACCCACGAAACCCTTGGCCTGCCACCGCGCCAGCAGGTGCGCCATTGGCAGGACGCGACCGACCACTACTTCGGGCCGCTGCAGGCCCAGGCATTCTGCGACGGGCCGTTCGACGCGCGCCTGAGCGCCTGCGAGGCGGGCTCGTTGCGCCTGCTGACGATAGCCGCGCCCGCCCATCGCGTCATGCGCGACCACGCGGCCAGCGATCCGCGCCACGACAGCTTCAAGCTGTTGCTGCAGCTTGAAGGCGTGAGCGAAATCCGGCAACGCGACGCGAGTTTCAACCTGCAGCCGGGCGATTGGAGCCTGTACGACCCACGCGTGCCGTACACCATCACCTCACGCGAGTCGATCCGACATCTCGTGGTGCAGATTCCGCGCGAGAAGCTGGGGCACCTGCCCGTCGGATCGCTGCACACCTGCGAAGCGCAAGCGCCCGAACTGGTGGCCCTGTACCAGGTGCTGTCGTCGTTCCTCGGTGCGTTGGCGGCGCAGTTGCGTACGCTGCCCGATGCCGTTGGCGCCCCGCTTTCGGAAACCACCCTGGGTCTGCTCGCGCAAGCCTTGCAGGCGCAACGCGGCGAAGCCCCGGAGCGCATGCCGCTGCCTGAGGTCATGCGCGCCCGGGTCAGGCAATACATCCACAGCCACCTGGCCGATGCCGATCTCACGGTGGAGCGCATCGCGCATGACATGCGCTGCTCCAAGCGCTATTTGCACGCGCTCTTCCAGGGCGAAGCCCATACGCTGGATCGCCAGATCTGGCTGTCCAGGCTAGAGCGCTGCAGGCAAGCGCTGGCCACCGCCGACGCATCAGCGGTCTCGATCTCGGCGCTGGCCTACCGCTGGGGCTTCAACAGCAACGCGCACTTCTGCCGGTTGTTCAAGCGCGAGTTCGACACCACGCCGAGCGAGTTCCTCAAGCGCGGGGTGCACTAGCTGTGAACATTCTTCGTCAAGTCCTGGTTCATCTGCGCGCGGGCCAATGGATCGAAGCGCACAACCTCGTGCAAAGCGACGATTCGTTGCAGGCCGCCTGGTTGCACGGCATCCTGCACATCCAGGAGGGAGACCTGGAAGACGCCGAGTACTGGTACGGCAAAGCCAACCGGAATTTCCGCAGCCGCGGAACGCTGGATGAAGAGCTGGAGCGCTTCGAGGCGGAATTGGCGGCGTAGCATATCTATTGATGCACACCGCCAAACCCACCAATCTCAGGCTCGATCTTACTTCTGACCTCCAGAAGTGGCGCACGTTCCTGGCCATTGCCGAGCTAGGCAGCCTGACGCGCGCGGCATTGTTCCTCGACAGCAACCAGTCACTGCTGAGCCGCCAACTGAATGCACTCGAACGGGAATGCGGCGCCCGGCTGTTCAATCGAACGGGCCGCGGCGTGGCGCTGACCGATATCGGCCAGCGCCTGTTCCCGCACGTCAAGGCGCTGCTGACCGATGCCGAGCAATTGGAGCTGGAAATCCGCGGTGAGGCGCGCGAGCCGACAGGCCGGGTGACCATTGGCTCACTGCCCTCGATCACCAATCCAATCGTCGGGCGCCTTTTCAAGCAGTTGCGCAGCCGTCATCCAGCGATACAACTGAAAATCCTGGAGGGCTCCAGCGGACAGGTGGAGGAATGGATGGCGGACGCGCGCATCGACATCGCGATCCTCTACCGCTATGGAAAGACCCTGCCGACGCACGAACAACACCTTGCGACGGTGGACAGCTACCTGATCGGGGCGGACGGCGACAAGCTCACGGCGGCCAAAGAGATTCCCTTCAGCGCGCTGCATGAACTTCCCTTCATCCTGCCCGGCGCGCCCAACGGCCTGCGCACCGCCCTGGATGCCATGGCGCGCCAGGAGCGAATCACGCTCACGCCGGTCATGGAGGCGGACTCGCTGCCGCTGATGCGATCCACCGTGGCCGAGGCGCGGCTCTATACGGTGCTGCCGATCCATGCCGTCTGGACCGAAGTGAAAGAGGGCCGCCTGCAAGCCGCGAAGATCATTTCTCCCACGCTGCAGCGAACCGTGTCCATGGCGCTCACGCGCACCAAGGGCCCGGCGAAGGCGGTGCAGGCGGTGGCCAACGAAATCGTCGCCATCGTCGAAGAAGCCGCCGCCAGCGGAATGTGGCGCGCCGGCGATGTTGCCCGAGGCGACTTGCCGCTGCGCGCATAGCAGCCTTGCCAGTGCCGGGGAGCGGCGTGCAGTAAGCTTGCCGCCATGCCACGCATCTCGCTGCCCACACCCGAAACCATGACGCCCGAGCAACGGGCGGTGTACGACCGGATCGTCTCCGGTCCACGCGGCAAGATCCAGGGGCCGCTGCGCGCCGCCCTGCACAACCCCGAGCTGGCCGACAAATGGCAGGCCTTGGGAGGCTTGCTTCGCTACCGGACCGGGCTCTCGGCGCGCCATTCGGAGATCGCGATCCTGGTCACCGGGCGCGCGTGCAATTCGCCGTTCGAGTGGTATGCGCACCGGCTCGAGGCCGAGAAGGCCGGGGTCGAGCCGCATGTCATCGAGGCTTTGCTGGCACAGCGCGAGCCCGACGGCATTGGCGCCGAGGATCTGGTCGTGTACCGCTATGCGGACGAGCTCAACCGTGACAGATCGGTCTCGGACACCACTTATCGCCAGGCTCTGGCCTGCTTCGGTGAACGCGTCGTCGTGGAGCTGACGGCGTTGATCGGCTACTACACGATGGTGGCCATGACGCTGAACTGCCACGAGATTCCGCTGCCCGAGGGCGTGCTGCCGGCCTTCCCCTTGCCGCAGCAGCAGGGGCGGCAGCACGGAGGGTAGTCCAGTGAGCGGCTGGGACTGCCACGCGCACCTGTTCGGCCCGTACGCCCGGTTCCCGCTGGCGCCCGATCGCAGCTATACGCCGCCCGAAGCCGTCGAGGCGGACTACCTCGGGCTGCTGGCTCGCTTGGGCCTGGACCACGGTGTGCTGGTCCATCCGAGCGCGTATGGAGATGATCACGGACTGTTGCTGCATGCACTGGAACGCAACCCGGCGCTGCGGGGCGTCATCGTCGTGCGGCCCGGCAGTCCGCTGCCCCTGAAAGGCCTGCGCGAGCGAGGTATCCGTGCAGCTCGCTTCAGCCACCGCAGCGGCTCGGCCGCGAATTTCGCGGGCAGTGCCTCGTTCGACGACTTGCTGGCGCTGGCACCGGCACTGGCCGACGCAGAACTACACGCGGAACTCTGGACTGACTGTCGAGCGCTGCCCGGCATCGCGGCGCAGCTTCAGAAATTGCCGGTACCGGTGGTGATCGACCACATGGGTGGCTTCGACGTGGAAGCCGGTGTGGACGATGCGGGTTTCCAGACCTTGCTCTCGCTGGTGGAAAGCGGCAAGGCATGGGTCAAGCTTTGCGCCTATCGCAATCTCTTTGGCACGCCGGACAAGGACCAAGGCCGGCCATTCCATGAAGCGCTGGTCAAAGCCAATCCTGCGCGGCTGGTGTGGGGCAGCGACTGGCCGCACCTGCGCGTCACGCCCGTGCCTGACGCCGAAGCGCTACTTGCCTTGTTCAAGCGATGGACTCCTGAGGGTCATGCCGCGCAAATCCTGCATGACAACCCGGACGCGCTCTACCGCTGACGTGCGGCGGCGTCCGGACGGGGGTTCCTAGGGTGTCACCGCGGCTTGTGCGGCAACCCGTGCATCCACCGCGATACCGCATCGGCCACAGCCGCAGGTTGCTCGGGAATCAGCGCGTGGCTGGCATTGGGTATGACGACAGCGCTCACTCGCGCGCCAAACTCCCTCCGGTTCTCGTCGCGTGTCGCCGGCAGGCGAAAAGGATCTTCATTGGCCATCAGGTCCAGCATGGGTACGCCGCCTGCGCCCCAGAACTCTTCGGCTTTGGTGGCCTCTCTCGCGGCGCGTTGCAGCTTCTTGACCTCGGGGTGCCAGCCCTGCAGCCATGGTTTGGGGTCACTGCCTGGCGCAAAAAAGGTCATGCGCAGGTATTTAAGGCGTTCTTCGTCCGGCAGGCTGGCGTCCTCGCATTTATCGATATAGCCCCTCAGCCGGGGATCGAAATTCTTGGATGCAGCCGCCGCAATCACCACACCCCTGACAAGCCGGGGATAGTCGGTGGCAACAGTCCTTGCGACCCAGTTGCCATAGGCATGGCCAATGACCACTGCCGGGCCGTTGGCTTCGTATTCAATCACCTTTGCAACGTCCTGCGCATAGTGGTGCAGGCTGATGCCGTGCGCGGGACCGGCACTGCGGCCCATGCCGCGCGGTGCGGGCCGCAGCACGCGATAGCCGCCCCGAGCAAACGCCTCTGCGACCGGGCCATAGTCGTCCGAGTCGCGGCCCAGTGAAGGCAGCATCACAACCAGCGGTCCACGGCCTTGCGCGACCACCTCGATCTGCACATCGGCGTAGCGAACAAGGTGGTTGGTGCGCGGCGATGATACCGAAGCGCAGGATGCCGTCAGAAATGACGCTGCCGCGACAACGCTCGCCAGAAAGACGGGACGAAGTACGCCGCGGCGGCTGGGTGAAAACTTCATGGTGTTGTCTCCTGTTCTTGAAAGCCCGAAAGTGGTTGCGCCTGAAGTTCTCTGGCGGTGTCAACCGTCTGCAGGCTCGGTGGATCTAACGGATGGTCTTTTCTGCATGTCTGCATACCACCGGGCCAGCCCCGGCGCCTCTTTTCGCCAGCCCAGCGCATCAAAGCGGTAATCAAGATAGCCCAGCGCGCAGCAGATGCTGACGTGGCCCAGGTCAAACGTCGCGGCGTCCAGGGACTGCACTTCAGATTCCAGCCGTTTGAGGGCGGCACGGGTCTTGAGTTCGAACGCATCCGTCAGCACCTGCATCGGGTGCTCACGTTCCCTTTCATTGCGCCAGAGAATGAGCACATCCAGCAGGCCGTCACCGAATGCTTCCCAACGCAATGCCTGCCAGCGTGCAGGGCCGGTTGCCGCAATCAGGCTGCCCTGCGCCAGCTCGTTGAGGTACTGGCAGATCACACTGGAGTCGAAGAGCGCCGTGCCATCGTCCAGCACCAGCGTCGGGATCTTGGAGAGTGGGTTGTCGGCCATGATGGCCGGATTCGGCTTGAGCATGGCAGCGACGGAACGCACCAGCTCAAGCCGATCCTGGAGGCCGAGCTCGTGCGCGCAGATCATCACCTTGCGCACGTAGGGGGACTTGGGCGACCAATGCAGTTTCAGCCTCGTCGCCATCAGATCGCTCCCACGGCACGCAAGCCTGCGATCCGCGCGCTGGCGTAGCCCAGCTCCTGCAGGATCTCTTCACTGTGCTGGCCCAGCAAGGGCGGCGCCGTCTGCGTGTGCAGTGGTGATTCGGCAAATCGCATCGGGCTCGCCACTTGCGGCACTTCGACGCCGCTGGGGTGCGGCACGTAGCGCAGCATCTCGCGCGCCTTCACCTGCGGTTCCTCGAACACCTCCGGTACCGAGTTGATCGCCCCGGCCGGCACCCCCGCCTGATCCAGCGCGGCAACGAGGTCGGCGCGTCGCCACCGGCCGAAGCGCTCACGCAGCAGGGCCGACAAGGCGGCAATATTGCGCACCCGCTGTGCATTGGTGGCGAAGCGTTCGTCGGCGATCCAGGAGGATGCGCCCAACACCTCGCAGAGCTTGCTGAACTGGCTGTCGTTGCCTACCACCAGGATGAAATCGCCGTCTGCGCAAGGGAATACGTCCTGCGGCTGGATGTTGGGGTGCGCATTGCCATTGCGCTGAGGCACGTTGCCGGACACCAGGTAGTTCATGGCCTGATTGGCCAGCGTCGCCACTTGCACGTCAAGCATCGCGATATCGATTGCATCCCCGGTGCCGGTCCGGTCACGTCGCGCCAGCGCCGCCAGCACCGACACCGCCGTGTACATGCCGGTCATCAGGTCGACGATAGGCACGCCCACCTTCTGCGGCCCACCGCCCGGCGTACCGTCCTTCTCACCGGTCACGCTCATGAGCCCCCCCATCGCCTGGATCAGGAAGTCGTAGGCCGGCTGGTCGCGGCGCGGGCCGGTCTGGCCGAAGCCGGTGACGGAACAGTAGATCAGGCGCGGATTGACCTTGCGCAGCGAGGCCTCGTCCAGGCCGTAGCGGGCGAGCGTGCCGGCCTTGTAGTTCTCCAGCACGATGTCGGCCCGCGCCGCCAGGTCCCTGACGATCTGCTGGCCTTCGGGCTTTTCCAGGCTGACGGTGATGGAGCGCTTGCCGCGGTTGACCGCCAGGTAGTAACCGGCCTCCTTCGTGTCCTGGCCTTGCGCGTCCTTCAGGAAGGGCGGCCCCCACGACCGGGTGTCGTCGCCGGCGCCAGGCCGTTCGACCTTGATCACCTCGGCGCCCAGGTCGGCGAGGATCTGTCCGGCCCAGGGCGCAGCGAGAATGCGGCTCAGGTCGAGCACTCGGATGTGGGACAACGGGCCTTGCCGCGGGGTCATGGAAAACTCTCCTGATCGATTTACGTTTCTGCGCCTGCTGACATCGCGCTCACGCTGAACGCGCCGCGTCGAGTTGCGCCAGGATGGCCGGCAGCCGTTCCTGGGCGGCGGCTTGCTCCTCGTCGTAAAGGCTGCGGCCGTGGGCATCGATGCCGACTGTGGCGGGGCCCAGCCCCTTCACCTTCAGGCGCACCAGCCGGTAATGCGGGAGCATGTCGCTCCAGCCCACCTCGACGACTTCCTGGATCGCCTGCGACAGCAGCGTGCAGCCGCCCCCCAGAAAGGACAGATAGACGCAGCCGGCAGCCTGCAGTGCCCGCGCACAGTGCCGGTCCAGCCCGCCCTTGCCACCCACCGCATGCCAGCGGAAGGACTCCACCAGCCGCGGCATGTAGGGGTTGAAGCGGGTGCTGGTCGTGGGATTGAGGTAGAGCACCTCGAAGCGCCCGCCGACCTCGCGGCTGAAGCTGCCCAGGTGAAACACCGAGGCTTCCTGCAAATTCATCGGCAGCGGCTCTTTGCTGTCCAGGCACTTCAGCAGGCGCTGGTGCGTGGGGAGGCCGGCCGTGATGACAATCTCGCCGTCGAGGACGACGAGGTCACCGGCGTTCAAGCTGCGTGCATGAGCCTCGCTCAGCGGAAAGTTCAGGCGGTGGGTCTGGATCGCCATGGTCACTCCACGATCTCGACGCGGCCGTCGTTGAACAGGCGCGCGCGCGTGCGGCGGTTGATCCAGCAGTTGAATGCCACGGCGACCGGCGTGAAGCCATGGCCGGCGCAGTAATTCACGTGCACGGCCAGCGCGGTGCTGTCACCGCCGGTTCCCATCGGGCCGAAGCCGGTCATGTTGACTGCATCGACCAACCGCCGCTCCATGTCCGCCACCATTTTCTCGGGGTGCGCTTCGCCGATCGGGCGCAGCGTCGCCTCCTTCGCCATCTTGGCCGCGTAGTCGAACGTGCCGCCGATGCCCACCCCGATCACGACCGGGGGGCAGGGTTGTGAACCCGCCTTGATGACGGTGTCGAGGACAAATTTCTCGATGGTCTTCAGGTCGGGAAAACTGAAGATTTCCAGCGCGGCCCAGCGGCCGGAGCCCAGCGCCTTGGGGGAGCAGGTGATGTCGACGTAGTCGCAGTCATCCACCAGGTCGAAGGTGACGATCGGCATGCCCTTGCCGCGGTAGCCGCGTTCCAGCGTCAGCGGATGGGTCACGTGCGGCAGCAGCGGCGGCTCAATGGTCTCCACCAGCTCGGCGAAGCCGTCGGTGATGGCCTGGCGCACGCTGCCGCTGAACTGCGATTGCGTGCCCACCTTGACGAAGAACACCGGCACACCGGCATCCGAACAGATGAAGTGGTTGGCCTTCGCGGCCGCCGCCGCGCTTTGCAGCATGATGCGCAGCGTGTGGCGGGCCGTTTCATTGCGCTCGCGCGCGTCGGCCTGGCGCAGCGCCGCCTGGGTGTCGCCGGGAATGCCGCGCAGCGACCGGTCGTAGAGCTGCGCGGTAACGCTCTTGATGGTTTCGTAACTGATGGCCATGCGCGCAGCCTCAGTCCATCTTCACGCCGGCTGCCTTGGCCAGCGCAGTCCAGCGGGTGGATTCGGACTGGATGAAAGCACTGAATTCGTGGGGACTGCCGCCGTTGGACTGCAGTCCCTGGCCCGCGAAGAACGCCTTCGCCTCCGGCGAGGCGAGCACAGCGTTGACTGCCTTGTTCAGTTTTGCGATGACGGCTGCCGGCGTCTTCGCCGGCGCCAGCAAGCCATACCAGGTCGAGACCAGCACGCCCTTCTGACCGGCTTCGGCTGTAGTCGGCACTTCCGCCAGGGCGGGCTCGCGTTCCGTCGTGCCGACCGCCAGCGCTTTAAGCTTGCCGCTGCGCAGAAATGGCAGGACCACCGGGGCATCCGCGAACATCACGTCCACCGTGCCGGCCATGACGTCCGTGAGAGCCGGGGCGGCGCCTTTGTAGGGGATGTGGATCATGTCGATGCCGGCCTCACGCTTGAGCAGTTCCGAGCCAAGCTGGGTGGTGGTCCCGGGTCCGGCGCTGGCGAAGCTGACCTTGCCGGCGTTGGCCCGGGCGTAGGCGATCAGGCCGGCCAGGTTCTGGTAGCGCGAGCCGGCTGCCGTCACCAGCACGGTGGGCGCCGTCGCGACCCGCACCACCGGCGCAAGATCGTCGCGCGGGCTGTATGGCACCTTCTCGGCAATGTAAGGCGAGATGGCGATGGCCCCGACCGATGAGAACAGCAGCGTGTACCCATCGGCCGGCGCCGACGTAACTACCTGCGTGCCCAGAATGCCACCAGCGCCGCCCTTGTTGTCCACCACCACTTGCTGGCCGAGCGCTGCGCCCAGCTTGATGCCCAGCCAACGCGCCTGGAGGTCGGCCGGGCCGCCGGCCGCGAACGGCACGACAAGGCGGATCGGCTTGGCCGGAAAATCCTGGGCCGGGGTGCTTTGGCCGAATGCTGCGATCGCCAATACCGCCAGCGCTTTGAATAGGGTCTTCATGCTTGTCTCCAATGAGTGCTTGCCATGCCTGCGATTCTGGGCGGCCGCACCTCGGGGAGGAACCACCGCCGGGTGATAGCTGCTATGCGGATCGAGCGGCGAAGAACCCAAGGTTCATGCCTGTGTCGAACTGACGGCTCAGCGCCCCGTGAACAGGGGCGGCCGCTTTTCGGCGAAGGCGCGCTGAGCCTCCTTCGCATCGTCGGTCTTGCCGATCTGTGCCGTCATGTCCTGCTCGTAGCGGTAGCCGTCCCGCAGGCTCATGTCCTCGATCACGTTCAGTGTGTGCTTGCCCATCCGGGTGGAAACCGGGCTCTTGGAGGCGATCATGGCCGCAATTTCCAGCGCCACCGGCATCAGGTCCTCGGGCTTGGTGCAGGCTTCCACGATGCCCAGGCGGTACAGCTCCTCACCGTTGACTCGCAATCCGGTCAACGCCATGCGGCGCAACCGCGAGTGGCTGAACAGGCGCATCGCGTGCCGGCAGCCCCCCAGCAGGCCGACGTCCACTTCGGGCAGGCCCAGGGAGGCGTTCTGCGACGCGACCAGGACGTCGCTGGACGCCACCATGGCAAGACCAGAGCCAAGTGCCGCGCCATTGATGGCGACCACCACCGGCTTCGCGCATTCCCGGATGGCGTGGAAGCATTCGCGCGTTCGGCGGGAGTGGGCAGGCAAGTCGCCGGGGCCCTTGATGACGGAGGCTCGGCCCTTCAGGTCAGCGCCGGCGCAGAACACCTTGCCCGCGCCCGTCAGGATCACGGCCCGGATGTCGTCCAACTCGGAAATCCGGTCCAGCGCAAGAGTCAGCTCGTCGTTGAGCGTGCGGGTGAGCGCGTTGACGGGTGGTGCATTCAGGGTAAGGATCGCAACGTGTTCGCGCTGCTCGAAGCCCAGTTGGGTAAGGTCGTCCATCGATGTGTCCTGCGGTGATGCGGCGATGAAATTTCGCCGACTCGGCACTGTAGCGCCAGAGCCGGCGCCAGAGGCGACACGCGCCGCATAGCTGCTATGCACGCGGTCCTACCGCGACGACATCACGTCGCGAGATAGCTGCTGTGCAGAATTTCCGGCTGTTCGCGCAAGGTCTGCGACGCGCCGCCGAATGCCACGCGACCGCGTTCAAGCACATAGGCCTGCTGCGAAACCGCCAGCGCCACGCTGGTGAATTGCTCGATCAACAACACGCCTACGCCCTCATTGGCGACCTGCTGCACCAGCGCGACGAGGCGTTTCACGACCGTGGGCGCGAGCCCCAGCGACAGCTCGTCGAGCGCCAGGTAGCGCGGCCGGGCGATCAGGGCCTGCGCGACGCAGACCATCTGCTTTTGCCCGCCGGAGAGTGAACGGCCCAGCGCGTTCATCTTGTCATCGAGCTCGGGCAGCACGGCCAGCACACGATCGATCTCAGACTGCACCTGGCGCGCCGGCCATGCAGTGGCCGCCGCGCGCAGGTTGTCCCGCACCGACAAGTCGCCCAGCACGCGGTGCCCCTCGGGCACGACGGCAACCCCGGCCGCGCGAACCGCCTCGGGTCGCCGCCCGTGCAGGGGCGCGCGGTCCAGTTCGATGCTGCCCGACACGATGGGCAGGGCCCCCGCCAAGGCCATCACCAGGGTCGACTTGCCCGCACCGTTGGCACCCACGAGCGCGGTGATCTGGCCCGGCGCTATCTGCAAGGAGATGCCATGAAGCACGTTCTTGCCGCCGCGCTGCACCACCAGGTCTTTCAGGCTCAGCATTTTGGGGCTTATTCCTCGGTACCGAGGTAGGCGCGGCGCACCGCGGGATCGTCGAGCACATCGTTCGTCGCGCCGAGGGCCAGACGCTGGCCGAAATCGAGCACCAGCGTCTGCGTGCAGGTGGTCTTGATCAGGTCCACGTCGTGGTCGATCAGCAGCACCTGCGCGCCGCAGAAATCCTTGATGCCCAGCAGCGTGCGGCGCAAGTGCGAGGCCTCGTGCTCGGTCAGTCCGGCGCCGGGCTCATCGAACAGCAGCAGGCGGGGCGCGCCAACCAGGGCCTTGGCGACCTCGACCATGCGCCGCTGAAACAGGTTGAGTTGGGCGCCGGGTGTCGTCGCTTGGTGGACCAGGCCCACGTAGTCGATGGCGCGGCCGACTTCGGCGTTTGCGTGTCGGCGGTCATGCGGCACGTGATCCAGCACGGCCAGTACGTTGCTCCAGACATCGAGGTCTTCCACCACCTGCTCGGTCTGGAAAGACCGGCGCAAGCCGAAGCGCACGCGCTGCGTGGGGGTCAGAGCCAGCAGGTTGGTCCCATCCACCTCGATACGGCCGGTGCGCGGCTGCACCAATCCGCTGAGCACGTTCACCAGGGTGGTCTTGCCGGCGCCGTTCGGGCCGATCAGGCCGCAGACCGGGTGATCGAGAACCGCGTCCAACGATGCGATGGCCTTGACACCGCCGAACTGCACCGTCAATTCGCTGATCGACATCATGGCGCATCCCCGCGCGCGCACCGGGCCCGCACACTATGGATCAAACCCAGCAACTGCCCCGCCACACCCTGTTGCGCGGTGATCAGGGCGTGCAGCAGGGCCGCGCCGAAAAAGATCATCGCCAGGAAGCCGTTGACATTGAAATCGGTGAGCAGCGAAGGCACCGCGCGCAGCATCAGGCCCGCGATGATCGCGCCCAGCCAGTGATGAACGCCGCCGACCACCGAGAGGGCGAACAGCATCACCGACTCGCTCGCGCCAAACGCGCGCCCGTCAAGCTGACCTACCCCGCCGGCCAGCAGGGCGCCACCGACACCGGCACAGAAGCCCGCGAGCGCGAAGGCCCACGTCTGGTACAGCAACACGTTGACGCCGGCGCTCATGGCCGCCGCTTCACCGCGCCGGATCAGGGCCCACGATCGCCCGGCCCGCGTGCGGCGGTGCAACTCGATCAGCGTCAACACACCGGCCAGCCACAGCATCACGTAGCGCAGGTAGGCAGCATCGGAGCCGGCAAACGCCGGGCGCGTCATCAACAGGCGCTCGCTGCCCTCGACGCGCCCCAGCCAGCCCGCGCCCCCATCCGGAAAACCGACGACCGTGACGACAACCTGGAAGCCGCCTGCAAGCATCAACGTCACCAGCGCGAGGTAGAGCCCTTTCAGCCGCAACGCCGGCAGGCCGGCAAGCATGCCCACCAGGGCCGACGCACCGCCGGCGGCCAGCACGCACAGCTCGAATGGCAATCCCAAGCCGTGGCTGATGCGCAGCGCCACCCAGCCGCCGATGCCGAGCAGCGCGAACTGGCACAGCGAGACCAGGCCGAGCTGGCCGTACAGCAAGCCGACGCCCGCCGCGGCCACCGACAGCGCCAGCGCCGAGGTCAGCGTCTTGGTCCAGTAGGCATTTGCCAGCCAGGGCAGTGCGACACCGATGACGAGCAGCACGGCCAACATGGTCAACAGCGACCGCAGCCGTTCACGGCGTACCCGTTCGAGCGCGGTTTCCAGCGTGCCCATGAAAGGAAGTGCGAGACTCGTCATGCGTCAGGCCAGGCGGGTGTTCGGGCGGTGAAAGGCGATCATCAACAGTGCCACCAGAAACGGCGTCGCGCTGCGGAATGCGGCAAGGCCGGGCACCACGATGGCTACCGCCTCCAGCACGCCGATGATGATCCCGCCCGCCACAGTGGCGGGCAGCGACTGGAGCCGGCCGATGATCGCCGCGGCGAACGCCGGGATGACCAGAAACGTGAGCAGCGTCGCCTGAAGGCGGACGATGTTGGCCAGCAGCAAGCCGCACACGCCGGCAAAGGCGCCGCTGAGCACCCAGGCAACGGTGTCTATCTGCAGCACGCGGATGCCGAGCAGCGCACTCAGGTCGCGGTCATTGGCAAGCGCACGCATCTTCAGCCCGACCCGGGTGCGTACCAGCAGCAGGCCAATGCCCGCCATCATCGCGACGGCCAGCGCCAGGCCGATCACGCGTGTGTAGGTCAGGCGCACGTCGAACAGCTCCACCGCACCTGCGTCGGTCGGCAGGACAAGCCGGCGCGGTTGCTCGCCCCAGAACCACTCGGTGAAGCCGAGCACCACGAGCGCAAAACCGAGCGTTCCTATGCTGCGGATGGTCGGGTTGCGCTGCGCCAGGTGCGGCGCGATCAGGCGACCGTAAGCGAGCGACAGGAGCATGGCCACCGCCACGCACGCTGTCCATGCGAGTGCCTGGGGCCAACCCGCCTGGAGCATGGACCAGGCGACGTAAGCGCCGATCGCGCCGAGCGCACCGAACGCGAAATTCAACACGCCGGAAGACCGGTACAGCACCACCAGTCCGACCCCGGACAGCGCATAGACCGCGCCCACGCCGAGGCCTGAGACAACGAAGGGCAACAATTCAAGCATGGCCGGTGGGGCGAGCGCGAACCGGTCTTTTGATTACTTCAGGCTGAGCTTTTTCTCGTCGGCGCGCACGTCGACCAGCTCCGGATCATCCGCGGTGAGGCAACCCGCCGAAGCACCGGCAAAACCGTTTCCGTCGACCACCACCATCGGGCCCGCGTTGTTGGCGTTGTGGCGATTGCCCGCACCGACGTAGAACGGCTTGCAAAGAATGTCGCTGCGAAAGTCGCTGACCTTGCGCAACGCGGTCGTCACCGAGGCGCGGTCGATGCTCTTCGCGTCCATTTTCAGCAGCGTCTCCGTCACCAGCCGCGCGGCGAGATAGCCGGCTTGCGAGAAGGTATCGCGTGGGTCGGTCTTGGCGCCATGGGAATTCATGACGGACTGCCAGTTCAGGTTGTCGGCGCCCTTGGATTCGAGTGGGTTGAACTCCAGATTGATGGCGAAGTTCTTGTTCCAGTAGGGGCCGATTGCCTTCGGCACGTCGGCGCTATAGGCCGGCGCCGATGAAACGAAGTGAATCTTCTTTCCCAGGTTCTGCTGCTCGGCCGCGGCCAGCATTGGCACGAGGATGCCCTTGGGCACGTTCATGATGATAGTGTCAGGCTTCTTGGAAGCGGCCTGCAGCATCACCGAGGTGGCATCGGCAGAACCCGGGTCGATGGCAATGGTCTCGACCTCGACGCCATTCTTCTTGCCCCATTCCCTGGGTCCCTCGCAGGCCCAGTTGCCCAGGCTGGGGATGTTGGGGATGATGCAGACCATCTTCTTGCTCTTGTAGGTCTGCGCCGCATACATCGCCGCGATCGTGCCGCTGATGCGCGGGCCGGAATTGATGGGGACGTAATTCTTGGCGTTGAAGCACTCGCGCGGCACACCGGTGCCGGCAATGACCATCACGCCTTCATCGGCATACATCTTCGCGTTCGCACCGCACTCGACGAAGCTCGTGCTGCCGGCCAGGACCACCACCTTGCGGTCCTTGACCAGCTTGCTGGCAACCTGGGCCGCGGTCTCGGGGTTCCACTGGTCGTCCGCGACGATGTAGTCGATCGGGCGTCCGTTAATGCCGCCGTTTTCATTGACGCATTTGAAATAGGCCGCCGCGGCTTGCGCCGAGGAGCTGAAGTCGTCGGGCCCGGTCTTGCCGACCACGGCACCGACCGCAATCGGCTCGCCGGTCGCTTTCTTGCCGTTTCCCAGGCCGCACTTCGATTGCGCGTAGGCCGCATTGGATGCGAGCGCGGCGGCAACCGAAATTGCCGACAGCGCGGCGATGCGTTGGATATTCATGACTTGTGTCTCCTGTGATTGTTGATATGGATTGCAATGCGATAGCGCGTGCTAGACGGCCATGCACACGCTCTTCACTTCGGTAAAACCCTCGACCGCCGCACGACCGAGGTCGCGCCCGGTGCCTGACTGCTTCATGCCGCCCAATGGCAGGCCCGCATCGAGCACGTTGTGCGCGTTCACCCACACCATGCCCGCCTGCAGCCGCGGCACGATCCGGTTCGCGTGCGAGAGACTGCCGGTCCACACGCTCGCCGCCAGGCCGTAGGGTGAATCGTTGGCGGCCGCGATGGCCTCTTCGACATCGTCGAACGGCGCCGCGGCGAGCACCGGGCCGAAGACCTCTTCGCGCACAACGCGCATATGCGGCGTGGTGTCCGCGAAAATCGTCGGCTGCACGAAACAACCGGCCTCCAGGGCGCGCGCGCCGCCGGTCACCAGCGTGGCGCCTTCGGCCTTGGCCGATTCGATGTAGCCCAGCACGCGCGCGAAATGCGCCTTCGAGGTCAATGGCCCGAACTGCGTAGCCGCATCGAATCCCGAGCCGATCTTCATGCCCTGCGCGATGCCGGCCAATTCGTCCAGCACGCGCTGGTACAAGCTGCGGTGCACGAACAGGCGCGAGCTGGCGGTACACACCTGGCCCTGGTGAAAGAAGATGCCCATCGCAATGCCTTGCGCCACCTGCGCGGGGTCGGCATCTTCCAGCACGATGGCCGGGCTCTTTCCGCCAAGCTCCAGCGTGAACCGCGCCATGTTGTCCACCGCAGCATGCCCCACCACCTTGCCCACGGCTGTGGAGCCCGTGAAGCTGAGTTTGCGCACACCGGGGTGGGCGATCAACGCGGCTCCAGCCGTGCTGCCGCGGCCGCACACCACATTCAGGACGCCGGGCGGTATGCCCGCTTCGATCGCGAGCTGCGCCAGCCGCAACGCGGTCAGCGGCGTGTCTTCGGATGGCTTGAGCACCACCGTGCAGCCGGCTGCCAGTGCCGGTGCAACCTTCCACAGCGCAATTGCGAGAGGAAAGTTCCACGGCACGATGGCGCCGACCACGCCGACCGGTTCGCGCCGCGTATACGTGACCCACTGCGGGCCGGGAATCGGAATCGAATTGTCGAGGGTCTGGCCTTCCAGCTTCGTGGCCCAGCCCGCCATATAGCGCACGAATTCGGCGCCGGAGCCAACGTCGATCATGCGAGCGATGCCCTGCAGCTTGCCGCTCTGGAGGGTCTCGATTGCGCTGAGTTCATCGGCGTGGCGCTCGATCAGCTCCGACAGCTTGAACAGCAACTTCTCGCGATCGGCTGGGCGCAGGCCGCGCCAGACGGCGCTGTCGAATGCGCGCTGAGCCGAGGCGACGGCCGCGTCGACATCGGCCCCATCGCTGTCCGGCGCTTCGGCCACGACCATCTCCGTGGCGGGGTCGGTCACGTCCAGCCATCGACCTGAAAGCGGCGGCCGGCTGACACCATCGATCACGTTGCCGACGCGCCGCTCGGACAGGAATTGCGCAGATTGAAGGTGCTGGCGGGAAAGATCGCGCGAGTTCATGGTCCGTTGGGTCCGCGGGCAAGAGAGGACTTCAATCTAAGCGGCATCGCGAATTCGCCATTGCCCGACAGCGCAGCGGGTGTTGCCTGTGCGCGCATGTTCAACAGGCACGCAGGAGAAACTCCGCGCAGCGCTCGGCAATCATGATCGTCGGGGCATTCGTGTTGCCTGACGGCAGCGTTGGCATCACCGACGCATCGCACACGCGCAAGCCGGCAACGCCGCGCACGCGCAGTTCCGTGTCAACCACCGAGCCCGCATCGCTGCCCATGCGGCAGGTGCCCGCGGGGTGATAGACAGTCTTGGCATGGGTGCGCACGTGGGACTCGATCTGCGCGTCGCTCAGGGTGTCGGCCGAGCCGGGCAACAGCTCGTGCGCTATCACTTCCGCCAGCGCGGGCGCCCGCAGGATCTTGCGGGACAACTTCACGCCGCGAACCAGCGTGTCCACGTCGGCTTGCTCGCGCAGCGCGCCCGCGTCGAACACGATAGGCGCGGACGGATCGGCACTGCGCAGCGTCACGCTGCCGCGCGACTTCGGTCGCAGAACACACGGATTGACCGACAGGCCATGGCCTGCGAGCGGCTCGCGCCCGACATCGCCCACCAGGACCGGCAGTACATGGAACTGCAGATCCGGTCGATCGCCGCCGGTCGTGTCCACGAAGCCCCCGCTCTCCACCACATTGGACGCCAGCAGGCCGCTGCGGAACAGCTGCCATTGAATGCCGTGGCGCAGGGCACGCAGGCCCTTGTCATGGCCCAGCATGCTGATGGGCGAGCGCGTGCGGGCATAGACGCTCACCTCCAGGTGGTCCTGGTAGTTCTGACCGACGCCGGGGCTGTGCTGCGCCAGCGGAATGCCCAACGCCTGCAGTTTTTCGCCGGGCCCGATGCCCGACAGCATCAGCAGCTTGGGCGACGCCAGCGCCCCGGCACAGACCAGCACCTCCTGCGTGCACCGCACTTGCGTGGCGTGGCCGCTCTCCACGAACTCGACACCGACGGCCCGGTCGGCCTCGACCACGATGCGCGTCACGTGCACGCCGGCGCGAACCTCGAGCCGCGCGTCCCGGCGCACCGCCGCAAGGTAGGTCGCCGCAGTCGAGCCGCGCTCCCCGTCGAACGTGGTGGACTGGTAGAAACCAACGCCGGCTTGCGTGGCGCCGTTGAAGTCGGCGTTCGCGGGCAGGCCCGATTGCTGCGCCGCCTTCAGGAATGCCTCGCTGAGTGGATGGCGAAAGCGTGGCTGGCTGACGCGCAGTGGCCCGTCCCGGCCATGCAGCGGTTCAGCGTACAGCTCATTGGCCTCGGCGCGCTTGAAGGCGGGGAGCACGTCGCTCCAACCCCAGCCGGCACAACCGCCCTCCCTCCAGTCGTCGTAGTCGGCGGCCGTACCGCGGATGTAGACCATCGCGTTCAGCGAACTGCTGCCGCCCAGCATGCGCCCCTGCGGCACGTGCATTCTGCGGCCGGCGGCATCGGGCTGCGGTTCACTGACATAGTCCCAGGAACGCTCGGTGCCGATGACCCGCACGAAGGCGGCGGGCATGCGCACGAACGGGTGTTCGTGGGTGGGCCCCGCTTCAAGCAGCAGCACACGGCGTCCGCCGCGCACCAGTCGATGGGCGAGAACGCAGCCGGCGGACCCCGCCCCGATGATGATGTGGTCGTAACGCATCGAATCGAGTGTGGTGCAGGCCGCGCGTGCCGCATACAGGCAGACCCAAGCCATGCGCCTTGGGTCAACGGTTTGTGCGCTGACGACGCATGCCTTGCCGGCCCGCCTCACTAGACTCGTTTCATCGAAGTCAATGAGGCAAAGCACATGTCAACAGAGTTCAAGGGCCAGGTCGCTTTCATCACCGGAGGCGGCACCGGCATCGGCGCGGCGGTGGCACGGCAATTCGCAGCAGCCGGAGGCCACGTCGTCCTGATGGGCCGCAGGCGCGCGCCCTTGCTTGAGGTGGCCGAGTCGATTGATGGCCTCGTGGTGGCCGGCGATGCCGCCGACGCTGCCGATGTGAAGGCGGCGCTCGCACAGGCCAGCGACCGCTTCGGTGGCGTCGATGTGCTGGTCGCCAACGCCGGCGGCCATGGCGTGGGCGAGCTCACCCAAACCGACGACGAGGCATGGCACATGGCCACGCGGCTGAACCTGGACACCGCCTTCGTCTGCGCCCGCGAGCTGATGCCGGAGCTGATCTCCCGGCGCGGCAACATCGTCGTGCTGTCGTCGCTCGCCGGTCATTTCGCCGGGCCCGGCGTGGTCGGCTATGTGACGATGAAGCACGCGCTGATCGGCCTCACACGGTCCCTGGCGCGGGACTACGGCCGCCTGGGCGTTCGCACCAATGCCGTCTGCCCCGGCTGGGTGCGCACCGCGATGGCCGACGAGCAAATGCAGGTGCTGGTCGAAAAATACAAACTTGCCGACACCGACGCTGCCTATGCACTGGTTGCACGCGACGTGCCGCTGGGCCGCGCGGCCGAACCCGGCGAAGTCGCCGACGCTGTGCTCTACCTGGCATCGAAGCGCGCGAGCATGGTCAACGGCACCTTCCTGATGGTCGACGGCGGAGCCTCGGCCGTCGACCTTCCGACGATCGCCTTCGCGCACTGAAAGACAGACATGAGCACGCTCGCCCCCCCACCCGCCGGCTGGAAGACCTACGATGAATTCGCGGCCGGCATCGCCACCAACCGGTTGCCCGCCAGCGATGGGCTTGTCGGCCAGACGCTGCGCATCGACTTCCCTGCCCGCACGCTGGCCCTGCACTTCGATCGCCCGAACGAAGTTGCATGGGAGGACAGCGCCCAGGGCGAAGGCCGCGACTGGTGCGAGACCGTCGAGGTGGCGCCCCACACGTTCTTCATCGACATCACCTTCAAGGCGCGGCCGCTTGCCGCGCTCACGGTCATCGCGAACACACGGACACGCCGCGTACTGGCGATCGAAAGCCGCGTGCGCAGCGCCGAAGAAGCCGGCGCCGAGCCCCGGGTCGCACAGGACTTCCTCGCCGGCTCCCTGGGCGGCGGCACGGCCAGCGGCGTGGTGCCACACGAGAGCCGCGACTTGATCGGCCTGCGCACCTGGCAGACCTACAGCCCGAACCACACCTATGAGCACACCTACCTCAGCTCGCAACGCTATTGCTGGCAGTGCCTGGTGGGCGTGCAGCGCGGCCACGGCGACGTGGACATGGCGACCTACTACAAGTTCGACGAACAGCAGTACATCTTCACCTTCCGCGAGTTCCTCATTCCGGTCGCCTCGGTGTTCTTCTTCAACTTCGAATCGAAGCGCTCCACCGGCAAGTTCCTCGGGCTGACCGGCGATGGCGCGATCGCCAACAACCCGGCCGGCGCCTTCATGGAAAAGGCCTCGACGACGCTCTACCCGGCATCCCACAACCCCATTTGAAAGAGTTCATGAAAAGCAACCTCGACATCATCAAGGCGCACTATGCCGCGTCGGATCGGGCCGACATCTCCGCCATGATGGCCGACGTCTCTCCCCAGGTGCGCTGGACCGAGATGGCCGGCTTTCCTTGCGCCGGCACGTGGATCGGCCCGCAACAGGTCATCGACAACGTATTCGCTGTCCTGGGCTCGACCTGGGAGGGCTACCAGTTCAAACTGGAACGCCTGATCGACGGCGGCGAAAACATCGTGGGCATCGGCGACTACCGCGGCACCTACCGTGCCACCGGCAAGGCCATGGACGCGCGCGTGGTCCACGTGTGGCAGCTTGAAGGGGGCAAGATCGTGCGCTTTGAGCAGTTCACCGATACGCTGCTGGTCGCGCGTGCAATGACTTGAAGTCCTAGCCCGGCTTGCCGGCAGCTGCATCGTCCAGCATTTGGATCGCATCCATGTAGATCGCCGTGACCTTGCGGTACATCAGGACGGCGGTGGTTTGCGGCAGTGCCGGCCGAACATCGACGATCCGCAGGCGGCCCGCCGCGATTTCGGAT
>DATILI010000183.1:0-2896 GCA_035476635.1 Burkholderiaceae bacterium | reverse complement strand
ATCGATGGCGCGTTCGGCGAGCGAGTCACCGCTTTGATACGCCAAGCCGGTCTGCCGCTGGTGGGTCCATCGCTAGGCGCCGACCGCTACCTCGAGCTGATGCGCGTGGACAAGAAGAGCGAGGGCGGGGACATCAAGTTCGTCGTCATTGATCAGCCGGGCAGCGCCGCGGTTCGTGGCGCGCCTGAAGCCCTGGTGCGCGAGGTGATCGAGACCTGCTGCCGCGGCGGGTGACCTCATGATGCTGGCTCGCTACGCATGCGACCCCGCGCGGTCGCGCGGCCGGCGGTACGCCGAAGAGGCGGCGCCCACCCGCACCGAGTACCAGCGCGACCGCGATCGCATCGTTCATTCGACCGCCTTTCGCCGGCTCGTTTACAAGACGCAGGTGTTCCTCAACCACGAGGGTGACCTGTTTCGCACGCGGCTCACGCATTCGCTGGAGGTGGCCCAGCTCGGCCGGTCGATTGCGCGGGCCCTGCAACTGAACGAAGACTTGGTGGAAGCGATCGCCCTGGCCCACGATCTCGGCCACACGCCGTTTGGCCATGCAGGGCAGGATGCGCTGGATGACTGCATGCGCGAGGCCGGCGGGTTCGAGCACAACCTGCAGAGTCTGCGCGTGGTGGATGAACTCGAGGAGCGCTATCCACGCTACGACGGCCTGAACCTCACGTTCGAGACGCGCGAGGGCATCCTCAAGCATTGTTCGCGCGCGAATGCACTTCGCCTGGAGGCGGCCGAGCCCGGGGGTGTGGGGCGGCGGTTCCTGGAGCGTACCCAGCCCAGCCTCGAAGCGCAGTTGTGCAACCTGGCCGACGAAATCGCGTACAACGCGCACGACATCGACGACGGCGTGCGATCGGGCCTCATCACCCTCGATCAGTTGCGCGAGGTTGAACTCTTCGAAGACTACCGCGCGCAGGCGCTGCGGGAGTATCCCGCGCTGCAGGGGCGCCGGGTGCTGTACGAAGCCATCCGGCGCATGCTCAGTGCCCAGGTCTACGATGTCATCGATTCGACGCGCGTGGGATTGGAGACTGTGTCGCCGTCGAGTCCCGACGCAGCCCGGACAGCTCCGCCCTTGGTTCGATTCAGCGACACCATGCGGATGAAATCGGTGGCGTTGAAAACCTTCCTTTTGCGCAACCTGTACCGGCACGAGCAGGTGATGGCCACCACGGGCCAGGCCAAGGTGGTGGTGCGCGAGTTGTTCGAAGCCTATGCGTCCGACGCCATCCAGATGCCAGCCGACTTCGCGGCGCGCACGGACCGCCGGCGGGCCGTGGCCGACTACATCGCCGGGATGACAGACCGCTTTGCCGCGCGCGAACACGAGCGGCTTACGGGCCGCAAGCTCCTGCCCTGACCATGCGCCGGCTCGACCCCGCGTTGCTCGTGGTGCTGGGTGGCGTCAGCGCCGCTTTGCACATCGGCAAGCTGCCCACGGCCTTGCCGGTGCTGCGCGAAGCGCTCGGGGTCACGCTGGTGCAGGCGGGCTTCCTGCTGTCGCTGGTGCAACTCGCCGGCATGCTTCTGGGGCTCACGATCGGGCTGGCCGCCGACGGCCTGGGCTTGAAGCGGACGATGGTCACGGGCCTGCTGGTGCTGTCCGTTGCGAGTTTCCTGGGCGGCTGGGCGCAGGATCCGGGCACGCTGATGGCGCTTCGGGCGCTGGAAGGGGTGGGATTCCTGCTGGCGTCGATGCCGGCCCCGAGCCTGATTCGCAGGCTCGTGACGCCGCATCGCGTGAGCGCGGCACTCGGGGTATGGGGCGCCTACATGCCGCTGGGAACGGCGCTGGCCCTGCTGGGCGGGCCTTGGGTGATGGCGCGGGCGGGTTGGCAAGGATGGTGGTGGCTGCTGGCCCTGCTGTCGGGGGGGATGGGGCTGTGGCTCATGCGCGCCGTGCCCGCCGATGCGGTGCTTGTGCCCGGCGGCGCTGGTGCCATGGCCACGGGAGCCTGGCCCACGCGGCTGTGGGATACCCTGCGCGCGCCCGGCCCCTGGCTGGTGGCCCTGTGCTTCGCCATGTACTCGGGTCAATGGCTGGCGGTGATCGGCTTCCTGCCGTCCATGTATGCCCAGGCCGGGCTGCCCGCGGGGCTGGCAGGCGCTGCGACCGCAGCCGCGGCCCTGGTGAACATGGGGGGCAACATCGCTTCGGGACGCTTGCTGGGGCTGGGCGTGCGCGCGCAGCACCTGCTCTATATGGGCTTCGCGGCGATGGGCCTGGGGGCATTCCTGGCTTTTGCGCCGATCTGGGGCGCGGCGCCGGTGCAAGTGGCTGCGTCGGTACGCTACGGGGCCGTCCTGGTTTTTTCCATGGTCGGCGGCCTCGTTCCGGGCACGTTGTTCTATTTGGCGGTTCGCCTAGCCCCCGGCGAGAAAACCATTTCGACCACCGTCGGCTGGATGCAGCAATGGTCTTCGCTGGGGCAGTTCGCGGGCCCGCCGCTGGTCGCCTATGCGGCGACCGTGGCCGGCGGGTGGGAGTGGAGCTGGCTGGTCACGGGCGCGTGCAGCGCTGCCGGTATAGTGTTGGCAGCCTCCACGGGTGCGTTGCTGCGGCGGCGAGTCGTGGCTGGCTAGCAGGCGCGGGCATCGGTAAAATTCTGTCACATTTTCAAACGACCATCGCCGTGAGCTTCCTCAATCAATTGAAATCGCAGGCCAGTGCCCTGCAGAACCAGCAGGGCAAGGTGCAGCAGGACCTGGCCGGAAACACGGACAAGACCGAGGCGGCGTGCCGCGTGGTGCTTCCGTACCTGCAGGATCTGGCGCGGCAGTTGAATGTGATCGGCCCGGCCGCGCCCAGGTTCACCCTGGACGGCAAGACCCCGTGGCCCGCGATGAAGCTGATCGAGTTTCGTGTCGATGCCCGCAAGAAGATGCT
>DATILI010000182.1:0-27502 GCA_035476635.1 Burkholderiaceae bacterium | reverse complement strand
CGGTAGCCCATCGGCGAATCGCCGGGCATCAGGTACATGCGTTCGTCGCGCAGGAACCAGGCGCCGGTCGACCACACGGGTCCGGCCAGGCGTGGCGCTTCGCTGGCTTGCAGCGGCAGCACGTAGCCGACGACGGCGTTGAGTTTCTGGTCGAACACGCGGCGCAGGCGGGCGCGCTCCATTTCGTCGTCCAGGCGCGAGTCGAATGGGTCCACGTTGATGGGCAGGCGGCGCTCGCGCCAGAGGTAGTACCAGACATCCTCGTAGCCGGGCTCGATGAACTTGTCGGTGATGGACAACCTGGCCGCCAGCGCCTTGGTGAAGCGCTGTGCGTCTTCGCTGGTGTAGTGCGTGGGGGAGCGCTCGTCGGTGAACAGGGCCGGGTTGCGCCAGACCGGTTGCCCGTCGGCGCGCCAGTAGATGCTCAAGGCCCAGCGTGGCAATTGCTCGCCGGGGTACCACTTGCCCTGCCCGAAATGCAGGAAGCCGCCGTCGCCGTACTCGGCCCGCAGTTTCTGTACAAGCTCGGTGGCATAGCCGCGCTTGGTGGGGCCGAGTGCATCGGTGTTCCATTCGGCGGCGTCGCGGTCGCCAACGGCCACGAAGGTCGGCTCGCCGCCCATGGTCAGGCGCACGTCGCCGTCGTGCAGTTCGCGGTCCACGGCGTCGCCCAGGGCCATCACTTCGGCCCATTGCTCTTCGGTATAGGGCTTGGTCACGCGCGGTGATTCATAGATGCGCGTGACGGCCATGTGGTGGCTGAACGTGACTTCGGCCTTGTCCGACACGCCTTCGATCGGCGCGGCGCTGGAGGGCTGCGGCGTGCAGGCCAGTGGGATGTGGCCTTCGCCCGCGAGCAGGCCGGAGGTGGCGTCCAGCCCGATCCAGCCGGCGCCAGGAAGATAGACCTCGCACCAGGCGTGCAAATCGGTGAAGTCGACCGTGGTCCCGCTCGGGCCGTCCAGCGATTTCACATCGGGCGTGAGCTGGATCAGATAGCCCGAGACGAAGCGCGCGGCCAGCCCGCAATGGCGCAGCAGTTGCACCAGCAGCCAGCCGGAGTCGCGGCACGAGCCGCTGGCCAGGGCCAGTGTCTCTTCCGGCTTTTGCACGCCGGGCTCCATGCGGATCAGGTAACGGACATCGCTGGCGACTTGCTGGTTGATCGCCACCAGGAAGTCAATGGTGCGGCGTTCCGTGCGGTCGATCTTGGCCAGGTAGGCTTTGAGCAGCGGCGTGACCGGCTCGGTCACCAGGTAGGGCGCCAGCTCCTGCGTTTGCCCGGCGTCGTATTTGAACGGGAAGTTCTCCGCGGCCGGTTCCAGGAAGAAATCGAACGGGTTGTAGACCGCCATCTCGACCACGAGATCGACAGTGATTTTGAACTCCGTCGTTTTTTCCGGAAACACCAGGCGCGCCTGGTAGTTGGCGAACGGGTCCTGCTGCCAGTTGATGAAGTGGCCAGCCGGTTCGACCTTGAGCGAGTACGAGATGACGTTGCTGCGGCAATGTGGTGCGGGCCGCAGGCGCACGACTTGAGGCCCCAGATTGACCAGCCGGTCGTACTTGTAGTGGGTGACGTGGTTCAGGGCGGCGTGAATGGACATGCGCGGGAGTCTCCGTTGGCGTACAGGTTGGCAAAGGGCTCAGGCAAAAGTTTCGAGAAAGTCGCCCGACCGCATACTAGCAAGACCTGAGCCAGTCGCCATGATCCATGCTAGGCGCGTTGTGCATGGCAAGATGCAAAAAAATAGGCTGTGGCGGGAGCGCGGCAGGCCAGGGCGCTGGCTTCCCGCCGTGTTGGGATGGTTGGCCGGGACGGCCTTGCAGGTGCAGCAGCCGGACTTGCTGCCATGGCAAGTTTATGCGGCCTTGGTGCTCGCAGCACCTGTTCTCTGGGCTCTTTCTGCTATCAAATCAGCAGCAAATCCGTTGGCAGTGGGTCTGGCTGGCTTGGCGTTGGCGGCATTGGCATTCGGTTTGTGTGGCGGGCGCGCGCTGGTCTTCGCGCATGACGCGCTGGCCCCGGGCCTTGAGGGGCGCGACGTTGCCGTCACCGGGGTTGTCGCCGCCATGCCGCAGCGCAATGAGTCCGGCCAACGATTCCGCTTTGCGGTCGAAGCGGCGCAAGCTGGCGGCCTGCCTGTGCGCCTGCCTCCGCAAATCTACCTGGGCTGGTACAGCGGCACGCGCGGCGATGGCGCTTCGCACCAGCCCGCGCAGCTTCAGCCTGCCGAGTTGCACGCTGGTGAGCGCTGGCGCCTGACGGTGCGCCTGAAGGCACCGCATGGCAATCGCAATCCCCATGGTTTTGACTACGAGCTCTGGCTTTGGGAGCAGGGCCTGCAAGCCACGGGCTATGTGCGCGCCGGCCCGCGCGATGCCGCGCCCGAACGCCTGGGGCTGACCTGGCAGCATCCGGTCGAAGCGGCACGCCAGCAGGTGCGCGATGCGATCTTTGCGCATGTGGCTGATCGCCAGCAAGCCGGCATCCTCGCGGCGCTGGTGACGGGCGACCAGAACGCCATCGACCGCGCCGACTGGGACATCTTCCGGGCGACCGGCGTTGCCCACCTGATGAGCATCTCCGGTTTGCACGTGACCCTGTTTGCCTGGCTCGCGGCGCTGGTGGTGGGCGTGCTGTGGCGGCGCAGCGAGCGGCTGTGCCTGCGCTTTCCGGCGCCCAGCGCCGGCCTGCTGGGCGGGCTTTTGCTGGCTGGCGCCTATGCGCTGTTCAGCGGCTGGGGCGTGCCCGCGCAGCGCACGATCTGGATGCTGGCCACCGTCGGCCTGCTGCGCCTGGGCGGCAGGCAGTGGCCCTGGCCGCAGGTCTGGCTGCTGGCCTGCGCCGTCGTGTTGGCGCTGGACCCCTGGGCGCTTTTGCAGGCGGGCTTCTGGCTCAGCTTTGTCGCGGTGGGCGTGCTGTTTGCGTCAAGTGGGGGAGCCGCCGGCCGAGTGGCGGGCGCCGGAGCCGGCGCAAGCTTCGTTGCGGCGCTGAGGGAAAAGGGCCGCGAGCAGGCGGTTATCACTCTGGCGCTGGCGCCGCTGACCTTGCTGCTGTTTCAGCAACTCTCCTTGGTCGGCTTGCTGGCCAACGCACTGGCCATTCCCTGGGTCACGCTGGTGGTGACGCCGCTGGCCTTGCTGGGTGTTGCGGTCGCCCCGCTGTGGGACCTGGCTGCGATGGCGGTGGCAATCCTGGCCAAGTTCCTGCAGATGCTGGCCGCATGGCCGCTGGCCACCGTTTCGGTCGCAGCACCGCCGCTGGGGCTTGGCGTCGCCGCAATTGTTGGCGGCTTGCTGCTGGTGATGCGATTGCCCTGGGGCGCGCGGCTCCTGGGCCTGCCGCTTCTTCTTCCGGTATTGCTGTGGCAGGCGCCGCGGCCGGCGTCCGGGCAGTTCGAGTTGCTGGCCGCCGACGTGGGCCAAGGCAATGCCGTTCTTGTGCGCACGGCAACGCATGCCCTGCTCTACGACACCGGGCCGCGCTTCTCGCGCGAGAGCGATGCCGGCCACCGCGTGCTGGTGCCGCTGTTGCGCGCCCTGGGCGAGCGCGTGGACACGGTCGTGCTCAGCCACCGGGACAGCGACCATACCGGTGGCGCGGCTGCGGTGCTGGCCATGCAGCCGCAGGCGGCGCTGCTGAGTTCCATTGAAGCCGGCCACGAGTTGCAGGCCGTGCGGGCGGCCCGGCGTTGCGAGGCCGGCCAGCAATGGACCTGGGATGGCGTTGTGTTTGAGGTATTGCATCCGCAAGCGCAAGACTATGCGGCCACCGGCAAGCCGAACGCCATCAGCTGCGTGCTGCGCATCACCAATGGCACGCGGACCGCGCTCCTGGCCGGCGACATCGAACAGCCGCAGGAGGCGCGCCTGGTGGCCGAAGGCGCGGCGCTGCGGGCGGACGTGCTGCTGGTACCGCACCATGGCAGCAAGACTTCATCGAGCCTGGGCTTCCTGCAAGCGGTACAGCCGCGCCTGGCCCTGGTCCAGGCGGGCTACCGAAATACCTTCGGGCATCCGGCCGCGCCGGTACTGGAGCGCTACCGCGCGCTTGGGGTAGAGGTGGTCGATTCCGTGCATTGCGGGGCTGCGAGCTGGTCCTCGGCCCGCGCCGAACAAGTAGTATGCGAGCGGGAGCATGCTCGACGTTACTGGCAGCACCGTTTGCCAGAACCGGATTGATCCGCGCTCGCGCGGGCTGTCACATTCGTGCAACGCAGAGCGGGGACACTCCAAGGCTTTTGACTAACAAACCTGGAGACTCAACTTGAAGAACAAGAAATGGACCGTGCTGCCCCTGGCTCTGGCGGCGAGCATTCTGGTGGTGGCCTGCGGCGGCAGCGACGGCGGCTACCCGACCTTGAGCGGCGACAAGCCGCTGGTGATCGGCCACCGCGGCGCACCCGGCTATCTGCCCGACCACACGCTGGAGGGCTACAAGAAGGCCATCGAGATGGGGGCCGACTTCATCGAGCCCGACCTCGTGGCCACCAAGGACGGCGTGCTGATTGCGCGCCATGAGCCCAACATCACCGGCACCACCGACGTATCGACGCGCGCCGAATTCGCCGCGCGCAAGACCAAGAAGGTGGTGGACGGCGTCGAAGAAGAGGGCTGGTTCGCCTCCGACTTCACCCTGGCAGAAATCAAGACCCTGCGCGCCCTGCAGCCGCTGGCCGAGCGCGACCAGTCGCACAACGGCAAGTACCAGATCCCGACCCTGGAAGAGGTGCTGGACCTGGCCAAGACGGAAGGCAGCAAGGCCGGCCGCACCGTGGGCGTCTACCCCGAGACCAAGCACCCGACCTTCCATGTCGGGCTCAACCTGGCGCTGGAAGACCGCCTGCTCGCGATCCTGGCCAAGTACGGCTACACCGCCAAGACCTCGCCGGTGATCGTGCAGTCGTTCGAGGTGTCCAACTTGAAGTACCTGCGTAGCAAGACCCAGATTCGCCTGGTCCAGCTGGTCGACGCCGACGACGTCAAGGCCGACGGCAGCATGTCGCTGGTGGCGCCCTACGACAAACCTTATGACTTTGCCGTGGCCAAGGATCCGCGCACCTTCGCCAGCCTGCTGACCCCCGATGGACTGAAGGAAGTCAAGACCTACGCCGACGGCATCGGCCCCTGGAAGCCCTACCTGATCTCCTCCAAACAGGTCGACGCCAACAATGACGGCAAGCCCGACGACCTCAACGGCGACGGCAAAATCGATGACCGCGACCGCGTCATGCTGGCGCCCACCGACGTGGTGAAAAACGCGCATGCCGCCGGCCTGATCGTGCACGCCTACACCTTCCGCAACGAGGCGCGCCGCCTGGCTTCGGACTTCAAGGGTGACCCCAAGGCCGAATACCAGCTGTTCTACAAGCTCGGCGTGGACGGCGTGTTCAGCGACTTTGCCGACACCGCCATTTCCGCGCGATAAGTCCGATCTCCGCACCAAACCCGCCGCGCTGTTCAGGCAGCGGGCGGGTTTTCTGCATTCTGGTGCGTGCACCATGCACCTAGGTGGCGCGCAACTTGCTATCCTCTGTGGAGGAGATGCCTATGCAGAAATTCGATGAAATGTATTCCGAACTGCCTGGCGCAGGCCAACGCCAGGGCCAATCAGGAACCGGGTCGCAGTTCCAGTCCCAGACTATGGGCGGGATGTCGCAGAGCCAGAGCCAGGACAAGGGCATACGCGAGCATTACCAGCGCTACGCCCAGTGGCTTGAGCGCCAGCCCGCCGACGTGATGCGGGCGCGGCGCGAAGAGGCCGAAATGATCTTCCGGCGCGTGGGTATCACCTTCGCCGTCTACGGCGCCAAGGACGAAGATGGTGCCGGTACCGAGCGGCTGATCCCCTTCGACCTGATCCCGCGCATCATTCCGGCGCATGAATGGGCCAGCATGGAAAAGGGCCTGGTCCAGCGCGTGACCGCGCTCAACCGCTTCATTCACGACGTCTACCACGGGCAGGACATCATCAAGGCCGGCGTGGTGCCGGCCGAGCAGATCACCCACAACGCACAGTTCCGACCGGAGATGATGGGCGTGGACGTGCCCAACCAGATCTACTCGCATATTGCCGGCGTCGACATCGTGCGCGCCCCCAATGCCAAGGGCGAAGGCGAGTACTACGTGCTCGAGGACAACCTGCGCGTTCCCAGCGGCGTGAGCTACATGCTGGAAGACCGCAAGATGATGATGCGGCTGTTCCCCGACCTGTTCAGCTCCCACAGCGTCGCGCCCGTGGCGCACTACCCCGACTTGCTGCTGGAAACGCTGCGTGCCTCGGCACCACCGGCCACGGCCGAGCCGACGGTGGTGGTGCTCACCCCCGGCATGTACAACAGCGCCTACTTCGAGCATGCCTTCCTGGCGCAGCAGATGGGAGTGGAGCTGGTCGAGGGCCAGGACTTGTTCGTCAAGGACAACTTCGTCTATATGCGCACCACGCGTGGCCCCAAGCGGGTGGACGTGATCTACCGCCGCGTGGACGATGATTTTCTCGACCCGCTGGTGTTCCGGCCGACCTCGACCCTGGGCTGCGCCGGCCTGCTCGGCGCCTACCGCGCGGGCAACGTCACGATCTGCAACGCCGTGGGCACCGGCGTCGCCGATGACAAGTCGATCTACCCCTATGTGCCCAAGATGATCGAGTTCTACCTTGGCGAAAAGCCGATCCTCAACAACGTGCCCACCTACATGTGCCGCAATCCGGAGGATCTGAAGTACACGCTGGCCAACCTCAAGGACCTGGTGGTCAAGGAGGTGCACGGCGCCGGTGGCTACGGCATGCTGGTCGGCCCGGCTGCGACAAACGCCGAGATCGAGGACTTCCGCAAGGCCGTGATCGCCAACCCCGCCGGCTATATCGCCCAGCCCACGCTGAGCCTGTCGAGCTGCCCGACGTTCGTGGAAAGCGGCATCGCGCCGCGCCACATCGACCTGCGGCCCTTCGTGCTGTCGGCCAAGGAGGTGCAAATGGTGCCAGGGGGCCTGACGCGCGTGGCACTGAAAGAAGGCTCGCTGGTGGTCAATTCGTCACAGGGGGGCGGGACCAAGGATACGTGGATTCTGGAAGTTTGAGACTTTGCGGGACAGACCAGGAATTGCGAAGCAATTCTGCTCTGTCCTCAACATACTAGAGGGAACGAATATGCTGTCACGCACTGCCGATCACCTGTTCTGGATGTCCAGATACACCGAGCGCGCCGAGAACACCGCGCGCATGCTCGACGTCAATTACCAGACATCCTTGCTGCCGCAATCCGCCGCCGTCGCGCAGTTCGGCTGGCAGGGGTTGCTGTCCATCAGCGAACTGCTGCCTTCCTACGCGGCCCTGCACGACGAGATCAAGCCGCAGGAAGTGATGGAGTTCATGGTCAAGGACGAGGACAACCCGTCTTCCATCATCTCCTGCCTGCGCGCCGCGCGCGAGAATGCACGCGCCGTGCGCGGCACCCTGACCACCGAAGTCTGGGAAACGCAGAACCAGACCTGGCTGGAGGTCAACCGCATGCTGCGCAGCGGCGAGTTCGAGCGCGACCCTGCCCAGTTCTTCGAGTGGGTCAAGTTCCGCTCGCACCTCTCGCGCGGCGTCACCGTGGGCACCATGCTGATGGACGAGGCCCTGTACTTCATGCGCCTGGGCACCTTCCTGGAGCGTGCGGACAATACCGCGCGCCTGGTCGACGTGAAGTTTCACGCGGTGCAAAGCGACTTCTTCGGCGCGGCCAGCGAGAAGGACCAGGAATACGACTTCTACCATTGGAGCGCGATCCTGCGCAGCGTCTCGGGCTTCGAGGTCTACCGCAAGGTCTACCGCGACGTGATCACGCCCGAACGCGTCGCCGAACTATTGATCCTGCGCCCGGACATGCCGCGGTCGTTGCACGCCAGCCTCAATGAAGTGGTGCACAACCTCGCGCTCGTGGCCAGCGACCGCTCGAATGAAACGCAGCGGCGGGCCGGCAAGCTGCGCGCCGACCTGCAATACGGGCGCATCGACGAAATCCTGGCCACCGGCCTGCACGCCTTTCTGACGCAGTTCCTGGACCGTGTGAACGAACTCGGCGCGCAGATCAGCCGCGATTTCCTGGTGCCGACAGCGGCCTGATCCTTGCGCCGCCTCACCCGCTGGCTGGGCCGCCTGAGCGTCAGCCGCAAGCTGATGCTGATCTACCTGCTGGATCTGACGGCGGTGATCTATGTCTCGGGCATCCTGATCCACGAGAAATTCATCTCGATCGATTTCACCCGCAAGGAAATCGTGGGCACGGCCTACAGCGCCGCGGTGCGCGACATGCTGCTGGCGCCGTTTCTCGTGGCCGAGGGCGGAAAGCCGCTTGCGGTGTCGCCGGCGCCGGCCCGGTTTCAGGACTTGCGCTCGGAACACGACGCGGCGCTCGGCTCGGCCGAACTCGGCACTGCGTTCCTGCAAGCCTGGGAGCGCGTGCAGCGCAAAGCCAGCGATGCCGCGCGCCAGGAGGCGCTGCGCGGCATGGTGCGGCAGGCGCGCGAACTCCTGACCATGGTCGGCAACCAGTCGAACCTGATTCTCGATCCCGACCTGGACAGCTACTACGCCATGTCGCTGGTAGTGCTGCGCTTTCCCGAGTTGCTGGAGGTGATGAACGACACCATGCGCGCGCTCGACCCGCGTGGCGCGGCCGCTTCGCGTCGCGGTGACCGGCGGGCCGAGCTGCTGATCCTCGCGGGGCGCATCGATGCGGTCAGCCTGGGCATCCGCTCAGACTACGCGCAGGCCTTCGCGGCCGGCTCGGCGGGCTTGCGCGCGGCGCTCGACCCCGGCCAGCGCGCGCTGGATGCACAGCTCAATGGGTTTCTGGCGATCGTCCAGAAGCTGGCCGACGGCCAGGCCTCGGCGCAGGAGTTGCAGCAGATGACGGCGGCGCACGCCCAGGCCCTGCGGGTGCTTGACCGCTCCTGGGGTGCCGCGGCACGCGAGCTCGATGTTCTGCTGCAAAACCGGGTCGACGCGCTCTTCACGCGCATGTGGCTGCACCTGGGTACGGCGCTGCTGCTGCTGGTTTGCATCCTGAGCCTGGTCTACGCCGTCGCGCGGCAGATCTCGCAGCCGCTCAAGAAGCTGGCCGGCGTGGCCGACGCGGTGCGCCAGACCGGCGACCATTCCCGTCGCGCGGTCTGGCACAGCCGCGACGAGATCGGGCAGCTCGTCACGGCCTTCAACGACATGCTGGCGCAGCTGGACCGCGAGCGATTGATCCAGCAGGAGATGGCGGCCAATGCGCGCGCGGCCCAGGCACAGCAGGAACTGGTCGAGGCCATCCCGATCGCCATGGTGGTGACCTCGGTTCCCGACCACGATGTGCTGCATGCGAACGAGCCGGCCCGGCCCTGGCTCATGGGGCGCAACAAGGATCCCTGGCGCAGCGGCCTGGAGCCCGGCGTGCGCACCCGCTTTTTCCAGCGCCTGGCCGATCGTGGCGCGGTCGATGAATTCGAGGTGCGCTGGCAAGGCGGCAGCGAGCCGTCCTGGGCCGTGCTGTCGGCGCGGCGCCTGCGGTTCCAGGGCCAGGATGCGGTGCTCACGGCCTTCACGCCGATCAATGTGCTCAAGGTGATGGAGCAGCGGCTGGAACTCTGGGCCAAGGTGTTCGAGGCCTCTTCCGAGGGCATCATCATCATGGACGCGAAGCAGAAGATCCTGAGCGTGAACCGCGCCTTTTGCCGCAGCACGTCCTACGATTTCTACGAGGTGATCGGCGAGCAGATGGACATGCTGCTGGACGACCAGGGAACCGAGTCCTTGACCCGCCGGATCGCGCACGAGGTGGACGAACGCGATGCCTGGCACGGCGAGGTGCGCTTTCGCCGTCGCTCGGGCGAAACCTATCCGGCCTGGCTGATGATCTCGGCGGTACGCGAAGCGCAGAAGCAGACAGCCGTCTCGCACTACATCGGCATCTCGGTGGACATCACCGACCGCAAGCGCACCGAGGCGCGCGTGCAGTTCCTGGCCGAGCACGATGTGTTGACCGAGCTGCCCAATCGCTCCCTTTGCGTCGAGCGTCTGCGCGTGGCCATCGAGCAGGCGCGTGGCACCGGCGAGCGCGTGGCGGTGCTGTTCATCGACCTGGACCGCTTCAAGAGCATCAACGACACCCTCGGTCACCATGTCGGCGATGGGCTGTTGCGCTCCGTGGCAGGGCGCCTGGCGCAGGCCGTGCGCGGCGGCGATACCGTCAGCCGCCTGGGCGGAGACGAATTCGTCGTCATCATGCAGGCTGTGGCCGACGGCGACGAAGTGCGCCACGCGGTGGAGCACCGGCTGATTCCGCTGATTCGCCAGCCGCACCGCGTCGAAGGCCACGAGCTGCAGGTTTCCTGCAGCGTCGGTGTGGCGGTCTACCCCGACGATGGCCAGAACCTGGACGAGCTGATGCGCCGCGCCGACGCCGCCATGTACGAGGCCAAGGCGGCCGGGCGCGACATGGCGCGCTTTTATGCGCCCGAGATCGACCAGGTCGCCCTGCAGCGGCAGACCCTGGAGCACCATCTGCGCCACGCGCTGGAGCGCGGCGAGCTGAGCCTGCACTTCCAGCCGCGCATGGCGGCCACGACGCTGGAAGTGGTGGGCGTGGAGGCGCTGCTGCGCTGGCAGCACCCTGAACTCGGCAGCGTGCCGCCGTCGCGCTTTATTCCGGTCGCCGAGGAAACCGGGCTGATCCGCCCGATCGGCATGTGGGTGTTGCGCCAGGCTTGTGCGCAGTTGGCGCACTGGCAGGCACAAGGCCCGCACCGGTTCGACGTGTCGGTCAATCTTTCGGCGGCGCAGCTGGCCGATCCCGATTTTCTTGAGCAACTGCGCAGTGTCATCGCCGACAGCGGCTGCGACGCCACGCGCCTGGAGCTGGAGATCACCGAGTCGCACCTGATGGACCATGCCGGCGCCGCCCAAGAGCGGCTGCTGGCGCTCAAGGCGCTGGGCCTGAAGCTTTCGATCGACGATTTCGGCACGGGCTATTCCAGCCTTGCGTATCTCAAGCGCTTTGCCATCGACAAGCTCAAGATCGACCAGTCTTTCGTGCATGACCTGCTGACCGACCCGACCGACCTGGCGATCATCCGCGCCATCATTGCGCTAGGCCATACCCTGGGCTTGAGTGTGGTGGCCGAAGGCGTGGAGCAGGCCGACGAAGTCGAGAAGCTGCGTGCCCTGGGTTGCGACGAACTGCAGGGCTACCACTTCGCGCGGCCCATGCCGGCCGGGATGCTGGAGCTTTGGCTCAAGGAGCGGCCGGCACCGGCCGAGCGGCGGCACCCCATGGGCGTTTTCGGCTGAGCGTCGCGGCTGGCTACTTCTGCATCGCAGCGCTTACCTCGCGGCCCAGCTCGATGACGGCCATGGCGTAGTAGCTCGACCAGTTGTAGCGCGTGATGACGTAGAAGTTCTCGGTGCCAGCCACGTACTGCGGTGCGTCCGCGCCGTTTTGCAGTTCGACCAGTGCCAGTGGCCCACTGTGCTGCAAGGCATCGCCATCGAGCACCGCGCCCTTGGCGGTGAAGCTGGCTACGCTGAAAGTGGGCAGGATGTCGGGCGTGAGCAGCGCGTCCTTGTCGAGGTTGGGGCCGTCCAGGCGCACCGGGTAGTGCGTGGGCATGCCCGGCTGCCAGCCGAAGCTCTTGAAATAGTTCGCCACGGAGCCGATCACGTCGGCAGGGCTGTTCACCAGATCCACCGTGCCGTCGCCATCGAAGTCCACCGCGTAGCGAATCCAGCTCGATGGCATGAATTGCGGCATGCCCATGGCGCCGGCGTAGCTGCCCAGCGGCGTCAGCGGGTCGACGCCGGTGCGGTTTTGCAGCGTGAGGAACTGCTCCAGTTCATTCTTGAAGAAATCGCTGCGCTCCTTGGCGCGCGGGTGCGATGTGGGGAAATTGAAGGCCAGGGTGGTGAGCGCGTCCATCACGCGGAAGTTGCCCATCTGCTGGCCATAGACGGTTTCCACGCCGATGATGCCGACGATGATGGAGGCGGGAACGCCATATTCCTGCTCGGCCTTTTCCAGTGCGGCGGTATGCGCCCGCCAGAATTTCACGCCGGCGCCGATGCGGATCGGGTCGATAAAGCGGCTGCGGTACACGCGCCAGTTCTTCGCAGTGCCGACCGGTGGCGGCTGCATGAGCCTGGCCACCAGCGGCAGGTAGTTCGATTGGCCGATGGCCTGGCGCACCCATTCGTGGTTGAGGTCGCGGCGCTCGGCCAGGTCGTCGGCGTAGCGCATCACGTCTTCGCGCGTGGCATAGGCGTAGCCCGGCGTTGCGTTGGCCGGCTTGGTGCCAGGGGACGCCGATGCGGTCTTTGTCTTGGCGGGCTTGGCGGCCATGGTGCCTGTCGACAGGGCGCAGGCGGCAATCAAAAGAAATGGAGCGATCCGGATCATGCGGGAGAAGAAGTGCTGGGAGAAGGTTTGCGAGCTGCCTTGGGCCAGGCCAATTGATTGAATTCGCGCTGCAGTGTAGCGAGGCGCAAGCCGCGTGGGCCGTTTTTTTCATCGTCGCGCGAATAGCGATGGGCTTCCAGGCGCAGCAGCCACTCGCGCAGCGCCGTCGCATCGGATCCCCACTGCGGCTGCAGCCGCTCTGTGACCAGGGCCGCAATCTGGCGCGGCGGCTGCGCCGGCCCGGTGTCCAGGCCGGCGCGGCGCAGCTTGGCGCGCGCGCGGCCCAGTAGCCGCAGCCAGGGATCGTGCTCGCGCTTTTCCCACAGCGTCCACAGCGCGCCGCACAGGCTGACAAAGACGATCACGCCGATCAGCACGTAGCCCAGGTCTTCCCAGCTGGGGGCATCGAAGCCGAGGTTCTTCAAGAGATTGAGCTGCTTGCTCTGCGTGTAGTTGAGCACCCACTGGTTCCAGCTGTTGTTCAGCGCTTCCCAGGCCGAGCGCAATCCGGCGGCCAGGCCCGGGCTCACGTTGCCGATGACGCTGGCGATCGCGCCGCGCGGTGCTTGCAGCCGCTGCGAAGCGCCGATGCGGCCGGGCAGCACGGCGGCCGTCGGGTCCACGCGCACCCAGCCGCGGCCGGCATGCCAGATTTCGGTCCAGGCATGGGCGTCGCTTTGGCGCACGGTCCAGAAGCCGTCCACCGGATTGACTTCGCCGCCCTGGTAGCCGGTGACCAGGCGTGCCGGGACATTGAGCGCGCGCATCAGCACCACAAAGGCCGAGGCGATGTGCTCGCAAAAGCCTTCCTTGCGGTCGAACCAGAATTCGTCGGCCGTGTGCGCACCGTAGACCCCGGGCTCCAGCGTATAGCTGTAGCCGCCGGTGCGCAGCCGGTTCAGCGCCAGGTTGACCAGCGCGGCTGTGTCGGCCTCGGCCGTAAGCGGGTCGCGCCGAATGTCGGCCGCAAGCTGCAAGGTGCGCGGATTGAAGCCTTCGGGCAGCGCCACGTAGTCCTGCAGGCTGGCAACAAAGCGCTGGGGGCCGTGGCGAAAGTCCGCGTGGCTTTCGGCCTTGTAGCGCGTCATGTCGGTGATCGCGCGGCTGGCGAACCACTGCAAGTCGGCCGTCATCGCCGTTTCGAAACCGGGCAGCTGGGGTGCCTTGCCGGCGGCATCAAGCAACATCAGCCAGGGGCGGTTGTGCGGTTCGAGCGTGACTTCGTACTTGATCGCCGGTCCGAGCAATTGCAGGTTGGCGCCCGCGCGAAACCCGGTCGAGAAGCCCGAGCGCAGCGGCAGCCACTCGCGCCCGTCGAAACTGGAAAGCACGGGCCCGCGGAAATACAGGTCTTGCTGTGGCGGAACCTTTCCTTCGAAACGCACGCGCATGGCGATGCTTTCGTCCAGCGCGAGGCTGGCGATGTTGCCGACCTGCATGCTCGCCGAGAGACCGCTGCGCCCACTCATGGCGTCGCTTGGAATGCCCCACAGCGGCGCGAAGCGCGGGAACAGCACGAACAGCACGGCCATGATGGGTGCGCCCAGCAGCGCCATCCAGGCGGCGGTCCTGGCGGCCTGCAAGAGCGGTGGTTTGCCCACCGGCATGTGGGCGTTGACCAGCGCGGTCAGGAGGCCCAGCAGCGCCACCAGCATGGCGGCGGCTGTGGCCAGCGCCTGCGAGAAGAAGAAGTTCGTGAGCATTGTGAAGAAGGCCAGGAAGAAGATCACGAACGCATCGCGGCGCGCCCGCAGCTCCAGCGTCTTGAGCGCCAGCAGCATCACGATGAGCGTGACCCCGGCATCGCGGCCCAGCAGCGTGCGGTGCGTCAGCCAGGTGGCGCCCAGAGCCAGGGCCAGCAGCGCCAGCAGCCACCACTTGGAGGGCAGCGGCCGCGAGGTCCAGGCCAACCAGCCGCGCCCCACCAGCACCGCAACGCACAGCGCGCTGCACCACAGCGGCAGATTGCCGGTTTGCGGCAAGATGACCCAGCCGATGACGAGCAGCAGGAACAGCGTGTCACGGCTGTCCCGGGGCAGGTGGTTCAGGCGGTTGAGCAGGTGCGTCATCGCTTGTGCCTCAAGCTCAGCACAGGGCCAGCGCCTGCAGGCAGCGCTTCTTGTGAGCTTCGCCGCGGCCCGGCGCGACTTCGCGGCCGGCCAGGCGCAGGCCGTAGTCCACACTGAGCTTGTCGGCCACCAGCACCCAGGCGCACAGGCGGCTCAAACGCTGCTCGGTGTCGCCGCGGCCGGCTGCGCCCAAGTCCAGCCAAAGCTCATAGCGCTGGGCTTGCTGCGTGTCTCGGCTCACCAGTTCGTCGGCCTTGGCCACCTTTTTCCAGACCACCAGCTTGAGCGGATCGCCGCGCCGGTAGGCGCGCACGCCTTCGAACTCACCACTGCTTTGCACGCGCGTGGCCGCGGCATCGCCCGGCAGCGGCTCGCCCGGCGGCAGCGGCGGCGGGTGGGCCTCGGGCGCGGGATACACCAGCACTTCGGCGGCGGGCCGCCAGATGGTCCAGACGCGGAAGGTGCCCAGCGGAAAGCGGGTCTCCGCCGTCAGGGTCGGCACGCGGTGCAGGCCGCGCCGCTCAGGACGGAACGCCACATGCACGGTGCTGCTGCCGCCGGCGGGCACATCGGTCCAGACCCAATGGTCCGAGCCCAGCACGCTCAGGCCGATGCCATAGCGCGTCGTCGACCGTGCGCTTGCGAGCTTCACGCCGAAGGTGGCCAGCGTGCCGGCGAACTGCGCCTCGGGCGGCGCCAGGTTCAAGGTGATGCCGCGCAGCGTGCCGTGGCAGACATGCATACCGACCACGGCGCTGCCGGCCAGCAGGAAAGTCAGCAGATAACCCAGGTTGAGCTGGTAGTTGATCGAGGCGACCAGCAGCACCATCAAGGTGGCGCCCAGCATGAAGCCCGGCCGGGTCGGCAGGATGTAGACATTGCGCTGGGTCAGGGTGGTGATGTCGGTCAGCGGCAGGCGCGCTTGCCACCAGTGGCGAAAACGGGCGCGGACCAGGGCCAGCGGGTTGAACCGGCCGAGAGCGGTCCCGGGCTGCCCCAAAAAGTTCATGGCAGTGGTACTGCTTCAAGCATCGCGCGCACCTGTTCCACCGCGCCGCGGCCGGCGTCGCCGACCGGTACCAGTCGGTGCGCCACGGTCTGCGGCAGGATGGCCTGCACGTCGTCGGGTGCGGCGTAGTCGCGCCCATTCAGCAGGGCCTGGGCCTTGGCTGCGCGCACGACGGCAATGCCCGCACGCGGCGACAGGCCCTGCATGAACCAGCGGCCCGAGCGCGTTGCCGCCATCAGGTCCTGCACATAGTCCAGCAGCGGGCCGGCCGCATGCACCTGCTGAACCGCTGCTTGCAACTGTTGCAACTCGCTGGCATTGAGCAGGCTGGGCAATGTGTCGAGCAGCTCGCGCCGGTCCTGGCCGGTCAGCAAGGCGCGCTCGGCCGCGCGGTCGGGGTAGCCCAGCGAGATGCGCATCAGAAAGCGGTCCAGCTGCGATTCGGGCAAGGCGAAGGTGCCGAGCTGGTCCTGCGGGTTCTGCGTAGCGATCACGAAAAAAGGCGAAGGCAGCGGCCGGGTCTCGCCCTCGACCGTGACCTGGCGCTCTTCCATGGCCTCCAGCAGCGCGCTTTGCGTCTTGGGACTGGCGCGGTTGATCTCGTCGGCCAGCAGCACCTGGGCAAACACCGGCCCCGGGTGGAACACAAAGGCCTCGCGGCCGCGCTCGTAGACCGAAACCCCGGAGAGGTCGCTGGGCATCAGGTCGGCCGTGAACTGCACGCGCGAAAAATGCAGGCCGAAGGTGCGGGCCAGGGCATGCGCCAGCGTGGTCTTGCCGACGCCGGGAACATCCTCGATCAGCAGGTGGCCGCCGGCCAGCAGGCAGGCCACGCAGTCCTGTACCTGGTCACTTTTGCCCACAATCACCGTGTTAAGCTGGTTGAGAAGCGATTCGAGTTTTTCTTGAGCGTTCATGGCGGGAAGATTCTTGTGCCATGACGTTACCCCAAAAATACGAGACACACAGGCGAACACCGTGAACAAGACGGGATATTTCACCCACCGCGATTGCTGGAAACATGAAATGGGCCAGGGCCACCCCGAATGCCCCGAGCGGCTCGATGCGATCGAGGACCGCTTGCTGGTCACTGGTGTCGGCGATGCGCTGGATCGGCGCGAGGCGCCGGCCGCCGCGCCCGCCGATCTGGAGCTGGCGCACGAGCGCTTGCACGTGGCCGCCCTGCGCGGCTTGACCGAGCGCCTGGGCGAGGAGATCGCCGCCGGCGGTCCCCGCTACGCGCAGATCGACCCGGATACGGCCCTCAACGTCCACACCTGGGACGCCGCATTGCGCGCCGCCGGTGCGGCCGTGGCCGCCACCGACGCCGTCCTCGCGGGCGAGATCGAGAACGCCTTCTGCGCGGTGCGGCCACCCGGGCATCACGCCTGCCACGACCATGCCATGGGCTTTTGCTTCTTCAACAACGTGGCAATCGCCGCGCGCCATGCGTTGGAGCGCCACGGCCTGAAGCGCGTGGCCGTGGTCGATTTCGACGTGCACCACGGCAATGGCACGGAAGACATCCTGGGTGGCGACCCGCGCGTGCTGATGGTCGGCTTTTTCCAGCATCCGTTCTATCCCTATTCGGGCACCGACCATCCCGCAGGCAACATGCTGAACCTGCCGGTGCCGGCCTACACCAAGGGCATGGCAATCCGCGAGATGATCGAGACCGCATGGATCCCGCGCCTGGAAGTGTTCAGCCCCGAGATGATTTTTGTTAGCGCCGGTTTCGATGCGCATCGCGACGATGATCTGGGCCAGCTCGGCCTGACCGAGCAGGACTACGCCTGGATCACGATGCGTATCAAGGACGTTGCCAGGCGCCACGCGCAGGGGCGCATCGTCTCGTGCCTGGAAGGCGGCTACAACCTGGCCGCCCTGGGGCGCAGCGTGGAGGCCCATATCCGGGTGCTGGCGGACTTGTAAGGCAGAGGTTTGCGATGAACGAAACACTGATTCAACATCGGGATGCGCGCGGCGTGGTGACGCTGACCATGAACCGTCCCGACAACTTCAATGCGTTGAGCGAAGAAATGCTCGGGGCCCTGCAATCGGCACTCGACACTGTCGCGCAGGACGAGACCGCGCGGGTGGTGGTGCTCGGCGCCGTCGGCAAGGCCTTTTGCCCGGGCCACAACCTGAAGGAAATGATCGCGCAGCCACAGCTGGCCTACTACCAGAAGTTGTTCGCGCAGTGCAGCCGCGTGATGCTCAGCATCCAGAAATTGCCGGTGCCGGTGATCGCGCGGGTACAGGGCATTGCCACCGCCGCGGGCTGCCAGCTGGTGGCGCAATGCGACCTGGCCGTGGCAACGAACGAGGCGCGCTTCGCCGTGAGCGGCGTGAACTTCGGCTTGTTCTGTGCCACGCCTAGCGTGCCCCTGGTTCGCAACATGGCAGCCAAGCAGGCGATGGAGATGCTGCTGACGGGCGAATTCATCAGCGCACAGGAGGCGCTGCAGCGCGGACTGGTCAACCGCGCGGTGCCGGCAGAGCAGCTCGATGCGGAAATCGAAAAGCTGGTGGCGAGCATCCTGCAAAAGCCGCGCACGGCGATTGCGATGGGCAAGGCGCTGTTCTACCAGCAGCGCGAGATGGGCGTCGAAGCGGCCTACCAGCTGGCTGGCCAGACCATGGCGGTCAACATGATGGATGAATGTGCCCAGGAAGGCGTGCTGGCCTTCACTGAAAAACGCTCGCCGCGCTGGAAATGACGGAAATCGACCAACTGCTGCGCGACTTGTCCCGTCCGGGCGTCGCGCTCGAGCTTTCGGTATTGGCGGCCTGCCTTGCATTGGCCTATGGCGTGTGCTACCTGCTGGGGCGCAAGTACAAGACCCCGGACTCGATCTGGTTTGGCCGCGCCGTCGTCGATGGCGTGCTGTTTCCGCTGGTGGCCCTGGCGTTCGCCTACAGCGCCAAGCACGTGGTCGACGACTACCAGCGCATCGTCGTGTTCAAGGTCGCGTTGCCGATCCTCATTTCACTCGCCGGCATCCGCTTTCTCGCGCGCGTGCTGACGGCCGTGTTTCCGGCCTCGGGCATGGCGCGGCTGGCCGAGCGGCTGTTTTCCTGGCTGGCCTGGGCGGCGGCCGTACTCTGGATCGTCGGCCTCTTGCCCTCCGTCATGGAGGAGATGGACGCCATCCATTTCGCTTTCGGCAAGTCCAAGATCAGCTTGCTGAGCCTGGTCGAGGGTTTCCTTTCGGCCGGTGTGGTGCTGGTGGTGGCGCTGTGGATCTCGGCTGCGCTGGAGCGGCGCATCCTGAGCGAAGCGGTGCACGATTTGTCGCTGCGCAAGGTGGCGGCCAATGCCATCCGCGCGGTACTGCTGCTGGTCGGCTTGCTGTTCGCGCTCTCCGCCGTGGGGGTGGACCTGACGGCGTTGTCGGTGCTGGGCGGCGCATTGGGCGTGGGCCTGGGCTTCGGCTTGCAGAAGCTCGCGTCCAACTATGTGAGCGGCTTCGTGATCCTGTTCGAACGCAGCGTGCGCATCGGCGACACCATCAAGGTCGACACGTTCGAAGGCACAGTGGTCGACATCAAGACCCGCTACACCCTGATTCGCGCCACCAACGGGCGCGAGTCCATCGTGCCCAATGAGAAGCTGATCACCGAGCGCATCGAGAATCTCTCGCTGGCGGACCCCAAGTTGATGGTGACCACCTCCGTCACCGTGGGCTACGACAGCGATGTGGACCGGGTCGAAGCCATCCTCGTCGATGCGGCGCTGGCCTGCACCCGTGTGCTCAAGGATCCCGCGCCCGGTGCGCGCCTGGCCAACCTGGGCGCCGACGGGCTGGAGTACCAGCTCCTGTTCTGGATTACCGACCCCGAGAACGGCCAGCTCAACGTGCGCTCGGAAATCAATGTGCGCATCCTCAAGGCCCTGAACGCAGCCGGTATCGACATCCCGTACCAGCAGCGCGTGGTGCATGTGAAGACGCTGCCGCCCGACGTCTCATCTGCTGCTACTTCATCATCGAAGGCAACCACAGGCTGATTTGCGGAAACGCGATCAGGATGCCGAGCACGATCACCAGCACGGCAACAAACGGCCAGCAGCCGCGGAAGATCTGGGCGAGACCCACGCCCGGCAGCAGGGAGTTGATCACAAACAGGTTCATGCCCACGGGCGGCGAGATCAGGCCGATCTGCACCACCATCACGATCAGCACGCCGAACCACACCGGGTCGAAGCCCAAGGCCGTGACGATGGGAAAGAACAGCGGAATGGTCAACAGCACCATGGTGAGCTCCTCCATCACCGTGCCCAGCACTACATAGATCAGCATCATCGCGGCGACGATCATCACCGGGGACAGGCCCAGGTGCGTGATCCATTCCTTCAAGTCGCCCGGCATGGTGGTGAAGTTCACGAAGTTGGCGAAGATGGTGGCGGCGATCAGTAGCGTGAACAGCATGGCGGTGGTGCGCGCCGACTCGACCAGCACGCTGAGCAGCACGCGCCAGGTCAGCGTGCGGCGGGCCAGGGCGAAGAAAAACGCACCGGCGGCGCCGATGCCCGCGCCTTCGGTGGCGGTGAAGACGCCGCCGTAGATGCCGCCCAGCACCACCAGCATCAGCAGCACCACGCCCCAGATGCCCCGCAGCGCGGCCCAGCGCTCGGGCCAGCTGGTGCGCTCGCCGGGAGGCGCATGCTCGGGGTCGCGCGAGGTCATCACGACCACCGCCACCATCAGCAGCAGGGCCGTCAGCAGGCCCGGGATCACGCCCGCGGCGAACAGCTTTCCGATATGGGTTTCCGTCACGATGCCGTAGATCACCATGATGGTGGACGGCGGGATCATGATGCCCAGCGTGCCGCCTGCGGCCATCACGCCGGTGGACAGCGAGGCGCTGTAGCCCAGCTTCTTCATCGAGGGATAGGCCACCTTGCTCATGGTGGCGGCGGTGGCGATGGACGAGCCGCAGACAGCGCCGAAGCCCGCGCACGCCAGGATGGTGGCATGCGCCAGCCCGCCGCGCAGGTGGCCGATGAAGGCGTAGGCGGCATGAAACAACTCGTGGGCCAGGCCCGCGCGCGCAACGAAGTTGCCCATCAGGATGAACAGCGGAATGACCGACAGCGTATAGGCGAAGCCGGTCTCATACACCACTTGCGCGGCACTGGCCAGGGCCGGCTGCCAGCCGCGCGTGAGGCCGATGCCGGCAAAGCCGACCAGGCCCATCGCAAAGGCCAGCGGCACGCGCAAAAGCGCCAGGCCGAAGATGCAGGCAAAGCCGATCAGTGCTTCGCTCACAACGCGGCTCCTTCGCCTTCATGCAAGGCCTCGGGTGGGTGGGTGACCAGGCCCAGATGGATGATGCCCGTGATGCCGCACAGCAGCGCCATGCCGTAGAGGAAAGGCGCCTTGAGAATCTTAAGCTGGGCCGTGGTTTCGCCCGAGTCCAGGAACTGGCCCGCGGTGCGCCACATCAGCCAGCCCAGGGCCAGCATCGCTGCTGCGCACAGCAGGTGCACCAGCACGCCCTGGATGCGGCGCACCACCGTCGGGAGATAGTGGTCCAGCGAGTCGAATTCCACATGCTCGCCGCGCAGCGAGACCAGGGGCAGGGCGGCGAAGATCACCACCACCATCAGCAGCTCGGTAACTTCCAGCGATCCGGGAATCGAGTTGTCCAGCAGCTTGCGGCCGCCGACATCGAAAAATGTCAAGGCCATGATGGCGAACAAGGCGATGCCGGCCAGCGTGCCGCACAGATTCTCAAGCAGTTTTTTCAATGTTGTCTTTCTCTGCTGGGATAAATGAAAACGCGGCACTCATTCGTGAAGGATGAGGCCGCGTGGAGCGAGGCGTGAATCAATGCATGGGGGCGAGGATTATTTTTCCTGCTTGGCGATCTCGGCGCGGAACTCGGCCAGCACCTTGGCCGCATCCTTCAGGCCCTTGGCCTCGGCGTCTTTCACCCATTTGTCTTCCAGCGACGCGGTCTTGGCCTTGATGTCGGCGACGAACTTGGCGTCGGCCTTGACGATCTGCACGTTGTTGGCCTGCATCAGCGCCATGCTGCGGCGATCCACCTTGTCCCAGCCGCGGCCGAAGATGCGGGCGGCCATCTCTCCGGAGATCGCGTCCACCGCTTTTTTCTCGTCGGCGCTGAGCTTGTCGTACCTGGACTGGCTCATGATGAAGATGAAGCTGGTGTTGTACAGGCCGCCGGGGAAAAGGGTCGCGTGCTTGATGATCTTGTCAATCTTGAACGACTCGGTGGACTCGGCCGGGAACAAGGTGCCATCCATCACGCCGCCGGACAGCAGCTCATAGGATTCGGGCGCGGGCTTGAGCGTGACGTTCATGCTCAAGGCCTTGGCGATTTCATTGACCATGCCGCCGCCAACGCGGAACTTGAGGCCGCCCAGGTCGTCCACCTTGGCGATCGGCTTCTTGGTGTTGAACACGATGCCGGGGCCATGCGTGAAATAGCTGATCACCTTCACGCCCTGGTGCTCGGACGCGAAGGCCGGATACTTCATCGCCACCTTGTTGAAGGCCACCGAGATCGGCTCCGAGGTATTGCCCAGGAACGGGAACTCGGCCATCTGGGTGTAGACGAAGCGGCCCGGCGTGTAGCCGTGCACGGTGTAGGAGACATCGGCCAGGCCGTTTTTCACGGCATCCAGCGTGCCGGGAGGCGCCGTCACGCCGCGCGGCAGGATGTTGCACTTCATCTTGCCCGTGGTGTTTTTCTCAAGCAGGTCGCACCACTCCTTTTGCGCCATGCTCAGGGTGTGGCTGGGCGGCAGCCAGCTGGAAACGGTCAGTACGGTTTGCGCGCCGGCTTGGCTTGCGGCCAATGCCGCGGCAGCAGCGACCAAGGACAGAGAAAGGCGTTTCATGCGTGCGCTCCTGTATTTGTTGCAGCGCACACTGTAATGGCGCCAGGCCTGTGCCTTCGTCCAGATTTACCCGAATTAACCAACCGATTGGTCGGTTAACTCGCATCGTGAAGCGCCAGCAGTGTCCGGATCGGGACTCTCTGTCTGGGGGGTGGTGGTTCTATAATATTGAAAAACGAACGATCGTTCTTTTTTATGGCGGGCACCCCGTGCGGCAGCGAAACGCTGCCTTGGGAGTTAGGGCAATGATGCGCCGCCGCATAGAATCAGCAGGTTTACGTGCACGTCAATTTAACTACTCTGGAGCTAGCCCAAGCATGAAGGTCCTCGTACCCGTCAAACGCGTGGTCGACTACAACGTGAAAGTTCGCGTGAAGTCCGACAACACCGGCGTCGACATCGCCAACGTCAAGATGAGCATGAACCCCTTTGACGAGATCGCCGTCGAAGAAGCGGTGCGCCTGAAGGAAAAAGGCGTGGTGACCGAAGTCATCGCCGTCTCCTGCGGCGTCGCCCAGTGCCAGGAAACCCTGCGCACCGCCATGGCCATCGGCGCCGACCGCGCCATCCTGGTCGAGACCACCGAAGAACTGCAGCCCCTGTCGGTGGCCAAGCTGCTCAAGGCGCTGGTCGACAAGGAACAGCCCGGCCTCATCATCCTGGGCAAGCAGGCCATTGACGACGACTGCAACCAGACCGGCCAGATGCTCGCCGCCCTGGCGGACCTGCCGCAAGCCACCTTCGCCAGCAAGGTCGAGATCGTCGACGGCAAAGCGCGCGTCACCCGTGAAGTCGACGGTGGCCTGGAGACGCTGTCCATCAGCCTGCCCGCGGTCATCACCACCGACCTGCGCCTGAACGAGCCGCGCTACGTCACCCTGCCCAACATCATGAAGGCCAAGAAGAAGCAGATGGACGTCTTCAAGCCGGAAGACCTGGGCGTGAACATCAAGCCGCACCTGAAGACCCTGAAGGTCATGGAGCCGCCCAAGCGCTCGGCCGGCATCAAGGTGCCCGATGTGGCCACGCTGGTCGCCAAACTCAAGAACGAAGCGAAGGTGATCTAAATGACAGCATTGGTTATCGCAGAACACGACAACGCCTCCATCAAGGGCGCCACCCTGAACACCGTCGCCGCCGCCACCCAGTGCGGCGGTGAGGTGCATGTGCTGATCGCCGGCCACAACGCGGGCGATGCTGCCAAGGCCGCAGCCGCTATCGCCGGTGTGTCCAGAGTCATCCACGCCGAAGGCGAATACTTCGCCCATGGCCTGGCCGAGAACGTCGCCGCGCAGGTGCTGGCGATCGCCGGTGCCTACAGCCACTTCCTGTTCCCGGCAACAGCCTCGGGCAAGAACATCGCCCCGCGCGTCGCTGCCAAGCTGGACGTGGGCCAGATATCGGATGTGACCAAGGTCGACAGCGCCGACACCTTCGAGCGCCCGATCTACGCCGGCAACGCGATTGCCATCGTGCAAAGCCTGGACGAGAAGAAAGTCATCACCGTGCGCACCACCGGCTTCGATCCGGCGGCTGCCACCGGCGGCAGCGCAACGATTGAAACCGCAACGGCCGTGGCCGACAGCGGCAAGAGCAAGTTCGAAGGCAGCGAGATTGCCAAGAACGACCGGCCTGAGCTGACCGCCGCCAAGATCATCGTCTCCGGTGGCCGCGCCCTGGGCAGCGCCGAGAAGTTCAACGAAGTGATGACGCCGCTGGCCGACAAGCTCGGTGCGGCGCTGGGCGCCAGCCGCGCCGCGGTGGACGCGGGCTATGCACCGAACGACTGGCAAGTGGGCCAGACCGGCAAGATCGTGGCGCCGCAGCTGTATGTGGCCTGCGGCATCTCGGGCGCCATCCAGCATCTGGCGGGCATGAAGGATTCCAAGGTGATCGTGGCGATCAACAAGGATCCGGAAGCGCCGATTTTCTCCGTGGCCGACTACGGGCTGGAGGCGGATCTGTTCACGGCGGTGCCGGAACTGATTGCCGCGCTGTAATTTGAAAGTCTGAAAAGGGCATCGTTCGCGGTGCCCTTTTTTTGTATCTGCTGTGGAGAGAGACATGAGCTATACCGCCCCCATCAAGGACATGCTGTTCGACATCAAGCACCTGGCCAACATCGACCAGGTCGCGAAGATCCCCGGCTTTGAAGACGCTGGCTTCGATACCGCGCAGGCGGTGCTTGAAGAATGCGCCAAGTTCAACGAGGGCGTGCTTGCACCCTTGAACGTGGAAGGCGACAGGAACCCCTCCAGCTGGAAAGACGGCAAGGTCACGACCACGCCGGGCTTCAAGGAAGCGTTCAAGCAGTATGCCGAGGGCGGCTGGCAGGGCCTGCAGCACCCCATCGCGTACGGCGGGCAGGGCTTGCCCAAGACCATAGGCGCGGCCTGCGGCGAAATGCTCAACTCGGCCAATATGAGCTTTGCCCTGTGTCCGCTCTTGACCGACGGCGCAACCGAGGCGCTGCTCACGGCGGGCTCGGACGAGCTCAAGGCCATCTACCTGGAAAAGATGATCAGCGGCCAGTGGACCGGCACCATGAACCTGACGGAACCGCAGGCCGGCTCCGACCTCGCGCTGGTGCGCAGCAGGGCCGAGCCGCAGCCTGATGGCAGCTACAAGATTTTCGGCACCAAGATCTTCATCACCTATGGTGAACACGACATGGCCGAGAACATCGTGCACCTGGTGCTCGCGCGCGTGACCGGTGCGCCCGAGGGCGTCAAGGGCATCAGCCTGTTCGTGGTGCCGAAGTTCATGGTCAACAAGGACGGCTCACTGGGCACGCGAAACGATGCGCATTGCGTGAGCATCGAGCACAAGCTGGGCATCAAGGCTTCGCCGACGGCGGTGCTGCAGTTTGGCGACCATGGTGGTGCCGTTGGTTACTTGGTCGGCCAGGAAAACCGGGGCCTCGAGTACATGTTCATCATGATGAATTCAGCGCGCTACGCCGTCGGCGTGCAGGGCATTGCGATTGCCGAGCGCGCGTATCAAAAGGCTGTGTCCTATGCCAAGGATCGCGTGCAAAGCCGCCCGGTCGACGGATCGATCAACGCCAGCGCGGCCATCATTCACCACCCCGATGTGAAGCGCATGCTGATGACCATGCGTGCCTATACCGAAGGCTGCCGCGCGATGGCCACCACGGCGGCTGCGGCCTACGATGCCGCGCACCACCATCCCGATGCCGAGGTGCGCAAGCAGAACGCGGCCTGCTATGAATTCATGGTGCCGCTGGTCAAGGGCTACAGCACCGAGATGAGCCTGGAAGTTACTTCGCTGGGCGTGCAGGTGCACGGCGGTATGGGCTTCATCGAGGAAACCGGCGCCGCCCAGTACTACCGCGACGCAAAGATCTTGACCATCTACGAAGGCACGACCGCGATCCAGGCCAACGACCTGGTGGGCCGCAAGACCGCGCGCGACGGTGGCCAGACCGCCAAGGCGATTGCCGCGCAGATCGCCGCCACCGAAGCCGAGCTTGGCCAACGCGACAGCGTCGCGGCGCGTGCCGTGCTCAAACGCCTGTCGGCCGCACGCCAGGCCTTCCTGGACGTGGTGGACTTCGTTGCGGGAAATACCAAAGCTTCGCCCAACGCCGTGTTCGCCGGCAGCGTTCCCTACCTGATGCTCGCGGGCAATGTCGTGGCCGGCTGGCAGATGGCGCGCGCGCTGCTGGTGGCCGAGGACCTCGCGGCCAAGGGCGAGGATGTGGACTTCATGAAAGCCAAGATCGCCACCGCGCGCTTCTATGCGGAGCACCTGCTGGCCAAGGCACCTGGCGTGCGCGACAGCATCGTGGAAGGCGCCGACAGCGTGACCGCATTGGCGCTGGAAGCGTTTTGACGAAGTTGTCCCCGCGTTGACAAGCGCAACCGTTCGTTTCTTTGAAAATCAAAGCCTACTCACCGCAAAGCCCATGTCCAATCTACCCAAGACCTTGCAGAACCTGCCGCTGCCCATCATCGGCTCGCCGCTGTTCATCATCAGCAACCCCAAGCTCGTGATCGAGCAGTGCAAGGCCGGCATCGTTGGCTCCATGCCCGCGCTGAATGCGCGCCCGGCCGCGCAGCTGGATGAATGGCTGGCCGAGATCACCGAGACGCTGGCGGCCTACAACAAGGCCAACCCGGACAAGCCCGCCGCGCCGTTCGCCATCAACCAGATCGTGCACAAGAGCAATGACCGCCTGGAGCACGACATGGAAATGGTCGTGAAGTACAAGGTGCCGGTCATCATCACCTCGCTGGGCGCGCGCACCGATGTCAACGAAGCCATCCACAGCTATGGCGGCGTGGTGCTGCACGACATCATCAACAACACCTTCGCCAGGAAGGCGATCGAAAAGGGTGCCGACGGCCTGATCGCCGTGGCGGCCGGTGCCGGCGGCCATGCGGGCGTGAAGAGCCCGTTCGCACTGATCGCGGAAATCCGCCAGTGGTTCAATGGCCCGGTGGCTCTGAGCGGCTCGATCTCCACCGGTGGGCAAGTGCTGGCAGCCCAAGCCATGGGCGCCGACTTCGCCTACATCGGCACCGCCTTCATCGCCACGCACGAGGCGCGCGCAAGCGATGCCTACAAGCAGGCGATCGTCGAAGGCACCTCCGACGACATCGTCTACAGCAGCCTGTTCACCGGCGTGCATGGCAACTACCTGGCTCCCAGCATCCGCGCGGCCGGCCTGGACCCCGACAACCTGCCCGAGGGCGATGTGAAGACGATGAGCTTTGGCGGCGGCGAGGGTTCGAAGGCAAAGGCCTGGAAAGACATCTGGGGCTCGGGCCAGGGCATCGGCGCCGTCAGCGAAGTGGCAGCGGTGGCCGACTACGTGGCCAAGCTCAAGCGCGAGTACTTCAACGCGCGGGAACGCCTGGCGCTCTAGGACAACCCGCTTCGAACCTGGCGGCCGTGCTTGATGCCGGCCGCTTTGTCATTTCTGGCGCACCATGATGCCGACTCAACGACTGCCCCTGATCGATGCCTTGAAAGCCGTCGCCTGCGTGATGATCGTCTGGCATCACCTGGCTTTCTACGGTCCGATGTCAGACATTGCGCAGCCACTCGCGCCGCGGTTGATCAGCTGGCTCTACGACTACGGCCGCATGGCGGTGCAGGTGTTCCTGGT
>DATILI010000181.1:0-2123 GCA_035476635.1 Burkholderiaceae bacterium | reverse complement strand
GTTTTGGTACACGGCATGCCCTTTCGCGAACTCGCTCGCGGCCACGGCCAACTGCAAATCGATCAGCTTGCCGATGCCCTCGGAGACCGGGTCGATCGCGGGGTACAAGTCCTTGGCCGTAAAGTGCGCCAGGGCAGTCATGTCATTGGCGCGTATCAGGTCCGTCATACGCTGTACCGCCTGGTCGGCCTTTCCCATCAGAGGCTCCAGCTGCGCGATCAGCCGCTTCTCCTCGGGCACGAGGAACGTCGAGGTGAACTCCTTCCAGCGCCGCTCGATCAGGCCGCGCGCCTCGGCGACGGCCTTGAGGCCCTGCTCGCCCGTCAGGGCCCCGTCACGCACCTTGTGCGCCGTGTCGACAATGCTGACTGCATAGGCATCGGCCACTTCCTTGAGTTGCTTGAGTGGTATGACGCGGTCGCTGTAGACCGTGTCCAGCGAGTCTTGCATGTCGTGCATGCGAGACATGGAGAACGCGCCGGCAGCCACCAGGAACAGCAGCAGCATGGCGACGACGAACCCCAGGCGCGTAGAAAGTTTCAGGCTGTGAAAGACCATCGGACCCTCCCTTTTGAGATCGAAAAAATCGTACAAAAAGACGAGGCCCGAAACGCGCAATGGCGGCCTGCGGGCACTCCGCAACAGCCGCCAATTCTTATTGCGCCATGTCTCGTTGGTGTGACAGCCGCTGCGAGCTTAAAAGTGATTCGCGAGACGCGCATCCACAAGGCGGTGGATGCCGTGTCGCATTTTGAGAAAACTTAAGAGGGGATCAGGGCCTGCGCCGAAGCCCAGGTGTCGACCCGGTGGCGGAACCGCTGCACCAGCCCGGCCGCGTTGAAGTGCCAGATGTGCACCGTCTCCGCCTCGACCACATGCTTGCCAGTCGCCCGGACGGTGAACGCGACGTCGACCAGGTCGACCACCAGCAAGCCCTGCTGAAGAAAAGTCCTGGGCTCGAACTGCGTCAGGTCGATGTGCTTGGCGAGCGCTTCAAAGAATTGGGGCACCTGGGCCCGGCCCTTGTACGGCTGCAGCCAGGGCACCGGGTTGCGGATGGCGCCGTACTCCCATTCCACGTCCTCGGCCAGGCCGGCCAGGATGGCGGGCACATCTCCACGCCCGAAGGCGGCATACATCTGTTGCACACGTTCGACTGGTTCCATGAGATTCTCCTTTGGCAATACTGGCTGCAGGGGTGCAGCCCTGGCTGCTATACGTGTGGTGCCAGCGCCCGGATGCGCCCATGGTCCCAAAACGGACATGCATCCACCAGCAGGCGCGGCGCGTACCTTGGGTTATGGACCTGAGCGCCTCCGAACCGCCGCACACTTTCAACCACGCGAGAGCCGTGCTATCTTTTGGCTCGCTTCAAAACCTGCGCGCTGCCGTGCCCGAGCCGACCTTCCCCATGCCCTTCGACGACGGCGCGGCCCTGCCCGCCCCGGATCAGGCAGATCAGGCGGAACAGGCTGAAAGGGCCGAACTTGCGGCCCTGCTCGGCGCCAGCGCCGCCGGCGACGCCCGGGCCTTCGAGAACTTCTACCACCGCACCGTGCGCCACGCCAGCGCCGTGGTCCGGCGCATCGTCGGCGACAACCATCTGGAAGACGTGCTGTCCGACGCCTACTTCCAGGCCTGGCGCGAAGCCGCGCGCTTCAATGCCCAGCGCGGCAGCGCGCGTGGCTGGCTGCTGGCCATCGCGCGCAGCCGTGCGCTGGACCGGCTGCGCCAGGAGTGCGTGCGCCATGGCGGCCTGCGCGGTGCACCCGATCCCGGTGAGCGCGAAGACGAAGACCAGCGCCAGCCCGGCCCCGATGACCTGCTGGCCAGCACCGAGGCGTGCTCACAACTTCATGCGGCGGTGGCCCGCCTGTCGGTCAACGAGCGCTGGGTGCTGGGCCTGGCCTACTTCCGCGACCTGAACCACACCGAAATCGCCGCCCTCACCGAATTGCCGCTGGGAACCGTCAAATCGCTGATCAGCCGCTCCCAGCACAAGCTGCGCGACGCCCTGTGCGCCCACGCCCCCATGAACCGCGCGGCCCTATGAACATGCAGACCGATCACCCCTCCCACCCCGCCCATCGCCCAGGCGCGCTCGATGACGACATCGCGCTGGC
>DATILI010000180.1:0-68344 GCA_035476635.1 Burkholderiaceae bacterium | reverse complement strand
GCGCGAAGCTGGTGCTGCGCGGCGGCCGCCGCGTCGTGCCGACGCCGGCCGGCGCCATGCTGGTGGACCGGGCGCGCCGGCTGCTGCGCGAGGCCGACGACATTGCCGAGACCGTGCAGCGCCATGCGCGCGGCATCAGCGGCCGAGTGCGGCTGGGCACGTCGACCAGCATCCTGGCCTACCTGATACCGCGCGTGCTCGCGGCGATGCACGAAGCGCACCCCGACATCGATGTGGACGTGAACATCGTCGGCACCCACGACGGCCTGGCCCGGCTGGCCGCCGGCACGCTGGACGTGGCGCTCATCGCCCCGCCCGAGGCGCCGGCCGACCTGGTGGTGGCGCGCTGGCGGCGCGACCCGATGATGGCCTTGCTGCCGGCGGATTGGCCGGCACCCAGGCGCGCCACACCGCAATGGCTGGCCAGCAAGCCGCTGATCTTCAACGACGCCACGACACGGCTGTACAAGCAGACCATGGCGTGGTTTGCCACCGGCGGCATCGTGCCGCGCGTGCGCATCGAGCTCAACTACAACGAGGCGATGAAGAGCCTCGTCGCCACCGGCTGGGGCGCCGCCATCCTGCCGATCGAAGGCAGCGTGGAGCAGCACCTCGTCTCCGGCATCCAGGCGGTGCCGCTGCGCCCCCTGCTGACACGCGACACCGTCATCGTGCACCGCGCCCTGCCGCTGCTCGACGGTGCGACGCGCCATTTCGTCTCTGTGCTGGGGCGGTTTCGACAACAGTAAGGCGGCCGGGCGCCCGGCCACCGGATTGCACCGTCTTCACGCACGCCGGCGTGCCGATGCACAACTTTGGCGCAGACAGGGGTTTACACGTATTGCAGACCCTGAAAAAACAAAATAGCGGGGTGGCATGGAACGTGCGTGAGCGAAGGGCGTCACTACTCTTCCAGATGCCGCCATGCCCTCAATTGCCGGCGCAAGTTCACTGCATAGTTCCCGCCAGGACATATCACCCGGGCTGCGGTTGGCACTGCGGCAAAACGCGGTGCCCGCAGCGCTGGAGGAGGCCGCCACGTTCGGCCGCTGGTGGTTCGAGCCCGCAACGCAGCAGGTGCTCCTGTCGGCCAAGGCAGCGCACTATCTGAACGTGGATGCGCTGCATTACCACCGATTGGACGACTGCTTCATCCACCTTGTCGCAGAAGACATGCTGCAGCTGATGACGCTGCTGTCCGGCACGCCCGGGCAACCGGTCAACTGCGAACTTCGCGTCATCCACGCGCTGGATGGACTGCGCTGGCTGCGCCTGACCTCATTCCCCGCGGTCTCCGTGACCCCCGGGGGGCCTGGCATTCTCAGCGGAATCCTGCTGGACATCACGCCGATCAAGCATGCCCTGATGCGTGAACGCATGGGGTTCGAGCTGACACAGTTCCTGGTGGGCTCGCACACGCTGGGCGACGCCACGCTCAACGTCATCCAGCTGATCTGCAAGAACCTCGGCTGGGAATGGGGCGCCTACTGGGCACTGGAACAGACGCCGCAGGGCACGCAACAACTCGCTTGCAAGCACTTCTGGCACCACCCCGAACACGATATGGGGGCTTTCAGCAGGGAGAGCACGTCGTTGTCGCTGGCGCCCGGCGAGGGCCTGGTCGGCGGCGTCTGGCAGTCCGGCGAAGCCAGCTGGGTGGACGACATGACCAGCGACGCGCGCTTTCTGCGGCGCGCCAGCGCAAGGGAATGCAAGCTGTGGTCGGGCTATGTCTTTCCGGTCACCTATGCCTCCGACGATGGGCAGCAGCACCGCCCCGGCGTGCTGGAGTTCTACAGCAGCCTGTCGCGCCAGCCCGAAGCGCAATTGCCCAATCTGTCGGCGACCATCGGTGCGCTCATCGCGCAGACGGCGCAACGCCTGGAGCAGCAGGCCACGATTCTTTACCTGGCGCAGGTCGACGAGCTGACGACGCTTGCCAACCGCAGCCACTTCCATGCGCTGCTGACCCAGGCTTGCACGCGCGCGGCCGCAGCCCGGACATTCTTTGGCCTGATGTTCATCGACCTGGACCGCTTCAAGCCGATCAACGATGCGTTCGGCCACGAGGCGGGCAACTTCGTCCTGCGCGAGTTTGCACAACGTCTGCGCGCTCTGGCGCCTGCGGGTGCCAGCGTCGGCCGGCTCGGCGGCGACGAGTTTGCGCTGCTGGTGCCAGGCGACTGCGCGAAAGATCTGGTGGCGGTGGCGCAGGAGGTGTTGCAGGCAGCGCGCGCGCCGTTCACCTATGAAGGCGTCGAGCTGACGGTATCGGCCAGCGTCGGCATCAGCACCTTTCCCCACAACGGCGACAGCGGCCCCGAGTTGCTGCGCAGCGCGGATGCTGCCATGTACCGCATCAAGCAGAACGGCCGCAACGGCTGCGAGATCAGCACGCCGCGCGCCCAGGCGCAGCAGCAGTCGTCGCTGGCCCAGCGCCTGACCATCGAGACCGAACTGCGCCGCGCCCTGAACGCACAGGAACTGTTCCTCGCCTACCAGCCGATCTTCGACCTCGCCACCGAGCGCATGCATGCCGTCGAGGCACTGATCCGCTGGCGGCGCGCCGATGGCACGCTGGTCTCGCCGGAAGTGTTCATTCCGATCGCCGAGCAAGGCCATCTCATCGTGCAGATCGGCAAGTGGGTGGTGGCGCAGGCTTGCCGGGACCTGGCAACGCTGCATGGTGCGGGCTTCAAGGACTTGAAGGTCCACGTGAACATGGCGGCGTCGGAGTTCTCAAGCAGCAGCTTGCCGCAGGAGCTGCGCGCGCTGGTCGGCGACTTTGGCCTGGCGCCGCACCACCTGTCGCTGGAGCTCACCGAAGGCATGTTGATGAAGCGGCCGGACCAGGTGATTCCGGTGATGCGCACCTTGCGGCAACTCGGCTTCGAGATCAGCCTGGATGACTTCGGCATGGGGCATTCGTCGCTGTCGCTGCTGAAGAACCTGCCGATTTCCTCGATGAAGATCGACCGTTCGTTCGTGCGCGACCTGCCGCACCAAAGCCACGACAGAGCCATCCTGCAAACCATTGTCGACCTGGGGCAGCACATGCACCTGGATGTGATTGCCGAAGGCGTAGAAAGCGCGCCTCAACTGGCGATTCTCCAGCAGTCGGGATGCACCCTGGCACAGGGATTCCTGCTCGCCCGGCCGATGGGCCTTGCGGATCTCCTGGCGAAATACCCGGCCGGAACCTTGCGGCCTTCGCCCACTGCCAAAAAAAGAAATCACGTGTTTGAAAGGTAGGAAACCATGTCATTAGCCCTCGCCACAACCTGGAGTGCCAAGCCGGCAACGGCATCCAAGTCGTCATCGAAACTGTCCGGCGAAGTCTTTGCCACCCTCATCAACCTGTCTGGCCGACGGCGCTTCACGTCGCAGCGGGTCGTGCTGTACGCGGTGCTGGCCTCCAAGAATGACCCTGCGGCGCTGGACGTCGCGCGCGATGCCCTGCGCCTCTTCACCGATGCGCACGCCACCCTGATCAAGGGCAACGAGGTCTTGCCCGGAGTCTTCAGCCCGGCCCTGCAGGAAGCCTACTTTGGCCTGGAGCATGGAGACAGGAAAATCAGCGAATTCATCGCGCTGGCCGATCGGACGCTGCACGCCATCGAATCCGGCTGGCGCCAGGTTCCCACCTTGCTGGATGAGCTGGTCGCCAGCACGACCCCGCTGCTGGCCATCCTGAACAGCATCACCGCCATCTACGAAAAGGAAGCCCGCTCCCACGCCAGCAAGGTCAAGAACCAGCTCAAGGACGTGATGAGCGAGATCAAGGCCATCTCCAAGCATGCGCACCTGGTTGCCTTCAACGCGCAGATCATCGCCGCGCGCGCGGGCAACGCAGGCCGCGAGTTTTCAGTGGTGGCCGGCGTGCTCACCGGAATCACCGGCGAGATCGACAAGCTGGTGCAGGCTGCGCTGGTGGAGTCCGGGGCCTAGTCCAGTTTGATATTTTTCTTGCGGATCAGGTCGCCGTAGCGCTTGTACTCGGCGTTGTGGAACTCCGCGAAACGGGCCTGTGTCATCGGCGTGATCTCGGCGCCGATGCCGTCCAGGCGGGCCCTGGTCTCGGGCATGGCGAGCACCTTGTTGACTTCGGCCAGCACGCGCTCCTGCACCTCCTTCGGCGTGCTGGCGGGCATGTAGATGCCGTACCAGGCGCTCATCTCCACGCCCTGGACTCCGGCTTCGGCCATGGTCGGCACCTGGGGCAGCTGCGGGTTGCGCCTGGGCGCCGCCACGGCCAGCGCCTTCATCTTGCCGTTCTTGATGTGGTTGATCACCGAGGGCATGGTGTCGAAGCTGACCTGCACCTGGCCGCCGATCAGGTCCACCAGCGCCGGGCCGCTGCCGCGATAGGGAATGTGGGTGATGAACACGCCGGCCGCGTCCTTGAACAGCTCGGCCGCGATGTGTTGCGTGCTGCCCGCGCCACTGGTCGCGTAGTTGAGCCGGCCGGGTTGGCTCTTGGCCAGCTTGACCAGCGCCGCCACCGAATCCACCGGCAGCGCATTGTTGGCCACCAGCACGTTGGGCACGGCGCCGACGAAGGCCACCGGCACGAGGTCCTTGTTGCTGTCGTAGCCGAGCTTGAGCAGGTGCGGCGCAATCGCGTGTGCGGTGGACACGCCCATCACCATGGTATGGCCGTCGGTCGCCTTGGCCGTGGCGTCGGCCGCCAGCGTGTTGGAGGCGCCGGGGCGGTTTTCCACCACCACCGGCTGCTTGAGCAAAGGCCCCAGGCGGTCGGCCACGGCGCGGGCCATTGCATCGGTGCCACCACCGGGCGCCGAGCCGACCAGAATCTTCACGGACCTGGCAGGCCACTCCTGGGCCAGGGCGCTGGCGGCCGCCATCACCAGCGATGCGCCCAGCGCGATGTTCAAAATTCTCTTCATGCTTGTCTCCTGCTGCTTGCTACTGGAATCTGGCATCTGGATCAGGCCAGGGTGTACGCGGTCTTCAGCGTGGTGTAGAACTCCTGCGCATGGCGGCCCTGCTCCCTTGGACCGTAGCTGGAGCCCTTGCGGCCGCCAAAAGGCACGTGGTAGTCCACGCCCGCCGTGGGCAGGTTCACCATCACCATGCCGGCCTGGGCCTGGCGTTTGAAATGCGTGGCGTACTTCAGGCTGGTCGTGGCAATGCCGGCCGAAAGGCCGAACGGCGTGTCGTTGGCCAGCTGCAGCGCCTCTTCGTAGTTGCGCACGCGGATCACGCTGGCCACCGGGCCGAACACTTCCTCGCGGTTGATGGTCATCGCCGCGTCGGTTTCGGTCACGAGTGCCGGCAGTTGGTAGAAGCCTTTCGTTGCGCGCTCCGCCACCTGCCCGCCGAACACCTGGCCGCCTTCCTGCCGCGCGATGTCCACGTACTTCAGATTGCCCGCCAACTGGCGCTCGTCCACCACGGGGCCGATGTCGGTGCCGGCCTGCAGTGCATGGTCAACCTTCAGGCGGCCCATCTTGTCCTGCACGGCCGCCACGAAACGGTCGTGGATGCCTTCGGTCACGATCACCCGGCTGGAAGCCGTGCAGCGCTGGCCGGTGGAAAAGTAGGCGCTCTGCACGGCGGCGTTCACCGCCACGCCAAGATCGGCATCGTCCAGCACCACCAGCGGATTCTTGCCACCCATTTCGCACTGCACCTTGGCCTGGCGGGCCGCGCAGGCGGCGATGATGCGTCGCCCCGTCGCCACCGAGCCGGTGAAGCTGACGGCGTCGACATCGCTGGCATTCACCAATGTGTTGCCGACCTTGGCGCCGGGGCCCATGACCAGGTTGAAGACGCCCTTGGGCAAGGCGGTGCGGCTCAGGATTTCCGCAATCGCCCAGGCCGAGGCCGGCACCAATTCGGCCGGCTTGAACACCACGCAGTTGCCGCAGGCCAGCGCCGGCGCGATCTTCCAGGCGGGAATGGCGATAGGAAAGTTCCACGGCGTGATGAGCCCGACCACGCCCAGCGGTTCGCGGGAAATTTCCACGCCCACACCGGGCCGCACCGAGGGCAGCGCCTCGCCGCCGACGCGCAGCGCTTCGCCGGCGAAGAACTTGAAGATCATCGCGGCGCGCACCGTCTCGCCGATGCCCTCGGTCAGGGTCTTGCCCTCCTCGCGCGACAACAGGCGGCCGATCTCGTCCTTGCGCGCAAGGATCTCGCTGCCCACGGCGTCAAGCACATCGAAGCGCTGCTGCGGCGTCGCGCCAGCCCAGCCGGGGAAGGCAGCGCGCGCGGCAGCGATGGCCGCTTCGGTCTGCGCCTCGTCGGCCTGGGCATAGAGGCCGATCACGTCCGATGTGTCGGATGGGTTGATGTTGGGAAGCTCGGTGGCGCCCGCCACCCATTCGCCGTTGATGTAGTTGTGAAAGTTGTTCATGTGTCGAGGGCCTGATTGCCAGGGGTTTCGATGCGGTAGAAACGCAATGCGTTGCCGCACATCACGGCGCGCTGTTGCGCAAGTTCGAGTTCGCCCAGCATGCGCAGCACGCCGGTGGCCAGTTCCTTGAAGCCGATGCGCAAGCCCGCCACGGGGAAGTTGCTGGCGAACATGCAACGCTGCCAGCCGAATATGGCCAGGGTCTCGCGCACGATGCGGGCGTTCTCTTCCCAGTCCCAGGCACGGCCGCGCAAGCCGAACTCGGACAGCTTCACGTGCACATTGGGCTGGCGCGCGAGCACGGCCATGGCATCGCGCCAGCGCTTCAGGCCCTCCTCGCTGCGATCCCAGGCAAAGCCGTGGTGGTTCAGCACGATCGGCAGCCTGGGAAACTGCGCCGCCACCTCGGCCGCCTCGGCCAGATGCCAATAGGGTACGCGCAGGTCCCAGCTCAAGCCCAGGCCGGGCAGAAGCGACAGGCCGCGCAGCCATCGCTCGTCCTGCATGCTGCCGCTCTCGCCGTGCACGGATTCGGATGGCGACGCCGAAGTCACCGGCTTGCTGCGGATGCCCCGCACCAGTGGGTAGCGCGCATGCGCAGCCAAGCGCTCGCCGGTTTCAGGCCGGTCCAGCCAGGCATGGGCCACGACGGCGTTGGGCAAGCCGTGCAGGGCATGCTGCGCGTGCAGCCACGCCGTTTCGGCAAGCTGTTCGCCGCGGTCGCGCTCGGCCTCCACGTGCACCGTGGCGACCACGTTGCAGCCGGCGCTGGCCGCGCGGTAGTCCGCCGGCAAGAAGTCCTGGCACAGCGGCCGGTAGTCTCCGAGGAAGAAGCGGTCGGCGTCGTACTCCTGCTGCAGCCAGGGATAGCGGCCGCGCGACAGGTCCCAGAGATGGTGGTGCGCATCGGCAATCGGCATGCCGCCCAGCCCCTGCGCGGATGCGTCCATGTTCAAACTATCCAGGCGTAGGAGGAATCGGGCTCGCGCAGGGTGGCGAACTCCTGCTCGAATTCGAAGCTGTCCAGGTTCAGGCGCCGCACCTTCTGGTCCTGGAACGAGATGTAGGCCGCGCGCTGCGTGGGGTGGAACGACAGCGCCAGCGGATTGGCCGGCAGCGCCACGCAGCGCCGCTCCTGCAGATCGGTGCCGAACACCGAGAGGCTGTGCTCGCCGGAGTTGGTCGCCAGCAGCACATCGCGGCCCTCGCGGTCGGTGCTGCGGTAGACGCGGTTCGGGTCGCGCCGGGTCTTGCCCGAGGCCACCACTTTCATGCTCTCGGTGTCGATGGCAACGATGCTGTCGTCGCCCCGGTTGGCCACGTACAGCAGCGATTCGTCCGACGACAAGGCATTGCCCTCGGGCATCGGGCCCGGCATGACCGCCACCGGAGCGAAGGTCGGGTCGTTCGGCTTGATCTTGGTGACCGTGTTGGACAGCAGGTTCAGCGCATAGGCAGTCTCGGCGTCACGCGTCAGCGCGAACAAATGCGTCTTGTAGCCGCCCGACGGCACGGCCAGGTCGGGCACCTGGCAGGCCAGCGGATCGGAAAAGCGCAGCAGCGTGTTGTGCGCCTCGGACATGACGAACAGGCGCCCCTGCCCGTCCACATGCAGGCCATGCGGGCGATAGAACGGCCAGAGGTTCAGCGTGTGGATGTGTTCGCGCGTCTGCAGGTCGATCACGAACACCGAGTGCCCGCCGGCCTCGCCCAGGTGGCTGGCGGTCTCGATGCCGTAGTGGCCGACATAGGCCAGCAAGCGCTGCGGGTCCACGGTGAACTCATGGGGAAAGTTCGGCAGCACGATGTGCTTCTCGGCCCGGCCCTGGGCCAGGTCGTAGAAGCTGAAGGTGTGGGCGCATTTCTGCACCAGCAAGAGGATTTCGCGTTGGGTGGTCATGGTGTTGGTGATGGGGTGGATTTCAAGTTCAACGGAACCAGCTGGCCGGCACCATGACGAGTTGAGGAAACAGTACGAACAGGAACAGCAGCACCGTTTGCGCCAGCAGGAAGGGCCAGACGCCCTTGATGACGCTGTCCAGCCCGGTCTTGGCGACGCCGGCGACGACGTTGAGCACCGTGCCAACCGGCGGCGTGAGCAGGCCGATCGCGTTGTTCATGATGAACATGACGCCGAAGTAGATCGGGTCGATGCCGGCCTGCTTGACAACGGGCATCAGGATCGGCGTGAGGATCAGCACCGTGGGCATCAGGTCCAGCGCCGTGCCGACCACGATCACCAGGATCATGATGACGAACATCAGCAGGATCTTGTTGTCCATGAAGGGCTGCAGCAGCGCCGTCGCCTGGGCCGGGATGTCGGCGATGGTGATCAGCCAGGCCGAGACCAGGGCGCAGGCCACCAGGAACATCACCGTGCTGGAGGTCTTGGCGGCCGTGAGCATCACTTCGGGCAACTGGTGCCACTTGAGCTCGCGGTAGACGAAGCGGCCCACCAGCAGCGCATACACCACCGCCACCACGGCCGCCTCGGTCGGCGTGAACACGCCAAACTTCATGCCGCCGATGATGACGCCCGGCAGCGCCAGCGCCCAGATGCCATCCACCATCGCGCGGCCGAGCCTGGCCACTTCGAACTTGCGGCCGGTGGCGATCGGCTCTTTTTTGGCAACCAGCCACCAGGTGAACGCCAGTGCCGTCGCCATCATCAGGCCGGGGAAGATACCGGCCAGGAACAGCTTGGTGATGGAAACCTGCGCCGCGACACCGAAGACCACGAAGGCGATCGATGGCGGCACCACCGGGGCGATGATGCCACCGGCGGCGATCAGCCCCGCTGCGCGCGGCACGTCGTAGCCGGCCGAACGCATCATGGGGATGAGCAGCGCCGCCACCGCCGCGGTGTCCGCCACCGCCGAGCCGGAAATGCTGGCCACCACCACGCAGGCGATGATGGCCACATAGCCCAGGCCGCCGCGTACATGGCCGACCAGCGCTTCGGCGACGGTGACGATGCGCCGCGACAGCCCACCGGCATTCATCAGCTCGCCGGCCAGCATGAAGAACGGCACCGCCATCAGCGGGTAGTTGTTGACGCCTTCGAGCAGGTTCTGCGCCAGGATCTGCGTGTCAAAGGTGTTGAGGTGGATCATCAGCGCCACGCCGCAGGCCAGCAGCGCGAAGGCGATGGGCATGCCCAGCGCCATGGCGCCGAGCAGGGAGAACAGGAAGACAGAGATGGTCATGGTCTTTTCCTCGGCTCATTCGCCGGCGCTCACGGCCTGCGGTACCAGCTCTTCGCGCTGCATGCGCCCGGCCAGCTGGCGCCACAGCGAATGCGCCAACAGCAAGGCCATGCCGGCGCTGCTGATCAGCAGGCACAGGTAGACCAGGCCCAGTGGAACTTCGGTCACCGGCGAACGGTTGTCCAGGCCAATCACCACCTGCTTCCAGGTGCCGTGCGCCAGCAGCACGCAGCAGGCCAGGGTCAGCGCATCGGAGGCGAAGCGGCACACGCGCTGGCCGGTCTCGCCCAGCCGGTCGACCACGCTGGACATGCCCAGGTGGGCGTTGTCCTTCATCACCACCAGCGCGCCGATCAAGGTGAGCCACATGAAGACGAAGCGCGACACCTCCTCGGAAAAAACGATGCCCGAGTTGAAGGCGTAGCGCAGCACGACGTTGCCGAACACCAGCACCACCATGGCGCCGAGCAAGGCAATGAGCAGCCACTCCACGGCGCGCGTGAGCAGGTTGGATTTCATGGATGTCTCCTACAGCCGAGGCTGTTCTTGTTTTCTTTTATTTGACGGCGTCGACCGCGGCCAGGAGGTCCGGGCCGTTCTTGCTGACATAGGCCTTGCGCACGGCATCGCCGACGATGGCCTTGAACGGCGCCGGGTCGTAGCTCTCGATCACCGACATGCCGCGCTTGCGCAGGTCGGCGATGATGCCGGCCTCGTTCTTCTGGTTGCTGCTGCGCTGGAACAGCTTGGCATCGCTGGCGCTGTCCAGCAGCGCCTTCTGCAGCTCGGGCTTGAGCGCGTCGAACTTCTGCTTGCTGAACACCACCGGCATGGCGGTGAAGGCATGGCGGGTCAGGGTCAGGTGCTTCTGCACCTCATAGAACTTGGCCGCGTAGGTGATGTCCACCGGGTGCTCCTGCGCATCCACCGCGCCCGATTCGAGCGCCTGGTACAGCTCGCCCAGGGGCATCGGCAGCGGATTGCTGCCGAGCATCTTCCAGGCCTGGATGTGGACCGGATTGGGCATGGTGCGGATCTTCAGGCCCTTGACGTCTTCCGGCGTGCGCACCGCGCGGTTCCTGGTGGTGATGGAGCGAAAGCCCACCTCCCAGAAGGCCAGCTGCTTCAGGCCGTGCGCCTCCAGCTCCTTCATCAGGCCCTGGCCGACTTCGCCGTCCACGGTCGCATAGGCATGGGCCGGCTCGCGAAACAGGAAGGGTATGTCCAGCACTTCGTACCTGGAGGCCAGGCCCGAGAAGTTGCCGCTGCCGGCCATCATCATGTCGATGGTGCCGCCGCGCACCGCGCCCAGCACGGTGGAGTCGTTGCCCAGCTGGCTGCTGGGGTAGACCTGCACTTCCAGTTGCCCCTTGCTGCGCTCCTTGACGAGTCTTGCGAACTCAAGTGCGGCCAGGTGCTGCGAGGCGGTCTCCGGCCCGGCGTGCGCGAAGCGCACCTTGGTGGCCTGGGCCTGCGCGCCCAGCGATGCCGACAGCAGCGCCGCCGTGAGGGTGAGTTTGAGAAAGGAAAGGCGTTTCATGTTTGTCTCCGGTTTAGTTAGTTGGTTGTTGCGCCGAGTTGTTGTCGCTATTGGCCCCAGCGCAGCACCATCGGGTCCAGGCGGCGTGCGGTTTCGATGAGGCCCTTGCGCACCTCGGCGTGCATCGCGGGGAATGGGTGGCGCGGTGCTTCGCAAGCGATCACGCCGCCCTCCTTCATCAATGCCTTGGCGGTCAGGATGCCGCCCTGGCGGTTCTCGTAGTTGAGGAGCGGCAACCAGCGCGCATAGGCGGCCACGGCTTCTTCTCGGCGGCCCGCGGCATAGGCGTCGACGATGCTGCGGATGCCGTCCGGGTAGGCGCCACCGGTCATGGCACCGGTCGCACCGGCATCCAGGTCGGGCAGCAGCGTGATGGCTTCTTCGCCGTCCCACGGGCCCTCGATCGCATCGCCGCCCAGGCGGATCAGCTCGCGCAGCTTGGACGCGGCGCCTTGTGTTTCGATCTTGAAGTAGGCGACGTTCTCGATCTCCCTGGCCATGCGTGCGAGGAAGGCGGCGGGCAGCGGCGTGCCGCTGACCGGTGCGTCCTGGACCATGATCGGAATGCGAATGGCGTCCGACAGGCGCGCATAGAACTCGTGGATCCCGTCTTCGGCGACGCGGATCGTCGCGCCGTGGTAGGGCGGCATCACCATCACCATGGCCGCACCCATGTCCTGCGCGCGGCGGCTGCGCCGGGTGCAGACCTGGGTGCCGAAGTGCGTGGTGGTCACGATCACCGGCACGCGGCCCTTGACGTGCTCGAGGATGGCGCGGGTCAGGATTTCGCGCTCATCGTCGGCCAGCACGAACTGCTCGGAGAAGTTGGCCAGAATGCACAGGCCGGTGGAGCCGGCGGCTATCATGAAGTCGATGCAGCGCTTCTGGCTTTCCAGGTCGAGCGCGCCGCTCTCGGTGAAGGTCGTTGGAACGACCGGGAACACACCCTGGTAGCGGGCGGGTCGGTGGATGGTCATGGTGGTCTCCGAATTTGCGCGTCAAACCGGTCTTTGCGCGTGCTTATTCGACGATGTCGAAGTCCTTGAGGAACTCGGTCTTCAGCGTGAGGCCCAGGCCTGGCTTGTTGTCGTCCAGCTGCAGGAAGCCGTTCTCTGCCACCGGCTCGCCGTCGAAGATGTAATAGAACAGCTCGTTGCCAACCTCGACGTCGAACATCGGGAAGTATTCGGCCATCGGCGAGGCTAGCGTGCTCATGGTCAGGTGGTAGTTGTGCATCTGGCCGGCATGCGGGACCACCGGCACGCTATAGGCCTCGCACAGCGCGTTGATCTTGTGCGCCGCGGTGATGCCGCCGACGCGGTTGGTGTCGTACTGCACCACGCTCACGGCCTTGCGCTCCAGCAACTGCTTGAAGCCGTACAGCGAGAACTCGTGCTCGCCACCCGAGATCGGAATGCTGGTGAGCGCATTGAGTTCGGCATAGCCGTCGATGTCGTCGGCGATCACCGGCTCCTCGACCCAGCGCGGCTGGAACTTCTCCAGCTTGGGCAGCATGCGCCTGGCGTATTCCACGTTCCAGCCCATGTAGCACTCCAGCATCAGGTCGTTGTCGTAGCCGATCACTTCGCGCAGCGCTTCGACCGCCTTCAAGTTCTCGGCGACGCCCCTGGTACCGTGCGCCGGGCCGTAGCCAAAGCGCGACTTGAACATGGTGAAGCCCTGCTTGAGGTACTTCTCGGCTTCGGCCTGCATTTCCTTGATGTCGGTGCGGTACAGCTTGGAGTAGTAGCAGGGAATCTTTTCCTTGGTGCGCCCGCCCAGCAGCTTGAACACCGGCTTGTTCACGGACTTGCCCAGGATGTCCCAGATGGCGAGGTCGACCGCCGAGATCGCCGCCATGGTGACGCCCTTGCGGCCCCAGGCGTGGGTGGCGCGGTACATGCGCTGCCACAGGTATTCGTAGTCCCACGGGTCCTGGCCGATCACCAGCGGCGCCAGGTACTGGTCGATGATGGCCTTGGCGATGCTGGGCGCCAGCGCCACGTTGCCCAGGCCGACGATGCCGTCGTCGGTTTCGATCTCGACCACCGTCCACGAATGGAAGCGGAAGGTGCTCATGGTCTCAGCCGGCGAATACAGCAGGTCCATCGCGTTGGAGCAGAAGTTGCCCTGGGGCGGAACGGTCTTGCCCTTCCACTGGAAAACGCGGGCGCGGACGGATTTGATTTTCATGAGGCTGTCTTTCAGAGCGAGGTTTTTTCGAGGCGGCCAGCCATGCGGCAGGCGATCTTGAAAGCGTTGGAGATGGCATTGACATCGGCCTTGCCAAGTCCGGCGATGTCGTAGGCCGTGCCGTGTGCCGGCGTGGTGATGGGAATCGGCAGGCCGCCTTGCACCGTCACGCCGCTGGAAAAGCCCATGAGCTTGATCGCGATCTGGCCCTGGTCGTGGTACATGGTGACGATGGCCTGGTACTCGCCGTCGCGCGCCTTGAGGAAGATGGTGTCGGCAGGGAACGGGCCGTCCACCGGCAGCCCTTCGGCATGCAGCTCGGCGATCGCCGGCGCGATGATCTCGATCTCTTCCGTGCCGCAGGTGCCGCCGTCGCCGCCATGCGGGTTGAAAGCGGCCACCGCGACCTTGGGGCTAGCCACGCCCGCCGCCTGCAGCGAGCGGTAGATCAGGCGCGCGGCAGCCTTGATGCGGTCCTTGCTCAGGTAGCCGGCCGCGTCCTTCAGCGGGATGTGCGAGGACACGCGCGAGGTCCACAAGTCGCCCATGGTGTTGAACTCGCAGAAGTAGCCCTGCACACCGAGATATTCGGCGAAGTGGTGCAACTCGTCATCGTGCTTCAGCCCGCCCTGCTTCATCGCGAACTTGTTCAGCGGCGCAAAGCAGATGGCGTCGATCTCGCGGCGCTTGGCGGCATCCATGCAGGTGTTGAGCACCTGCAGCACCGAAGCACCGCCGGGTGCCTGTGCCTGGCCGCGCTGCACCTGGGCCGGCGCCACCGTGTCCACGGCAATGAAGGCCGGCAGCGATGGGTCCGCACGGCCGCGTACCGCGGCCAGGCTGGCCACGGCCTGCGTTGCGACCTGCAGGCCGGCGATGCGCTGCCCGTCTTCCCAGAGCCAGGGGTCGCCGATCAAGGCCACGTTGGCAAGACCCGCGACCTCCTTCTGGCCGAGCAGCCGGGCGATGAGCTCGGGGCCGATGCCTGCGGGGTCGCCCAGGGTCAGCGCAACCACGGGCTTTCTGTCACTGTCAGTTCGCATCGGTTTGTCTCCGGTCATGAATGCGTCGTTGTTGAGGCGAATCTTAGGAAGCGGTTTGCATTCCGTAAAATGAAAGAATTTGATGAACTGATTCCATAGGGTTATCAATTCCATGCACGCCACCAACACCACCCAGCAGTTGCTCAACCGTCTGCGCATGCGCCAGGTGGCCCTGCTGCTGGCGGTGGACGAATACCGCACCCTGCGTGCCGCTGCCCAGCAGCTGGGCATGACGCAGCCGGCCGCCACCAAGATGCTGCATGAGCTGGAGGACGCGCTGGGCCACACCCTGTTCGATCGCGTGGGGCGCGGCCTGAAACTCAACCCGGCAGGGCAGTCCGTGATGAACACGTTTCGCGGCCTGCGCGGCAGCATGTCGGCGCTGGGCCGCGAGCTGCACGAGCTGCGCCTGGGCAGCGCGGGCAAGTTGTTCGTCGGCAGCATCATGGCGGCGGCGCCAACCTACCTGAGCGATGCGCTGATCGGGCTCAAGCAGCGCTATCCCCTGTTGTCCGTCGAGATTTCCGTAGGCACCAGCGACCGGCTGATCGAGCAGTTGCGCGACGGCAGCCTGGATGTGGTGATCGGCCGCGTGCCGGACCCCGCGAGCCCGGCCAACCAGGACTGCCTGTTCCGGCCACTCGGCGAGGAAGCGCTGTCAGTCGTGGTGGCCTGCGAGCACCCGCTGGCGCGCGGGGCCAGGCGGAAGCCGCTGAAGTTCCAGGCGCTGCTGGACTACCCCTGGATACTGCAACCGCGCGGCAGCCCGATGCGCGAGGTGATCGAGCAGGAGTTCAGCAGCCACCATGCTGCGCTGCCGCTGGGCTTGATCGAAACCGCATCCATCCTGACCACCACCAATCTGATCGCACGCAGCGAGATGGTCGCCGTCATTCCCCAATCGATTGCGAGCCGCTACGCGCAGCACGGCCTGCTGCGCATACTGCCCTACCCGATCACGCACACGCTCACGGCCTGGGGCGTTCTCACGCACCGCAACCGGGCCATCAATGCCATGACGCAGCAGTTCATCGACCTGCTGCATGGGCCTTAGCGTTTGAGTCTCGCGCAGGACAAGGCGATGCCCATGTTGGGGGAACGAGGCGGCAATGCCGACGAGGACGCAAAGCCAGGAGTTCTTGTCCAAGATTGCTCTCCTCGCAATCGTTCAGAGCTGCGAGAAACTACAGCGCGTCAGTTTGCAATGCTGGCGCAGCGAGACGGAATGACTCCAGCTGTTGACAGGACGCATCGACTGCCTTGATCGCGGGCCAACGACCAACGTCGATTCCGAAGCGCCGTGCACTCTCGACCTGTGGCACAAGGTACACATCGGCCACAGTCGGCGAGCAGCCGAAACAGAAGCCATGCCGGGTGGGGTCGGCTTGCAGCATGACCTCCAGCGCATCAAGGCCGCCAGTAATCCATGTACGGCACAAGGCGCCTACCGTGCACTCGTCGGCGCCGAAGCGCTTCCGAAAGTATTCCAGCACGCGCCGGTTGTTGATAGGGTGAATATCGCAGCCAATGAGGGCCACCAACGCGCGCACATGCGCCCTCTCGTCGGGGTCCGACGGCAGCAGCGCCGGCGAGGGATAACGCTCCTCGAGCCACTCGATGATGGCCGGCGACTGGGTCGACGCACGCCCATCGTCGAGTCGCTGGGCGGGCACGAGGCCCTGCGGGTTGAGCGTTCTGAATGCGGAAGCGAGATGGACCTCTGAACGCAGGTCAACCGGCACGTAGTGTGAGCGCATACCCTTCAGGTTCAGTGCGATGCGAAGGCGGTGTGAAGTACTGCCGCGCAAGAAGTTGTACAGCTTCATGGGTGCCTGTCCCCCGGGCAGGGGCGCAAGCATTCAGCGTGTCTCTGGTGTGGCTTGCCCTGCTCCCTGCGGCTGGCAAATCGTAAGCACGATCTCGCCCACGCCTTCGACGTGACCGTTGATGCGGTCACCGGGGACGACGGCGCCCACGCCTTCAGGTGTGCCGGTATAGATCAGGTCGCCAGGCTGCAGGTGGTAGAAGAGCGAGAGGTCGGCGATGATTTCGCGGACGTTCCAGATCAGCTTGTCCACGTTGGACTGCTGCTTCGCATCCCCATTCACTGCCAGCTTGATTTCGCCGCTGTCCACCACGACACCCGACATAGGGACGATCTCCGAGCAGACAGACGAATCTTCGACGTCCTTGCCCAAGTCCCAGGGGCGGCCCTTGTCACGCGCGATGAGCTGCAGATCGCGGCGTGTCATGTCCAGGCCGGCGCCGTAGCCGTAAATAATCTTGTGCGCGTCCTCGGCCATCACCCGGAAACCCGGCTGCCCGATGACAACGACCAGCTCCATCTCGAAGTGGAAGTTCTTTGTCTCGGACGGATAGGCCACCGTCGCGCCGGACTCGACCAGGGTCTGCGGTGACTTGGTGAAATAAAAGGGACGCTCAACCGCCTTGTCCACCGGGCGGCCCATTTCCGCAGCATGCGCGTGGTAGTTACGGCCGACGAAAAAGAGCCGGTTGACGGGCAGCCGCTCGGCGCGTCCGCGCACGGGCAGGGATCGAACCGGGGGAGGATTCCAGAGATAGGTAGTCATAGATGTGTTCCGTCAGGGTCTACGCTCGTAAATACCCAGCTTGCGATGCAGCGGGGCTTCGTCGGCCATGAAAAAGAAGGCAGGTGCGTCAGCCGACGAATTGATGAGCTCCAGTGGGGTGTACCCTGGCGCGCAGCAGGTGTCCGCTGCGGACAGCGCGAACCGCTGCTCCTGGATATGTGCCCGGGCATGGCCCTCGATCAGGTGGCACACCGTCGCGGGCGAGCGGGCTGGAACCCTCAACGTTTGGCCAGGCCGAAGCATCAGCGCGTAATAGCCAAGAATGTTCTGCACATCTGCGCCGGTTTGCGGGTTGACATAGCTCACCTGAACCGCATCCAGCGCGGGCTCTGCGGCCGCCAATGCTTCAAGGGCAGCCCGGGTCTGCGTCCATGGATAGCGCAGCATGGGGTAGGCCGTTTTCCGACGTTCAAATAAGGGAGTTGGAAGAATGCCGCCGTGGGCGTGCACACGCTCTCCGTGCCCCGGCTTCACTGCCTGCCGTTGCCCATCGACGTGGTAGCTGGCTTCGAGATAGTGCACGAGCGGCAGGTCCAGCACGTCCAGCCAGACTACGGGTGCATCGCCGTCGTGGCCGTGGTCGTGCCATAGGCCGGTAGGCGTCAGGATCAGGTCGCCGCGGTGCATGGGGCACTTCTCGCCGTCCACCGTCGTGTAGGCTCCCTCGCCTTCAACAATCATCCGGACCGCATTCGGCGTGTGCCGGTGGGCCGGCGCCCACTCTCCCGGCAACAACAGTTGCATGCCCAAATAGATGGCGGCGCTGGCCTGCATCTTTTCAAGGCCGTGGCCGGGGTTGGCCAGAACGAGGACGCGCCGCTCTGCCTTCTCGATCGGCGTCAGCTCGCCGGCCCGAAGCAGCAGTGGGCGCAGCGCCGCGTACGACCAATGCGTGGCCCGGGTGTTCGGCAGCGGTTTGCCCGGGGGAAGCACCGAACGCAGGTTGGGCCACAAGGGCACCAGATTCTGCTGCGCAAGTTCCTTGCGATAGTCGGCCGGGAGGTCTTCAAGTCGTGCGAGTTGTTGCATCATGCCTCCGAGGTCTTGGCGAGGCAGGTTTCTGCCGTCCAGCCATAGAGCCATTCCAACGCGTCGTAAAAGCGTTCCGGATCGCGCCCGTTCCACAGCTGGTTGCGCACCAGCCGCTCCACGCCCTTGGCGTGAAAGATGCGGCCCATCTCACGGGCGGACAGCACCACGCGCGCGGTGCGGGCGACGCGCGATTGCTGGTACAGCGCGAAGGCCTTGTCCAGGTCGTTTTCGTGCGCGCGCAGGGCTTCACCGAGGGTGACCGCGTCTTCCAGGGCCATGCATGCGCCTTGCGCGAGATACTGCAAAGTCGGGTGTGCCGCATCCCCAAGCAGCGTCACCTTGCCGAAAGTCCATTGCGCGATGGGGTCACGGTCCGCTGTGGCCCAGCGCGTCCAGTCCTTCGGCAGGTCGATCAACTGGCGAGCGCGCGGGCAAATGCCTTCGAAGTAGCTCTGGACCTCGTCGCGGCTGCCCTGGCGCACGCTCCACTCTTCTGCTTGCCTGCTGTGGAAGGTGACGACCACGTTGTATTGCTCGCCGCCGCGCAAGGGGTAGTGCACAAGGTGGCAGTTCGGTCCGACCCAGATGCTGGCGGCGTTCCACTGAAGGTCGACCGGGAAGTCCTTGCGGTCGACCACAGCGCGGTAGACCACATGTCCGGACACCCGCGCTTCATCGCCCACGATCTGGCGGCGCACGGCGGACTTGATGCCGTCCGCGCCGATGAGTGCGACGCCGCGATGCTGCTGCCCCCGGCTGTCATGCACAGTCACCCCATGCTCGTCTTGCTCGATTCGCTGAACGCTTGTCGCTGTCGCGATTTCGATTCGATCCGACGCCTGCGCGCCTTCCAGCAGCGAGCGGTGAACATCTGCCCGATGGATCACGGCGTAAGGGCCCCCAAAGCGAGCGCGAAACGCATCGCCCGTCGGTATCCGGCCTACGGCCGTTTCGTCGAGCGCGTCATGCATGACCATCTCGTCGACATAGACCGCACGGCCACGCGCCTGGGGGCCGATGCCCAGCGCATCGAAGGCCGCGAACGCATTGGGGCCCAGTTGGATGCCCGCGCCGATTTCGCCGAGGGCGGGCGCCTGCTCGAGCACCTTCACGGCAAAGCCGCGTCGAGTGAGCGCCAGGGCCGCGGCAATGCCGCCGATGCCGCCGCCGGCGATGAGGATCGTTTGCTGAACTGTCATGGCCGCTCACTCCCGCCAAGAAAGGCACCTTGCTGGAGCAGCCGGTCCTGCAGGTTCTTGATGTCCAGGTCGAACAGGGAGCAATCGGCTTGCAATGCCAGCGCCGCAGCAGTGCCGGCGGCCTGACCCATGACGAAGCAGGCGCCAGTCACGCGGGCCGCTGACTGGCCGTCGTGCGTCATGGAAGCGCAGCGTCCGGCAACGAGCAGGTTTTCCACACCGTTTGCACTTGAGCGGCGCGGCAACAGCATGCGGTACGGCAGCTGGTTGTAGCCGCGACAGTCGGGAATCGGAGGCCACATCCACTGCACATCACCGGCGACATGCTTTTCGAGCGGCCAGCCGTTAACTCCGATGCTGTCGTCGAAATCCGCGCACTGAAGAACGTCTTCAGCGGTCAGCATGTATTCGCCGACCAGGCGGCGTGTTTCGCGGATGCCGAGTTGCGGCGCGATGTCCAACGCATAGGCGTTCTCGAAGCCCGGCACCTTCTCGCGCAGGAAGCGTATGTAATCAACGATCTGTCGACGTCCCTCGATCTCGCCCTCGCTCAAGGAGCGTGCGTCAGTACCGTCCGTGGCGGAACCGTCCGGTTTTTTGAGCTGAGTCACATTGACGCGCCATTCATAGGCCCGCTTCATCGGCCGCACGATGGCGCCGCGCCGCGGAAATGAGAATTCGCCAGACGCCTCTACCTCATCCATCAGCTTGGGAATCGTCGTCCACGCTTCGCCTGCGCGCGGCGCATCCACCTCGCCTACCCGGAACATCAAGGTCGGATACAGCATGTGGCCGGACTCGTCACCCTTCTCCGTGGGCACGCCAGCCCAGTGCGCCAGATCCGCATCGCCCGAACAGTCAATGAAAGTTCGCCCACGCACTGCCACGCGGCCGGACTTGGTCTCGAGCAGGACGGCGTCGATAGTGCCGCCTTCGGTCTTGACGATGCCGGCGGCCAGCGCGTGAAACAGCAACTGAACGCCGTCGGAGACGAGCAGCCCGTCCGCCGCGCACTTGAACGCCGACATGTCGTAGGCCTGCGCCAACGTCTTTCGCATGATCAGGTGCGGTTCGCTCAGGCCGTCCAAGGCGCGCATCCGCTCAAGCAGGTCCGTAGCGACGCCATGGACGACCTGGCGAATGTCGCCGAACACGTTCGCGTGCAAACCGCAGAAATTGGTCACCCCAGCCGCTGTTCCCATGCCTCCCAGGAATCCATAGCGCTCGGCCAGCAGGACGCTTGCGCCATTGCGGGCCGCGGCACTCGCTGCGGCGATGCCAGCCGGCCCACCTCCGAGCACGACAACATCGAATTCTCCGAAAAGTGGAACGGCGCGGGCAGGCTCTGCAATATCAGTCATATTGAGGGTCATAGAGGTCATGAAAATTCTCCTGGGCTCAGTCCAACTGGATGTTGTGCTTCTGGATCACGGGCTTCCAGCGCGTCATATCTGCCGCCAACAATGCGCGGAACTCGGTCGGCGTGTTGCCAACGACATCCATGTACTGGGAGCGCAGCTTGTCCTTGACGGCGGGCTCGGCCAGGACCTGGGTGATCTGCTCGTGCAGCTTGTTCACGATCGCCGCCGGCGTTTTCGCGGGCGCGATGAAGCCGATCCATGCATCGGCCTGGACGTCCGGAAGCCCGCTCTCGGCCAAAGTCGGCAAGTCCGGGAGCGAAGCAGAGCGCTTGGCCGAAGCCACGGCCAAGGCACGCATCTTTCCAGCTTTCACGTGCGGCATGACGGCCGCCGCCGGCAGCAAGGCCATGTCGACTTCGCCCGACAGCACTGCTGTCACCGCGGCACCCGAGCCTCGATAAGGCACATGGACCACATCAGCCCCGGTTCCGGCGGCAAGCGTTTCCATGGCGAGGTGTGAAACGGATCCGGCGCCAATCGACGCGAAGCTGAGACTGGGCCGACTGCCTTTCATGAGGTTGAGCAACTCCTTCGGGCTGCTGACTGAATGCTTGAAGGCGACGACAAGCACCGAGGGCTGGGAGACAGCCACGGTCAGCATCTCAAGATCACGCGCAGGGTCGTAGGGCATTCTCTTGAAAAGCAGCGGGTTGACTGCCAACGGGCCAGCGATGCTCACGCCGATGGTCTGCCCATCAGGTGTCGCCTTCGCCACGGCATCGGTGCCAATATTCCCGGCGGCACCGCTCTTGTTCTCGACCACCAGGGGCTGGCCCAGGCGCGCTGCCAACCTATCCGAGACGACGCGCGCGACCTGGTCGGGCGTTGAACCGGCGTCAAAAGGCACGACAACCCGCACCGGGCCCTTGGGCCAGGCTTGCGCCGAGGCAATGGGTGCTGCGGTGGTCAATGCGGCGCTTGCCAGCACCAGAATGGCTCTACGGAAGTTCATGGTGTCTCCAGAGATGAGTTGCCCCAAATCTAGCAACGGAGCATCATTACGTCGATGCACTACTACTAATATTTGCTAACGGGAAACGTAATAATGGACATGAAGCTTCTGGCTGTCTTTGATGAGATCTACAAGACGCGCAGCGTTTCGCGCGCTGGAGAGAATCTCGAGCTTGCGCAAACCTCGGTCAGCCTGGCGCTTGCGCGGCTGCGCCGGCAGTTCAACGACCCTCTGTTCGTGCGGACGGGCAGCGGCATGATGCCCACGCCGCATGCGGTAGCTCTGGTGCAGCCGCTGCGCCAGGCCCTTGAACTTCTTCGGGTCGCGACGCAGCAGCAGGTGGTGTTCGATCCAGCTTCTTCTTCTAGGAACTTCCACATTGCAATGACGGACATCAGCCATCTGGAATTCCTGCCGTCGCTCATCAACAAGGTAGGCAAGCTGGCACCCGACGTTCGGGTCGACGTACTTCGCATCACTTCGGAAACGCCGAAACTGCTGGAGTCGGGAGATGCCGACCTGGCAGTCGGATTCATGCCGGAACTGGAGGCGGGCTTCTACCAGCAAAAACTGTTCGACCAGACGTTCGCCTGCGTTGTCCGGCGCGATCACCCGCGAATCGGGCAACGCCTGACCGAGAGTCTGTTCAAGCGTGAAAAGCACGTGGTCATCACAGCACCGGGTACTGGCCATGAATTGGTCGAGCAGGCCCTCGCGCGACAGCGCGTGGCGAGAAGGGTGGCCTTATCCCTTCCTACCTTGCCGGGCGTGGGCAACCTGTTGGCGAATACCGATCTTATAGCGACCGTACCCGAGCGGGTCGCTCAAATGCTGGTGCGAATCGCAAAGGTGAAAGCATTGCCTCCGCCCTTCAAGTTCCCATCGTTCTCCATCAAGCAACACTGGCATGAGCGCTACCAGCAGGACCCGGCCAACCAGTGGCTCCGCTGCACAGTGGCGGACTTGTTCCTCGAAGAGTGACGCTTGCTCCGGGCATGAACCAGCCGTGCGGCCCCGCTCGCTGCCAAGAGAAATACCGCGTCCCAACAGCGGGAGTACGATACGACCAGCATTCGCCTCTTCCCGGGTCGAATCAAGGGAGTAGGCGCAGGCGCTTGATGCTGATTGCCGATACGTGCACAACAATACAGAACCACGCATGGAGCCGTCAAATACGATACAAGGCACAGTGCCGCGGCGTCCGTTTGTCGTCTGGATCAATGGCGCCCCCGGCATTCGTGCGACCCTCGCTGTACTCGTCATCGCGTGCGTTCTGCCGATCGCCCTGGTGGCTGCGCTGCTGGTCGTCAACTACTACGAACGCGAGCAGCGTCAGCTTTCCAAAAACACCCTCAGCCAGGCGCACAGCATTGTCTCGGCAGTCGATCGGGAAATTGCCGCAACCCAATCTGCGTTGCTGGCGCTCAGTACGTCGCATCGCCTGGCCACGGGCGACCTGGCGGGCTTTCACCGACGCGCGGTGGATGCGCTCGCGAATGTGCGTGCGGACAGCATTCTGGTCATGGACAGGACCGGGCAGATTCTTCTATCGACGCGCCTCCCGTATGGCGACCCGCTTCCGAAGGTTGCGGACCCGTCGCTCCTGCGGCGGATTCTGGAAACTGGCAAACCCGGCGTTTCCGATCTGTTCATGGGTCCGATCGCCAACCGCCGTATCTACACCATCGGCGTTCCAGTGAAGCTTGAGAACTCGATTGCCTACTCGCTCAACGCGACATTCACGTCCCAGCAGCTCATGGCGTTGCTGCAAGCGCATGGACTGCCCGCGACGTGGCGAGTCGTCATTACGGACAGCACGGGCAGCATCGTGGCGCGCTCGCACGAGATCGAGAAGTATCTTGGCAAGCCGGTCTCGCCGGATTTGCTGGCGCGCATGCGCGTTTCAAACGAGGGCAGTTTCGAATCCGTCACGCTGGATGACGTACCGGTATTGACGGCCTTCAGCAAGTCGCCGGTTTCCCACTGGGGCGCCGCGGTGGGCATTCCCAAGACTGAACTGACCGCTGGGCTACACCAGACTTTGTTCCGGCTGGTCCTTGCCACCGTCGGTGCACTCGGCATAGGCCTGTGGCTGGCCTGGCTCATTGGCGGGCGCGTGGCAAGGTCCATCACCGCGCTGACGCATCCGGCAATCGAGTTGGCGTCCGGCGCACGACTGGAGATTCCGCCGTTGCACTTCAAGGAGGCGAACGCGATGCGCCAGGCGCTGCTCCAGGCGTCGGCGTCGTTTCGGCAGTCGCAGTACGACGCCCATCACGACGGACTCACCGGCCTGCCGAATCGGACGCTTTTTCATCACTCGATCACCCAGCAGTTGGCGCTGTGCCAACGCAACAAGGCAGAGCTTTGCATTCTCTTCATCGACCTGGATGGCTTCAAGGCGGTGAACGACACGTTCGGCCACGCTGCCGGAGACCAGCTCCTGCGTGAGGTATCCAAGCGCATCGCCGGGGCCTGCCGTGGATCGGACATTTCTTCACGGCTTGGCGGTGACGAGTTCGCCGTGGCCTTGATCCATTCGGATCTGGAGCATTCACGCGTCTTCGCCACCCGGTTGGTGGAACTGATCTCGCAACCCTATGTCCTGGGTGAGTTTCAGGCCGAGGTGTCCGCCAGTATCGGTGTCACGCATTTTCCGAGCACGGCAACCGACGTGGATACGCTGCTGCGAAAGGCGGACCACGCCATGTACAGAGCGAAATCGGCTGGCAAGCGGCGTGTCTGCATAGCGACTTAGGCCCCGTTCACATGCAGCTCCAGCAAATCGGCAATGGCGCGGTTGGCCGGGGTGGGTACGCCGAGCTGCTTGCCCATCTGCACCACGGCACCGCTCAGCCAGGGCAGCTCCAGGCGGTTGCCGCGCTTCAGATCGCCGTGCATGGATGAGGTCATTTCGGCGGGAAGCGTGTCCACGAAGCGGAGCCTGTCGGCGGCATAGTCTGCCGGCAGCTCCACACCCGCGGCGCGGCCGACCAGCACCACCTCGTTGATCACGTCGTAGAGAAAGGCCCGGGTTTTCTCGTTGCTTCGAATCGGCCCGATCGGCAGGCGGGTGGCGGTGGTCGTTCCCGACAGGCCGACCAGGATGGCAAACTTTTCCCAGGTCAGGCGGCGGATGTCGGTGCTGAGCGCGCTGTCGATTCCGGCCTTCTGGCATTCGGCCAGGAATTGCGTGGCGCGGCTGCTGGTCGTTCCGTCCCGTTCGCCGAAGACGAGTTTTTGCAGCGTTCCGACGTGCTGGATTACACCGGGCTGCGCGATCGTCGCCGCGATATAGCAGATGCCGCCCAGCACTGCTTTGGCGCCCAGGGCCTTGACCAGGATTTCGTCCTTCTCGACGCCGTTCTGGAACGAGACGACGCCCGTCTCGGGCCCGATCAGGGACTTGAGCTGCTGCGCCACGGCCTCGGTATCCCAGAGCTTGACGCAAACCAGGACCATGTCCACAGTGCCCACTTCAGACGGATCGCTGGTCGCCATCACCTTGGCCAGATGAAGGTCGCCCAGGGCGCTCTTGATGCGCAATCCCTGTTCGCGAATGGCCGCCAGATGGGCGCCCCTGGCCACGAACGTCACGTCGCTCCCGGCGGCTTGCAGCCTTGCGCCGAAATAGCCGCCCAGGCCGCCGGCGCCGATGATCGCGATTCGCATTTTTCTGATCTCCTGCTTTGCGTTGGAAGGCCACATCATCCTCGCAATCCATGCCGATGAACTTTTTCTGCGGCGCACATTGAAATTGCCCACCAACCGCACCAGATGTGATTGCATGCCAGCCCTCATCCTCTCCGTTCTGGCCCTGCTGCTCCTGGGCTGGTTCCTGGGCCGCCCATGGCTTGTCGAATACCGGCGCAAGAAGATCCGCCAGCAGCCCTTTCCCGCGCAGTGGCGCGCGATCCTGCAGCAGCGCATGCCCTACTTTCGCCGGCTGCCCGCCGACTTGCAGTTGCAGCTGAAAAAGCACATCCAGGTCTTCATCGCCGAAAAGCCTTTCATTGGCTGCGCCGGCCTCACGGTGAGCGACGAGATGCGCGTCACCATCGCGGCACAGGCCTGCCTGCTGATCCTGAATCGCCAATCGGACTACTACCCCAGGCTGCGGCAGATTCTGGTCTACCCGGGCGCCTTCGTCGTCAACAAGGTGCATACCGATGGCATTGGCGTGCTGCAGGAGCAGCGCCAGGTTCTCTCCGGCGAGTCCTGGTCGCAGGGCCAGGTGATCCTCTCCTGGGAAGACACGCTGGAAGGCGCCGGCATTGCGGATGATGGACAGAACGTGGTGATCCATGAATTCGCGCACCAGCTCGACCAGGAAAATGGCCAGGCCAATGGCGCACCGATCCTGGCACCCGGGCAAAGTTACCGCGAGTGGGCGCGCACCCTGGCGACGGAATTCGAAACGCTGCAGGCACAGGCAAACCAGCTGCACCCCTCGCTGCTGAACCACTATGGTGCAACCAACGCCGCGGAGTTCTTCGCGGTGGCTTCGGAAGTGTTTTTCGAGCGCCCGGGGCACATGGCCGAGGAGCATCCGGACCTGTACCGCCAGCTCAGCCAGTTCTACCGCTTGAACCCCTTGAGCTGGTAGGCCCGCGCAAGGGCGGGGAACGTGAAAAAAGTCCGCAAGACCATGCCCCTTTGCTTGCGCCGCCATTGATTCAAGCGCATTCTTTGACTGTGGCATTCCCCACGGGTCAAGGAGTCCATCATGCGTGCCCTGCCCAGGTTCCAGGCTCTTTTTGCGACGGCCGCGCTGCTGGCCTGCCATCTGGCGCAAGGGGCTCCACCCCCACCCGCCGCTGCGCAGACCATGATCGACGCGCTCTCAAGGGCCAACGCCGCCGTCGTGGGCATACAGGTCACCGCGGCCGATGGCGCGCGATCGGCCGAGACCCTGGGCCAGCATCGCCGCGGATCAGGCGTGGTGATCGGCCCCGACAGCCTGGTCCTGACCATCGGCTACTTGATGCTCGAGGCCGAAACCATTCAGGTCGTTACCCAGGACAACCGGACACTGCCGGCCAAGGCGGTCGCCTACGACCAGGCCACCGGCTTCGGCATCGTCAAGCCGCTGGTGCCGCTGCGCGGCGTCAAGCCGGTGGCAATGGGTAGCCACAAGAGCCTGGAGACGGGCGAACCCGTGATGGTCGCCACCGGCGGCGAAGACGGCGATGTGACCATGACGCAACTGGTCAGCAAGCGGGCGTTTTCGGGCTACTGGGAATACCACATCGAAGCGGCGCTGTTCACCAGCCCGCCCATCGGCAACCACAGCGGCGCACCCTTGTTCAACCAGAAGGGCGAGCTGGTTGGCATCGGCAGCCTGTTCGTCATGGATGCCCTGGGCGACAACCGCCGACTGCCGGGCAACATGTTCGTGCCGGTCGACTTGCTCCAACCCATCCTGGCCGAGATGAAGCAAACCGGGACCAGCAAGAAAAGCCGGCGGCCATGGCTGGGCTTGAGCTCCAGCGAGCAAGGCGGCCGGGTGCAGATCGTGCGTGTGAACCGCGAGAGCCCTGCGCAGCTGGCCGGCCTGCAGCCGGGCGACGTCGTGCTCGCCGTCGATGGCGCCAAGGTGGCAACGCTCGAGAGCTTCTACAAGAAGCTGTGGGAGCACACCAACCCGGACGACGAGATCAAGCTCACCGTGTTACAGGGGGCGGACATCAGGAACATCACGCTCAAGGGCGTTGACCGGATGACTACCTTGATGAAACCGACGGGGATTTGAGCAAGCCGGCGTTCACCAGCGGGTAGCGCAGCCGCAGCCGCAACTCCTGCTTCATGCGCCGGTTGTCCATGCGCCGCGACTCGCTCATGAAGCTCAGGAGCACCAGCGGAAGTTCATCGCGCGCGGTGCTGCGCGGCACACGCGGCGGGCGCGCCAGTCCATACAGATCGGCCGCCAGGTCGAAGTAGTCGCCCATCTTCAGCTGCGTGTCGTCGTTCACGTTGTAGACGCGCTGGGGCCGCGCGCGCCACAGGGCGGCGACGCAGGCGCGCGCCAGGTCATCGGCATGGATGTGGTTGGTGTAGACGTCGTCGGCCGCCTCCAGCACCGGCGTCCGTTTCAGCAGGCGCGCGCGTGGTGTGCCGCCTTCACGGTCATTCGCATAGATGCCGGGAATGCGCAGGATGCTGGAGCGCACGCGCGCGCTGCGGCCGAAATGGCGCACCTGCCGTTCCGCGTCCATGCGGCGCTGGGCGCGCGGCGTCTGGCCGCGCGGCGTTCTGGCCTCCGTCACGAGCTCGCCTTGGCAGTCGCCGTAGACGCCGCTGGTCGAGCCATACACCAGCGCCGCTGGCGGCAAGCGCAGGCGCAATGCGTTCAGCAAGGCCTGGGTGCGCAGGTCGCGCCACCACTGGCTGGGTTCGTCGGTCGGCGGCGGTGCCAGGTGCACCACGCGGGTGGCGAGCGCGGAGAGGCGGCGCAAGGTGGCGGGCCGGTCCAGGTCGCCCTGCAGCGGCGTGATGCCGCAGGCACGCAATACGGGTGCGCGCGCCGGCGTGGAGGTCAATGCGAGCAGCTTCAGGCGCCCGGGCAGGAGACGCGCCACGCGCAGCCCGATGTCGCCGCAACCGACGATCAGGACGCGCTCGCGCCGAAAGCGCGCGGGCAGCGCGCCGAGAGGATTCTGGTTTGAGGGCAAAATCGGGGGTTCAGGAAAAAGCGAGCCCCAGAGGATACCGAAAAGATGACGTTCAATATCACTGTGCAGCCCAGCGGCCGGACCTTCGCCGTCAATCCCGAGGAAGCCATCCTCGCTGCCGGCATCCGGCAGGGCATCGGCCTGCCCTATGGGTGCAAGGACGGCGCTTGTGGCTCCTGCAAATGCAAGAAGCTGGAAGGCACTGTCGTCCACGGCGTGCACCAGGCCAAGGCCCTGAGTGCGGAGGAGTTCGCCCAGGGCTTCATCCTGACGTGCTGCGCCGTGCCGCAGACCGATGTCATCCTGGAATCGCGCCAGGTCACGGACGAAAGCGCCTTCCCGATCAAGAAAATGCCCTCGCGCGTGATCTCGCTGGAAAAGCGCTCGCAGGACGTGATGGTGATCAAGCTGCAGCTACCAGCCAATGACACCATGCGCTACCACGCCGGCCAGTACATCGAATTCATCCTGCGCGATGGCGCGCGGCGCAGCTACTCGATGGCCACCGCGCCGCACCTGGCCGTGCGCGCCGACAGTATGCCGCCGATCGGCCCCGTGATCGAGCTGCATGTGCGCCACATGCCCGGCGGCAAGTTCACCGACCATGTCTTCAGCGCCATGAAGGAAAAGGAAATCCTGCGCGTCGAAGGCCCCTACGGCAGTTTCTTCCTGCGCGAAGAATCGACCAAGCCGATCATCCTCCTGGCCTCGGGCACCGGCTTCGCGCCGATCAAGGCCGTCATCGAGCACATGCAGAGCCTGGGCTTGACGCAGCCGGCCACGCTGTACTGGGGCGGCCGGCGCCCCGGCGATCTCTACCTGGATGACTGGGTGCAGACCAAGCTGACCGAGATGCCGAACCTGAAATACGTGCCGGTGATCTCCAATGCGATTCCCGAAGACAACTGGACCGGCCGCACCGGCTTCGTCCACCGGTGCGTCCTGGAAGATTTTCCGGACCTCTCGGGCCACCAGGTCTACGCCTGCGGCGCACCCATCGTCGTGGATTCAGCGCGCGCCGAGTACAGCGCGGTGGGCGGCTTGCCGCCGGACGAATTCCACGCCGACGCATTCACCTCCGAGCAGGACAAGCACGGCAAAGAGGCGTAAGGCTCTCAGGAAGCCGGAGCCGTCTTCTGGCGGTCGTGCTTTTGCCGGTAGGTGGCGCGGTTGGCCTGGTTTTGCTCGCGCTTCAGTTGACGACGCTCGGCGCCCGTCACCTTGCCATCGGCCTTGGCGGCCGCTTCGTCTTGCTGGATCTTGGCCTGGCGGCTTTCCAGCCGTGCGGCTTCCTTCGGCGTCAACTGGCCGGAGGCCACGCCCTGGTCAATGCGCTGTTGCTGTCGGGCCTGGCGCTTGTCGACGCGCGGTGTAGCGGTCGGGTCGCTGGGGGCCTGTGCAAAGGCATGGCCGGCGAGGCCGAGAACGAGGGTGGCGATCAGGGTGTACGGTTTCATTAAAACTCCTGGTGGTGATCCTGATGGTGAGAAAGCGAAGGAGGACCTGCTCCCTGGCCTGCAACGCCGCAGCCCCGGAGCCAGCCGACGCATCGCGCAAAAAATCCATTGTGCACCGCGCCACGCCACGCGATCTTTTGCACAATGGCGGCATGAAACGCAGACACCTCCTCCTTTGTGCCGCGGCCGCGCCGCTTGGCTTTTCTTCCTCCCTGAGCTGGTCCCAGGCACGGCCGATCCGGTTGATCGTGCCCTATGCCCCTGGCGGCCCGATCGATGTGACGGCGCGGCTCATGGCCGAGCGGGTCAAGGACACCCTGGGCACGGTGATCATCGAGAACCGGCCCGGCGGCGGCGGCAACATCGGCGCCGATGCGGTGGCCAAGGCGGCACCAGACGGCCTGACCATCGGCATCTCGGCGGTTGCCACGCACGCCATCAACCCCTGGCTATTCAGCAAGATGCCCTATGACGCGGCCAAGGATTTCGCGCCGATCACGCAGATGCTGCGCGTGCCCAACGTGCTGGTGATGAATGCCGATACCGCCGCGCGCCTGAAGATCGGCACGCTCAAGGAGCTCATCGCCTATGCCAGGGCCAACCCGGCCAGGCTCAACTACGGCAGCGGCGGCAATGGCAGCGCGGGCCATCTGGCCGGCGAGATGTTCAAGCGCGATGCCGGCATCTTCGCGGTGCACATCCCCTACAACGGCGGCAACCCGGCGCAGCTGGCGCTGCTCTCGGGCCAGGTCGATTTCAACTTCGACAACCTCGCCACTGCCGCACCCAACATCCGCTCGGGCAAACTCAAGGCAATCGCCGTCACGACCTTGGGCCGCTCCAGCGCGTTGCCGGAAATTCCGCCGGTGGCCGACACCCTCAAGGGCTTCTCCATCGACACCTGGTGGGGCCTGGTGGCACCGGCCGCCACGCCGAAAGACGTGGTGGCCAGGCTCAACCAGGCGTTTGTGGCCGCACTTCAATCGCCGGAGACCAGGACCCGCTTCGCCGGCCTGATGGCCGAACCGGTGCCGACCACGCCGGAGGAGTTCGGCAGCTTCATGAAGAGCGAGCTGGCCAAGTACGAAAAGATCGTCAAGGCCAGCGGCGCCAAGGTGGACTGACCGTCACTTGCGCGGCCGCTTCTCCAGCAGCGGTTCGCTCACGTCCTTGACGCCGGCCAGCGCCAGCACGGCGGCCAGCGAAATCTGGGCACCCTCCCAGGCGTTGCGCGGGTCGAACCACTCGTTGCGCGTGTGCCAGCCGCCCGCCTCGCCGCCGTTGCCCATGATGACGGCAGGAATGCCCAGCGCCATCGCCATGTTGGCGTCGGTGCTGTTGCTGATCAGGCTCGGCGTGGACTTGCCCAAGCCGGTGGTGGCGCGCACGGCGACCTGCACGATCAACGCGTCGGGCGCGGTCATGCCGGCCGGGCGGTCGCCAATCAGTTTGGTGCTGAAGCTGATCTTGTCGGTATCCCAGCGCTTGTTCTCGTCGGCGACGCCTTGCGCGATCGCAGCCATGATCTGTTTTTCCGTCTCCAGCAGCTGCGACATGCCGTTGGAGCGGATGTCGATGGCCATGCGCGCATCGGGCGCAATGGTGTTGACCGAGGTCCCCCCGCCGACGGTACCCACGGTGAACGTGGTCTTGGGATTGGCGGACGGGCGGATATCGCCGATCCTGGCGATGGCGCGGCCCATCGCATGGATGGCGCTGGGCACCAGGCCAAACGCCACGAAGCTGTGCCCGCCCGGGCCCTGGAAGCTCACCTCGTAGCGGTGGCTGCCCACCCCCTGCGTGGTGATGGTGTTGCCCAGGCCGGGTTCCAGGCCGACCATGCCGTCGATGTCGGGGTGGTCGCGAAACAGCGCCTTGATGCCGCGCAAGTCGCCCAGCTCCTCCTCACCGACATTGCCGACGAACACCAGGTCAGCCACGGTCGCCAGCTGGTTGTCGTTGAGCACCTTGAGCCAGGACAGCAGCACCGCCAGCCCGCGCGTGTCGTCGGAAATGCCCGGCGCGTACCACTTGCCGTCGCGCACCTTGATGCCAACGTCGGTGCCTTCGGGGAACACCGTGTCCAGGTGCGCCGAGATCAGCAGCTTGGGTCCTTTGCCCGTGCCCTTGCGGATGCCGATCACGTTGCCTTCGGCATCGATCGTGGCATCCGGCAGGCCCAGTGCCTTCATGCGGGCGAGAAAAGCCTCGGCGCGGGCCTTCTCCTTGAACGGCGGCGCCGGAATCTCGGTCAGCAGCTTGAGGTCCACCAGCGAGCGCTCATGGTCGGCCTTGAGGTCCTCCATCACGCGCTTGACCGGTGCTGCCGCAAGCAGCTTGGCCACGGCCTGGTCGACCGCGGGCGCGACCGGCCCGGCCTTGAACATCTGCGCGCCGGCGCCACCTGCGGCCAAGGCCGCGGCAAGGGCAACGGCGGCAAGGCGCAGCGGTCGCGCAACACGGGTGAAGGAGAATGCTGAAGGGATCAACGCAGGGGATTTGCAGGCGACAGGATGCATGAGGACGGACTCTTGAGTGGGGACCGGTGATTCTTGCAAGCCTCGCCGCCGACCGCACGCTGATATTCTGGCAACCGACCCAGTTTTTCTAACAACGCCCCGCGCACGCAGCATGTCCCGCCAGCTCCCCTCGACCCGCAGCCTGCAGGTTTTCAGCGCCGTCGCGCGGCACCAGAGCGTGAGCCTGGCCGCGGAAGAGCTGTGCCTCACGCACAGCGCGCTCAGCCAGCAGTTGCGCAAGCTGGAAGACCAGCTGGGCGTGAAGCTGTTCCAGCGCTCGCCGCGCGGCATCGCGCTGACCGAGGCGGGCCGCTACTACCGGGAAAAAGTGGACGACGACCTGCTGCGCCTGGAGAGCCACGCGCTGGAACTCATGGCGCGCCGCGAAGACGAATCCTCGCTGCTGATCGGCGCGGTGCCGGTCTTCGCCGAGCGCTGGCTGATGCCACGCCTCGCGGACTTCCTCGCCCTGCATCCGCGGATCAACCTGCATGTCAAGGTGTTTCCCAACAACCTCTACATGGCCGACCCGCACTATGACGCGGCCATCCACTACAGCAACGCCGTCTGGCCCGGCGCCCGGATGCAGCCGCTGATGCAGGAAGAATGCGTGGCCGTTTGCGCACCCGGCACCGGCTTTTCGCGGCGCATCAAAAGCGGCGACTTCCGCTCGGTACCGCTGCTGCACTTGACTTCACGGCTTACGGCCTGGCAGGACTGGTTCGAGCAGGCCAGCGTCGCGCGTGCGCCGCCCAAGCCGCTGGCCGGGCACCGCTTTGACCTGTTCTCGATGCTGGTGGAGGCCGTGCGCGGCGGCGCCGGCATCGGCCTGGTGCCACGCTTTTACGTCGAGCGCGAATTGCGCGGCGGCGAACTCGTGCTCGCGCATCCGCACGTGCTGGCCGCCAGCCAGACCTATGCCGTCTTCGTGCCGGAACACAAGAGCAAGGACCCGATCGTCGCCGCCTTCACCCAGTGGGTGGCGTCGCAAGCGACGCCCAGCGGTAGACTGGCGCCATGAATAATCTACCCTTTTTCCACCTCCGTGGCCTGCGCATGCTGGCCGGCGCCGCCGCACTGGCCTTTGCCTCGCTTGCCGCAGCCCAACCAGTGGCCCCGGTCTGGGAACTGGCCGCGAGCGAGAAGCCCAAGCTGCTGGAAACGCTGAAGACCATTGTCGAGATCGAGACCGGCAGCACCAACGAGGCCGGACTTCACCAGCTCTCCACCTTGCTGGGCGAGCGCTTCAAGGCATTGGGCGGCCAGGTCGAACTGATCGAGCCCAGCGCGGCCGACACCTACAAGATGGAAGACACGCCCGAGAAGATCGGCCGCGCGCTCAAGGTCACCTTCAAGGGCACCGGCACGCGGCGCATCATGCTGCTGGCCCACATGGACACGGTCTACCCGGCCGGCATGCTGGCGCAGCAGCCCTGGCGCGTCGAGGGCAACAAAGCCTATGGCCTGGGCATTGCCGACGACAAGCAGGGCGTGGCCGTGATCCTGCACACCGTCGCCATGCTGCAGGCGCTCAAGGTGCGCGACTACGGCACGCTGACCGTGTTGATCAATGGCGATGAAGAAATCAGCTCGCCCGGCTCGCGCAAGCTGATTGCGCGCCTGGGCGCCGAGCACGATGCGGTGATGTCGTTCGAGGCCTCGCGCGTGGAGTCCGACAAACTCTCGCTGGCCACCTCGGGCATCGCGCTGGCCACGCTCAATGTGCGCGGCCGCGCCTCGCACGCGGGCAGTGCGCCCGAACGCGGCGTGAACTCGCTGTACGAACTCTCGCACCAGTTGCTGCAATTGCGCGACCTGTCGGCCCCGCAACGCGGCCTGAAAGTGAACTGGACCGTGGCCAAGGCCGGCGTGGTGCGCAACATGATTCCGCCGGGTGCCCAGGCCTGGGCCGATATCCGGCTGCTCAAGGTCAGCGACCTGACGGGCCTGGAAGCCACGTTGAACGAACGCATCAAGAACAAGCTGCTGCCCGAGTCCGAGGTCAGCGTACAGATCGAGAACCGCCGTCCGCCGCTGGAAGCCACTACGGCCTCGCGCACGCTGGCCGCGCACGCGCAGGGCATCTACAAGGAAATCGGCAAGGCGCTGGTGGTCGACCCGGAGCCCGAAGGCGGCGGCACCGACGCGGCCTTTGCGGCACTCGAGACCAAGGCACCTGTAATCGAGCGCTTCGGCCTGCAAGGCTTCGGTGCGCATTCGAGCAACGCCGAGTATGTGCTGACCGATTCCATCCAGCCGCGCCTGTACCTTGCTACGCGACTGGTGATGGACCTTGCGCAAGGCAAGGCGCGTTGAGCTTCAAGTCCGCGGCAGGCGCGGAATAAAGCGCAGGTCGATGCAATTGCGCCCGCGCTGGCGCGCATAGCGCACCTCGTCGGCCAGGCGGCCAGCCAGCAGGCGGCCGAGGCCGCCGACCGCGCGGCGCTCCACCGGCTGCCGGGCTTTCTGCTCTATCGCTTCGAGGTTTTGAAACGGGTCGAACTGGGCGAACTGGTCTTCATAGTGCAGGCGCAATTCGCCGTCGCAGGCAGCGACCGAAAATGCCACCACGACGCCGGCGCCGTTCTCGCGCCCGCCATGCGTGACGCTATTGACGAACAGCTCCTCGACCACCGTCTGCGCACGCAGCACTGTGGCGGAGTCAAAGCTGCCGGCCAGGTGCTCCAACTGCGTGAGCACCTCCTGCAGCGCATCCATTTGCGCGGGAAAACGGTATAGTGGTTCGCCGGCCATCTCAGTATCCGATTAGAACAGCCATCGAGGAGTCAATCAAATGCGCAAGCGACTTTTACTGTGCATGGCGCTCGGCTTTGCGTTGCTCGCAACATCGGTGCAGGCCGCCGACGAAGCCGGGGTCGTGAAGGTGAGCAAAGGCAGTGCCTTCCTGCAGCGCGCCGGCCAGAAACTGCCGGCTACCGTAGGTACCAAGGTGTACGCCAACGACCGCATCCTGACCGGTGCCGACGGCTCGGTCGGCATCACCCTCAGAGACCTGACCCTGCTCTCTGCGGGCCCGAATTCCATGGTCGACATCAATAAGTTCAGCTTCGACAGCACCACCCACGCCGGAACGATAGACGCGGCCGTGAAGCGCGGCACGCTCTCGGTGGTCTCGGGCAAGATCGCCAAGACGTCGCCCGAGAATGTGCGCTTCACCACGCCGGCGGCAACGCTGGGCGTGCGCGGCACCGAGTTCATCATCGACGCCGGCGCCGGAGCGAACTGAGGTGGATTTAGCCGTCCTGCCGCTGGCCGCGCTGCTGGCCTTCATCATCGCGCAAAACAACGCGACCACGGGCCAGGAACGCGTGGTGCTTTTGCCCGACGCCGACGGCAAGACCGGCGCGGTGGTGGTCAAGACCGCGCGCGAGGAGCGCCTGCTCAACACGCCCTATGCCACCATCCTGATCGACAAGCGCGGCGCCATCACCAACCAGGACGACGCACAGGCAGCGTTGCGTGAGCGCTACGCTGCCAGCCTGCAGGCCCTGCCGCCACGCCCCCGGTCGTTCGTGGTTCATTTCGAATCGGGCTCGGCCACGGATTTCGTTGCCGGCTCGCGGCCGGTGCTGGAAGAGCTGAAGGCCTTTTTGGCCGCGCATCCGGCGCCTGAGATCACGGTGATCGGCCACACCGACCGGGTCGGCACTGTCGAATTCAACGACGCGCTTTCACGCCAGCGCGCGCAAACCCTGCGCGACCTGCTGGTCGAGGTGGGGATTCAGGCCACGTCCATGGATGTCGCCGGCCGTGGTGAGCGCGAGCCCTTGGTATCGACGGCCGATGAAGTGCCCGAAGAGAAGAATCGCCGGGTCGAAATCAGCGTGCGCTAGCTAGCTAGCTGGCCCCTGGCCTGCGTTGCCCCAGCGCAGAACCACCAGCGCGACATCGTCGGAAGGCTCGGCCTGGCCAACGAAGCCTGCCACATCGTCGCGAATGCGCTCAGTGATCCCGTCTACCGTTTCTCCCTGCGGCAGACTGGCCAGTACGGCACGCAGCCGCGCATTGCCATAGAAGGCGCCGGCGCTGTCCATCGCCTCGGAGATGCCATCGGTGATGAAGCACACGGTGTCGCCTGCGCCAAGCCGCGCGCGGTGCGATTTGTAGGCAAAGCCGTCGATCACGCAAAGCGGGGGGCCGCCTGCCTCGGGCGGCGCAGGCCATTGCTCGACCCGACCCCCGGTCCTGATGCACCATGGCGCTTCGTGCCCGGCGTTGACCAGCTCCAACTCGCCGGTCTCAAGATCCAGCACGCCCAGCAGCAGCGTGACAAACAGCATCTCGCTGTTTTCGCGCGACAAGTCGTGGCTGGCCGCGGCCACCACCAACTCCGGGCCGCCGGCCATGTGCATCGCGATGCTTCGGGTCAGCGTCTTGGTGACGGTCATGAAAAGGCTGGCCGGCAGGCCCTTGCCGGACACGTCGCCGACAAAGAAGCACAGGCGGCGCTGGTCGATCAGGAAGAAGTCGTACAGGTCGCCGCCCACTTCGCGCGCCGGCTGCATCAGCGTGGCGATCTGAAACCGCTGCTCGCCGGGAAAGGCTTTTTTTGCGTCGGGCAATGAACCGAGCTGAATGCGCCGTGCAGCCTCCAGCTCGCCGGCCACGCGCGCGGCCTGCTCGCGCAAGCGCTCGCGCTCGCGACCCAGGCGCAGGTTGTCTCGCTCGATCTCCAGAATGGAGCTTGACGCCAGGCAGGCCGCCAGGCAGGTCAGGCCGGCGACAAGCGACGCCGCATCGAATAACCAACCCTGCACGCGAAACAGGGCATAGCCGCAGGCCAGCAGCAACGCCGACAGCCCCATCACCACCCAGCCCCAGCGCCGCCGCTCGCCGCTGTCCTCTCCGGCGAAGCGCCGCCGCGCCTGCGGCACGAGCCAGATCATCAGCGCGCCGATGCAAAGCAGCAGGGCCAGCTCCGCACCTTTCATCCACCAGGGTCTCAGCAGGAAGCGGCCTTCGAAGAAACTCTCCAGCACCTGCGCCTGGATTTCGACTCCCGGCACCAGTTCGCGCAGGGCCGTGACCCGCCTGTCGCTCAAGCCGGAGCCAGTGAGCCCGACCAGCACCAGCTTCTGCGTCAACAGACCATCGGGTACCTTGCCCGCCAGCACGTCCGCCGCGGAAATGCGGCGTGTGAATCCGTCGGCATAGCGTGCGTAGTGCAGCCACACGTCGCCCGTGCTTTGCGTTGCTACCGAAAAGTCGCCGACGCCCAGACTCTCGATGCCACGCGGCCCTACGGTCAGGTCCACCGTGGGGTTGGCGGACGCCACGCGCAGCATTTCCATGGCCAGCGAAGGCATCACAAGTTCGGCCACCGCGGCCACCAGCAGCACACGGCGGATGACCGGATCTTCGCCGGATACCGACAGAACGGCCTTGCCGCGCGCCGCGCGCTGCAGCTCGGGCAGGCTTGCCAGCACGCGCGGATAGCGGCGCAGCCAGGGCCGCGGGTCGCCGCCCTGCACGCGCAGGGGGACGCTCGCCACGCCCTCGCTGCTGGTCTGCGCCTGGTAGTCGAAGCCCGCCACGCCCAGCACCGTGGGTGCCGACGCAAGAGACTGCGCCAGCGTGTAGTCATGGCTGGGCAGGTGCTTGAGCGCCTCGGCCAGCGCGTTCAGCTGCGCGGGGCGGCCCGGTGCGAGATTGCGAGCGACACGGTCGGGCGAGGTTTCGTCGGGCTCGGGCATGTAGATGTCCAGCCCGATGGCCGCAGGCTGCCGGGCCGCGATGGCGTCCACCAGTTGCGCCAGCCGGTTGCGCGGCCAGGGCCATTGGCCTTGCGCTTCAAGGCTCTTCTCATCGATTTCGACGACCACCACCGGTTGCTGGCGGCGCTCGCGCGGGAACACCCGCTGGTAGCTGTCGAAAAGCCACTGGCGCACGGAGGCAAATGGTACGGACACCATCGGCACCGCCGGGCCGGCCGCGCTGCCCGGGCGAAGGTGCGCGAACTCCGGGTCGCTCGCCCAGAGCGCCACCGCGACGCACAACAGCAGCAGCAGCGCCGCTACCCGCCCCCGCCAGAACAAAAAGGCGTCTTGGAGCAGGGCCCAGAGTCGGGTCATTCCGCGATCACAGGGTCAGCTCCAGGCCGTCCCAAGCCGACAACACCTGCAGCACACGGCCCTCGCGCGTGATCTCCTCGAAGCGCCGCGTTTCATCGAGCACGCGGGCGATGCGCGCGTCGTCATAGGCGGGCTCGTGGTGGAACATCACCAGTTGCCGCACGCCGGCGGCCTGGCACAGTTCCACGCCCATGATGTTGCTCGAGTGGCCCCAGTCGGCCTTGACGGAGATGGCATCGGCCAGCGAATACATGGCGTCGAAGATGACCGTGTCAGCGCCCGAGAAAAAATCGACGAAGCCTTCGCGCTGCGCCTCATCGTCGACCAGATGTTCCGAGTCGGTGGTGTACACCACGCCGACTCCGCCCTGGTCGAAGCGCCAGCCGTACGAATCGCCCGCATGGTGCTGCAGATGCGCGCGCACGGCCATGCCGGCAATGGAGTAGGTCGTGTCCGGCTGCATCACATCGAACTCGATGGTGGCGGCGAGCTGGTCGAACAGCACGGGAAACGAGGGTGCGTCCTGTTGCCGGCGCATGGCTGCTTCGGCGCCTGGATGGCAGGTATGAATGACGATGCGGTTGCCCGGAATGTAGACCGGCGTAAAGAATGGAAAGCCCATGATGTGGTCCCAGTGGAAGTGGGACATGAACACATGGTAGGTCTGCGGTTCTGCCGGCCCGAAGCGTCGCAGCATCGATTCGCCGAGCGGCCGCACCCCGCTGCCCAGGTCCAGGATGATGTGCTCGGCGCCGCCGCCGTCGATCTGCACGCAGCTGGAATGGCCGCCGAAGGTGCCGCTGATATCAAAGCCCAGGTCGTCGATGTAGGCGTCGATCTGCGCAGGGCTTTCCAGGCTGCGGCCGCGGGCGCCTTCGAGCGCGGCACGCAGCTTGTTGCGCACGTCCTGTGTGGTCAGCGACACCGGAATGGATCCGCGCGTTCCCCAGAACTTGACCTTCATGGCGCCATGTCCACCACGGCAGCCTGCACCGTATCGAAGATGCGAAACACAAGATTGAAATGGCTGACCTGGAACACTTCGGCCACCACCGGCGTCAGCACCGCGATGGCGATGCGCCCGCTCTGCTCGGTAACCTGCTTGGCGGCCACCATCAGCGCGCGCAAACCCACGCTGCTGATGTAGACCACTTCGGAAAAATCGAGAACGATCGCAACGCCGCCGGCCTTGCAGTCGGCCAGGTGTGGCGACAGTGCCGCCAGGAAAGCCTGGGCGTGCGCATGGTCCAGCCGCCCTTTCGGGGCCACTATGCGCACCGAACCCGATTCACGAGACAAAAGATCCATGCCTCTAGCCTGTTCGCAATGGAGATCGAGTACCAGTATAGCCACGCCTGTGGCTACCGGCGCCGCTGAATCACTCGCCGAGGTAGGCCGCCCGCACCTTGGGATCGTTGAGCATTTCCTTGGCGTCGCCGCTCATGGTGACGATGCCCGACTCCATCACGTAGCCGCGGTTGGCAATGGCCAGCGCGCGGCTGGCGTTCTGCTCCACCAGCAGGACGGTCACGCCCTGGGCGTAAACGTCGCGCACCACTTCGAAGATCTTGTCCACCATGATCGGCGAAAGGCCCATCGACGGCTCGTCCAGCAGCAGCACCTTGGGCCGGCTCATCAGCGCGCGGCCCATCGCCAGCATCTGCTGCTCGCCGCCGGACATGGTGCCGGCCAGCTGGTCCTTGCGCTCCTTCAGGCGCGGGAAGATGGTGAACACCTTGTCGATGTCCGCGGCGATACCGGCCTTGTCGGTCCGGATGTAGGCGCCCATCAGCAGGTTCTCGGTGATGGTCATGCGGGTGAACACGCCGCGGCCCTCGGGCACCATGGCCAGGCCCTGCCTGACCAGGTCCCAGGGGCCCTGGCCCTTGATGCTCTTGCCCATGTATTCGATGTCGCCATCGGTCATCGTGAGCGTGCCGGTAATGGCCTTCATGGTCGTGGTCTTGCCCGCGCCGTTGGAGCCGATCAGCGAAACCAGTTCGCCCTCGCGCACTTCGAAGTCGACGCCCTTGACCGCCTGGATGCCGCCGTAAGCGACTTTCAAGCCGCTGACCTTGAGTAATGTGTTTGCCATGTCAGTGTCCCCCCGTACCCAGGTAGGCCTCGATCACTTTTTCGTTTTTCTGCACGTCCATCGGCGTACCTTCGGCAATCTGCTTGCCGTAGTCCAGCACCGTCACGCGGTCGCACAGGCCCATGACCAGCTTCACGTCGTGCTCGATCAGGAGGATGGTGCGGTTGTCCTTGCGGATGCGGTCGATCAGCTCGCGCAACATCACCTTCTCGGTGGCGTTCATGCCGGCGGCCGGCTCGTCCAGCGCGATGAGCTGCGGGTCGGTGGCCAGCGCGCGGGCGATCTCCAGGCGCCGCTGGTCGCCGTATGACAAGGTGCGAGCCTTGAAGTCGGTGTACTTGCCGATGCCCACGTAGTCCAGCAGCTCCTGCGCACGCTTGGCGATGGCGGCTTCCTCATGCTTGAAACCGGGGGTGCGAAAGATGGCGCCCAAAAGGCCTGATTTGGTACGGATATGGCGGCCGACCATTACGTTCTCCAGCGCCGTCATTTCCGAGAACAGGCGAATGTTCTGGAAGGTGCGCGCGATGCCGGCCTTGGCCACCTCGTGCACCGCGGTGGGCTGGTAGGGCTTGCCCGCGAGTTCGAAGCTGCCGCTGTCGGGTGTGTACAGGCCGGTGATGACGTTGAAAAATGTGGTCTTGCCCGCGCCGTTGGGGCCGATCAGGCCATAAACCTGGCCGCGTTCAATGGTGATGCCTACGTCGGAAAGCGCCTGCAGGCCACCAAAACGCTTGGAAATGCCTGCGACGTTGAGCACCACGTCTCTGTTTGCTTGAGTCATGTAGCGTGCCCCTCTTATTTCTTGGCGTTCTGCAGGGACTTGCCATGCTCGGGCGACGGCCACAGGCCGCGCGGGCGCATCAGCATGACGATGATCATGGCCAGCGCGATCAGCAGCTGGCGCAGGATGGCGGAGTCCAGCCGCCCGTCGGTCATGGCCTGCAGCGGGCCGGCCACGTAGCGCAGCACCTCGGGCAATGATGCGAGCAGCACGGCGCCCAGGATCACGCCGGGCAAATGGCCGATGCCGCCCAGCACGACCATGGCGACGATCATCACCGACTCCATCAGGCTGAACGATTCGGGCGAGACAAAACCCTGGAAGGCCGCGAACATCGCGCCCGCCACGCCGCCGAAGGTAGCGCCCATGCCGAAGGCCAGCAGCTTCATGTTGCGGGTGTTGATGCCCATGGCCTTGGCCGCGATCTCGTCTTCGCGAATGGCCATCCAGGCGCGTCCGATGCGCGAGAGTTCCAGCCGGTGGCAGACGATCACGCTGACCACGACCAAGGCAAGGAACAGGTAGTAGTACAGCGTCACCGAGCTGATGTCATAGTCGCCTATGCTCAGCGTCTTGCCCAGATTGAGGCCGAAGAACTTGATCGAATCGATCTGGTTCAGGCCCTTGGGCCCATTGGTGATGTTCATCGGGTGGTCCAGATTGTTCAGGAACACGCGGATGATTTCGCCGAAGCCCAAGGTCACGATGGCAAGGTAGTCGCCACGCAACTTCAGGGTAGGCGCCCCCAGCAGAATGCCGAAGAAGCCCGCAAGCCCCGCCCCCAGCGGAATGACCAGCCACAACGGCGAGTGCAGCCCGTTGGGGAACATGGCGGCAATTGCCGGGAAGGTGTCGGTCAGGTGAGGCGACGCCAACAGGCCGAACATGTAGGCACCCAAGGCGAAGAAGGCGACAAAGCCCAGGTCCAGCAGGCCGGCATAGCCAACCACGATGTTCAGGCCCAGGGCCAGCAGTACATACAGCAAGGCCGTGTCGGCGATGCGCACCCAGGCGTTGCCGAAGTACTGAAGGATGTGCGGCAGGATCAGGAGCGCAATCGCCGAGACGATGAGGACCGTGGTTCTGTTTTGTTGTTTCAACATCTTGTTCTCCCGAATCAGGCGCGGTCGGCCACGCGTTCACCCAGCAGGCCGGAGGGCCGCAGCGTGAGCACGATGATCAGCACGATGAAGGCAAAGATGTCCGAGTAGTGGCTGCCCAGCACGCCGCCGGTGAGCACGCCGATATAGCCCGAGCCGATGGACTCGATGAGGCCCAGCAGGATGCCGCCGACCACCGCGCCCGCCAAGTTTCCGATGCCGCCGAAAACGGCCGCCGTGAAGGCCTTCAGGCCGGGCAGGAAGCCCATAGTGTGCTGCACGGTGCCGTAGTTGGATGCATACATCACGCCGGCAATGGTGGCCAGGATGGCGCCGATGATGAAGGTGGCGGAGATCACCATGTCGGGCTTGACGCCCATCAGGCCCGCAACGCGCGGGTTTTCGGCCGTGGCACGCATGGCGCGGCCCAGGCGCGTGTAGTTCACCAGCCACATCAGAACGGCAAGCGATACCGCCGTCAGGCCCAGGATCAGGATTTGAGTGGGTGTGATCACCGCGCCGGCGACGTCGAACGGCGTCGAGGGCAAGAGCGTGGGATACGGCTTGTAGTTGGGCTTCCAGATGATCATGGCCAGCGTCTGCAGCAGGATGGACATGCCGATGGCGGTGATCAAGGGGGCCAGCTTGGGACTGTTGCGCAGCGGACGGTAGGCGACCTTTTCGATCACGAAGTTCAGCGCCGCGGCGACCACACAGGCAATGATGAGCGCGATGAACAGGACGATCCAGCCCGGCGTGCCCGGCATGGATTCCTTCATCAGGCCGATGATGGTCCAGCTGGTGAGCGCGCCCACCATCAGCACTTCACCATGCGCAAAATTGATCAGATTGATAATGCCGTACACCATGGTGTAGCCCAAGGCCACGAGTGCGTACATGCTGCCGAGCACCAGACCATTGATGATCTGCTGTAGCAAGATTTCCATAAAATTGATTCTCCGTTTTGATACCGGCCCATCCGCCAAATGACACCCGCCGAAGCCCGACCTTGCGTCGGATCCGCGGTGCGGCCTTGTGAGCCCCGTCTGTCAGCTAGCAAAAAACCCGCCAGTGTTCAGCCGGTGGCGGGTTTGTGGGGGGAATTGTAGCCAAGGGTGAATGGGTCAAAACCGGGTGTTTCTCCGGGGTTTACCCTCGACCAACGGGCGTATCAGGGGCTTTTTGGGTGCATTAGCGTTTCTGAATACAAGCTTGCTTCAATTAGAAAAACCACTGGACGGGGCGAGCGGGATCGGTGCCGCGCCTCATGCTGGGGCATGGGTTCAATGCGCGCGTGGCATCGATCCGGCCTGATCAACCGTTCCTGAACAGGAAGCTATAGGCATTGAGTGCGGGCACGCCGCCCAGGTGCGCATAGAGCACCTTCGAGCCTGGCGCAAACTCGCCCTGGCGGACCATCTCGATCATGCCGTGCATCGATTTACCCTCATACACCGGGTCGGTCAACATGCCCTCCTGGCGGGCGCAAAGGCGAATGGCCTCAAGCGTTCCTTCGTTCGGAAGCCCGTATTCGGGCCCGCCGAAGCGGGTATCGAGGACGACGTCTTTTTCCGTGATCTCGCGCCCCAGTTCAACCAATTTGGCGGTGTTCTGCGCAATCCGAAGAATCTGCGCCTTGGTCTGCGCCGGCTTGGCGGACGCATCGATGCCGATGACCCGGTCCGCGCGACCGTCCGCCGCGAAGCCGACGACCATACCGGCCTGCGTGCTGCCGGTGACCGAGCAGACCACGATGTAGTCGAACCTGAAGCCGAGCTCGGCCTCCTGCGCGCGCACCTCTTCGGCGAAGGCGACAAAACCCAGGCCACCCAGCGGATGCTCGGAGCATCCGGCCGGAATCGGGAACGGCTTGCCGCCGGCTTTGCGCACGTCTTCCATGGCTTGCTCCCAGCTGGGGCGAATGCCGATGTCAAAGCCCGCCGCATCCAGTCGCACGTCCGCGCCGAGAATGCGCGACATCTCAATGTTGCCGACGCGGTCGTAAACGGCGTCGGAGTAGTTCACCCAGTTCTCCTGCACCAGCACGCACTTGAGCCCCAGGTGGGCAGCGACCGCGGCGACCTGGCGCGTCTGGTTGGACTGGATGCCGCCGATGGACACCAGGGTGTCGCACCCTTGGGCCAGCGCCTCAGGAATCAGGTATTCGAGCTTGCGCGTCTTGTTCCCGCCGAACGCCAGGCCGCTGTTGCAGTCCTCGCGCTTGGCAAAGAGCTCCACCTTGCCGCCCAGATGCGCGCTCAGGCGCGGCAATGGCTGGATCGGGCTGGGGCCGAAAGTCAGCTGGTGTTTCGGAAACTTTTGCAAATTCAGTTCTGTTGGCATCAAACATTCTCCTGTTGGAACCTTAGATCGTATGGACACGAGGATGGAATGAATTGCATATTGACCAACATAAACTGACAATTTGGTCTAATTTTTCCTGTCTCCAGTAATTCATTTCAATTTTTTCTTGTTTTGTGAAACTAATGAAAACTTCTCCAGCGGCAAATTCAACGCTCGACCGGATCGACCGCAAACTGCTGCGCCTGCTGCAGGAGGACGCGTCGCAACCCAATATCGACCTGGCCGAGAAAACCAATCTCAGCCCGCCCGCCTGCTCTCGTCGCGTGGCCAGGCTCAAGCAGCTTGGGTTCATTCGCCGAACCGTGGCGCTGGTGGATCCGCGCGCGCTGGGCTACAACGGCCTGGTGATCATCGGGGTCGTGCTGGACCGCTCCACACCCGATTCTTTTGCCGCCTTCGAGAAGGCGGTGGCGGATGTGACGGGCTGCCTTGAGGTGCAACTGGTCACCGGCGAATTTGACTACTTCGTCAAGCTGCGCATCCAGGGTATCGACACGTTCAACGAATTGCACGGGGCACAACTGATCAGGCTGCCGGGGGTGCGGCAGGTTCGCACCTTTGTGTGCCTGAAGGAAGTCTTCGAGACAACCCGGATCCCGGTTTAGCTAGGGCTTGCCCGCGTCGGCGCCTGTATTGCGTGCGCGCAGCTCGGCCAGCTTTTGCGCAATCTTGATTTCCAGGCCGCGGTCCACCGGGCGGTAGAAGCCAGGCGCTGCCATGCCGTCCGGCAGATAGCGTTCGCCAGCTGCGAACCCGCCTTCTTCATCGTGGGCATACCGGTAGCCCTTGCCGTAGTCCAGCTCCTTCATGAGTTGGGTCGGCGCATTGCGCAGGTGCATCGGTACCGGCCGCGTGCCGTCCTTTTTCACCAGGGCCTTGGCCTCGTTGAATGCGGCGTACACCGCGTTGGACTTCGGGCACACCGCCAGGTAGATCACGCATTCGGCCAGCGCCAGTTCGCCTTCGGGCGTACCCAGCCGTTCGTAGACTTCGGACGCATCCAGCGCCAGGCGCAGCGCCCGCGGATCGGCGAGGCCGATGTCTTCGCTGGCCATGCGGATCAGCCGGCGTGCCAGGTAGCGTGGGTCGGCGCCGCCGTCGAGCATGCGCACGAACCAGTACAGCGCGGCATCGGGGTCGGAGCCGCGCACCGATTTGTGCAGGGCCGAGATCGTGTCGTAGAACTGCTCGCCGCCCTTGTCGTAGCGACGCAGGCGTTCGCCCAGCACCTTGAGCAGCCAGGCGTCGTCGATTTGCGCGCGCTTTTCCTTATGCGCGGCCACTGCCAGCGTCTCCAGCGTATTGAGCAGACGGCGCGCGTCGCCATCGGCATACGCGATCAGGCGCCTGGCCGCGCTTTCTTCGATCTCGGGGATCGCGCCAATCGCCAGGGCCTTGGCCACGATCTGCTGCAAATCTTCTTCCGACAGTGGTTGCAGCACATAGACCGCGGCACGCGACAGCAAAGCCGAGTTGACTTCGAACGACGGGTTCTCGGTCGTGGCGCCGATGAAGGTGAACAAGCCCGACTCCACATGCGGCAGGAAAGCGTCTTGCTGGCTCTTGTTGAAGCGGTGGACTTCGTCGACAAACACGATGGTTCGCCGGCCACCGGCGCCAGAGGCGCTTTCCAGCGCCGTGCCTTGCGCGATCTGCGCCTGCTCCACTGCCTCGCGGATGTCCTTCACGCCGCCAAGCACGGCACTGATGGTGATGAACTGGGCGTCGAATGCATCGGCCATCAGGCGCGCGATGGTGGTCTTGCCTACGCCCGGCGGGCCCCAGAGGATGCAGGAATGCGGCTGGCCCGATTCGAACGCGATGCGCAGCGCCATGCCCTCGCCGAGCAGGTGCTGTTGGCCCGTGACCTCGCCCAGGGTCTTGGGACGCAGGCGTTCGGCCAGGGGCTGGTGGGAGATGGCGGCGGTGCTCAAGGCGGCAAGAGGTCGTGGTCGTCGTGCAAGGGTGGGTATATTGTGGAGGAGATCAAACCTGCCCCGAAAGGAGAAGGCCATGCCCTTCGTTCGCATCGACATCATCCAGGGACGCCCCGAAGACGAAATCACCGGCATCGGCCACGCGGTGCACCAGGCGCTGGTGGAGTGCATGAATACACCCGAGCGCGACCGCTTTCAGGTCATTACCGAACATGCGCCCAACCGCCTGGACTACAACCCGGACTATCTCGACGGCGCGCGCAGCGACGGCATCGTGGTGGTCCAGGTGTTTTTGGCAAGCGGCCGGACCACCGCGCAGAAAAAGGTGTTCTATGCGCGCTTGACGGAGTTGCTGGCCAGCGAGGCCAATGTGCTGCCCGGTGATGCCACGGTGATGCTGGTGGAAAACACGCGCGAGGACTGGTCTTTTGGCCATGGCACGGCGCAATACCTGACGCTGCCGCCGGAGCGGTGGAAGTAAAGGCTGCTGAAACGATTACTGCCGGCTCACGTCGGCACCCGGCGGTGGCTTGAACTGGAAAGTGTCGGCCGCCAGCGCAGGGTTGACTTCCAGTTTGCCAAAGCGCATCAGCGAACGCTGGCCGAAGCCGTCGACGATTTCCAGTGCCGCCAATTCACCACCCTTGTCCGAGGGCGTGAAGCCCACGCGCACGAACTGCAGCTGGCCATCCTTGGCCTTGGGCGTGGCCGTGACCCACTCCAGGCCGTCTTTGTCGGGCGCGTCCTGCAGCGTGAAGTCGGCCTGGAGCGCACGCAGGTCGACGCTGGAGGCGATCAATGCCGCCGGGGTCGACCCCAGCACCTGCGCCTGCTTGCGCGCCGTTACCTGATTCAGATCGATATCGTGCAGCCACAGGGTTTGCCCGTCGGCGACGATGGCTTGCTCGAACGGCTTCCTGTAGATGAACTTGAAGCGGTTGGGCCGCTGGAACTCAAAGCTGCCGCTGGAGGTCTTGCTGCGCGCAGCCAGCCCCTCTTTGGGCGGCGCCGTGACCACCTGGGTGAATTCGGCACGGCCGGTGTTCACGGTCTTGACGAAGTTCTCAAGACTTTTGAGACCGGCAGCGCCAGCCCAGGGAGCACAGCCGGCAACGAACAACAAGGCAACCAGACGCTTCATCATTGCTTACTCCATGCGGGCCGGCACCAGGATTTCGCGCTGGCCGGCGCCGCTCATGGCGCTGACCAGGCCCGCTTTTTCCATATCTTCCACCAGCCGCGCCGCACGGTTGTAGCCAATCTTCAAGTGGCGCTGCACCAGCGAAATACTGGCCTTGCGGTTCTTCAGCACGACCTCGACCGCCTGGTCGTACATCGGGTCCTTTTCGCCGCCGTCGCCGCCGCCCTCGCCCGCCAAGTCGCCTTCGCCGTCCACCGTGCCGCCCTCAAGGACGCCTTCGATGTAGTCGGGCGCACCCTGGCTCTTCAAGTAGTTCACAACGCGGTGGACCTCTTCATCGCTGACAAAGGCACCGTGAACGCGGATGGGCAGGCCCGTACCGCTGGGCATGTACAGCATGTCGCCCATGCCCAGCAGGGCTTCGGCTCCCATCTGGTCGAGGATGGTGCGGCTGTCGATCTTGCTGGAGACCTGAAAGGCGATGCGCGTGGGGATGTTGGCCTTGATCAGGCCGGTGATCACGTCCACGCTGGGCCGCTGCGTCGCCAGGATCAGGTGGATACCGGCCGCGCGCGCCTTCTGCGCCAAGCGGGCGATCAGCTCCTCGATTTTCTTGCCGACGACCATCATCAGGTCGGCCAACTCGTCGATGACGACCACGATGTGTGGCAGGCGCGAGAGCGGCTCGGGCGATTCAGGCGTCAGGCTGAACGGGTTGTAGATGAACTCTTCGCGCGCCTTGGCTTCGTCGATCTTGTTGTTGTAGCCGGCCAGGTTGCGCACGCCGAGCTTGCTCAGGAGTTTGTAGCGGCGCTCCATCTCGGCCACGCACCAGTTCAGCCCGTTGGCGGCCTGCTTCATGTCGGTAACCACCGGCGCCAACAGGTGCGGGATGCCTTCGTAGACCGACATTTCCAGCATCTTGGGATCGATCATCAAGAGTCGCACATCGCGCGCCTCGGCCTTGTACAGCAGAGAAAGAATCATCGCGTTGATGCCGACCGATTTGCCGGAACCGGTCGTGCCGGCCACCAGCACGTGCGGCATCTTGGCGAGATCGGCCACCACCGGGTTGCCGACAATGTCCTTGCCCAGGCCCATGGTCAGCATCGACTTGGCCTCGTTGTAGATCTGCGAGCCCAGGATTTCCGAGAGGCGAATCGACTGCCGCTTGGCGTTGGGAAGCTCCAGTGCCATGAAGTTTTTGCCAGGAATGGTTTCGATCACGCGGATCGACACCAGGCTCAGCGAACGGGCCAGGTCCTTGGCCAGATTGACGACCTGCGAACCCTTGACCCCGGTGGCCGGCTCGATTTCATAGCGCGTGATGACCGGCCCCGGGGAAGCCAATACCACCCGCACATCGACGCCGAAATCCTTGAGCTTTTTCTCGATCAGGCGGCTGGTCATCTCCAGCGTTTCGGGCGCAACGGTTTCCTGGCGCACCAGCGCGCCGTCCAGCAGGTCGACCTGCGGCAGCTTGGAGTCCTGCAGCTCGCTGAACAAGGGCTTCTGGCGCTCCTTGGCCACGCGCTCGCTTTTGGGCACCTCGACCATCACCGGCTCGATCTGCACGGGCACCGGCGTCGGGTGGTGAATCTCGGTTTCCACCCGCTCTTCCAGCACCACTTCCTCGCGCTCGCGTGCGGCCTGCTTGCCAAAGGCCAGGTCTTCGGCGATTTCGCGCTTTTCGCGCCGAGACTCCAGCAGCGCGTCAAGCCGGGCGCCCAGGCGCTCGGCAACATGCCCCCAGGAAAAGCGGAACACCGCGGAAACACCGATCACCACCAGCGCAATGGAGACCAGGCCCGAGCCGGTAAATCCCAGCCATTTGACGCTGGCAGGGCCGACCAGATAGCCGAGCACGCCGCCGCCATGGCCCGGCAACAGGGCCTCCAGGCGGTACAGGCGCGACCACTCAAGGCCCGCGCTCGCGCACAACAGCAAGGCCAGGCCCACCCAGAAGACGGCGCGGCTGGTTGTGAAATGTGAATAGGGGCCCGCATGCGCCGCTTCTTCCGGGCCGCGCAGCCAATTGGCGAGCGTGGCCAACCAGGCGCGTACGCCGGCGGCAAAGCACCACCACACGGAAAAGCCGAGCAGGAAATAGCTGAGATCGGCCACCCAGGCGCCCAAACGGCCGCCCCAATTGCGAATGGGGGCGCCGGTGCCGGAGGTGGACCAGCCCGCATCGAGCGCGGAGTAGCTCAACAGCGCGAGCAGCCAGAAGCTCAAGGCCACGAGCCCCATGAAGAGTCCGAACTCGCGGGCAAAACGGGCCAGCCCGGCAGGCGCCGAGGGCGCCGCGGCTGGTTGAGGGGATTGGAGAGTGCGCAGGGAATATGTCATGGGTCAGGCCGAGGCCAAAGCTTAACCCATACTGGGTTTGTAACCAGCCCTGTAACCAGCGTTACGTCAGCGCGCTGAGCCGGTCCTTGACCAGGGTGGCGCCATTGGGCAGCGCCTCGACCACGCCGCGCTCTTCCAGGTCCTTCATCACGCGGCTGACCATCTCGCGCGACGCCCCGACCATTTTGGCGATGTCCTGGCGCGAGATGCGCTCGCGAATGATCAACTGCCCGTCTCGGTCAGGTACGGCGAATTCCAGCAGCGAGCGTGCCACGCGGCCATAGACATCCAGCAAGGCCAGCGATTCGATTTTCTGGTCCGCATCGCGCAGCCGCTTGACCAGCGCCAGCATGACGGCGTGGGCCAGCGACGTGTAGTCGGGCATGCAAGCGGCGAACTCATCGCGACCGAGCACCAGCACGTCGGTCTGCACGTCGGCCTGCACCGTCGCCGAATGCGGCTTCTGGTCGACCAGGCTCATCTCACCGATGTGATCGCCCACCTGCAAAGTGGCCAGGATGACCTCCCGGCCGCGCTTGTCGGTTGTCATGACCCGGGCCCGGCCGGCCAGGACGATGAAGAGGGCGTTGGATTTCTTGCCTTGCTCCACGATCATCTCGCCGCGCTTGAAGCGGCGCTTGACTACGGCCTGCGCCAGGGTCTCGGCGTGCCGCTGCGACAACCGGGAAAACAGCGGCACGCGTCGAATCAGATCCAGGTTGCTCAGCATGGACATTGCTTCATCCTTCCGGGGCCGCCCCAGGGGACTGGGCGGCGGTATTGCGTTCTTACAATCGGGGCAGAGGGTTTCTTTCCCGGCACCCGCCTCAACGGCGGCCCGGGGTTGATACTTCGGTGCCAGCCGCCAAATGTACACGGCACACCCATTTTTTCACCACAGGTTTTTCATCGATGTCGACTAACAAACACGCCAAAGTCCTGATCCTGGGTTCCGGCCCGGCCGGCTACACCGCCGCCGTCTACGCCGCCCGCGCCAATCTCAACCCGGTGCTCGTGACCGGCATCGCCCAAGGCGGCCAGCTCATGACCACCACCGACGTGGACAACTGGCCGGCCGACGTGATGGGCGTGCAGGGCCCCGAGTTGATGCAACGCTTTCTGGAACATGCCGAGCGCTTCAAGACTGAAATCGTGTTCGACCACATCAATGCGGTTGACTTCAGCAAACGCCCGTTCACACTGAAGGGCGACAGCGGCGAATACACCTGCGACGCGCTGATCGTCGCCACCGGCGCCTCGGCCAAGTATCTCGGCCTGCCTTCGGAAGAGCTCTTCATGGGCAAGGGCGTTTCCGGCTGCGCCACCTGTGACGGCTTTTTCTACCGCGACCAGGTCTGCTGCGTCGTCGGTGGCGGCAACACCGCTGTGGAAGAGGCCCTGTACCTGTCGAATATCGCAAGCAAGGTCTATCTCGTGCACCGGCGCGACAAATTCAAGGCCGAGCCGATCCTGGTCGACAAGCTCATGGACAAGGTGGCCGCCGGCAAGATCGAGCTGCGCACCTTCCATACGCTGGACGAGGTACTGGGCGACGCCAGCGGTGTGACCGGCGTTCGGCTCAAGAACAGCCAGACCGGAGTGACCGAGGATCTGGCACTGCAAGGCTGCTTCATCGCCATCGGCCACCAGCCCAACACCGACATTTTCAAGGGACAGCTTGAGATGAAGGACGGCTATATCTTCACCAAATCAGGCCTGCAGGGCTTTGCCACGATGACCAGCGTGCCCGGTGTGTTCGCCGCCGGCGATGTGCAGGACCATGTGTACCGGCAAGCCATCACCAGCGCCGGCACGGGCTGCATGGCGGCCCTGGATGCCCAGCGGTTCCTGGAACAGGAATAAGCCGGAAAATTCGTTATAATCCAAGGCTTTGCTGAATTCAGCCCACCTAATTTTCAGGTGGTTTTGGACCAAGCATCCGGGTTACCGCCACCCTTTCCTGGCGAGGTGAGGCTGAAGCGAGGACCGGCACGGAAAGCAAATTTCCACCGCCGGGACGACAGTGACAGCCGTTGAAGAAGTATCGGAGTGTCCTCATGGCACGCGTATGTGAAGTTACGGGCAAAGGCCCGATGGTGGGCAACAATGTCTCCCACGCAAACAACAAGACCAAGCGCCGGTTCCTGCCGAACCTGCAATACCGTCGTTTCTGGGTCGAAACCGAAAACCGTTGGGTGCGCCTGCGCGTTTCCAGCGCCGCCCTGCGCCTGATCGACAAGAACGGCATTGATGCCGTGCTCGCAGATTTGCGCGCACGCGGTCAAGCCTAAACCCCCACTACTGGAGTACGATCATGGCGACAAAAGGCGGACGCGAAAAAATCAAGCTGGAATCCACAGCTGGCACCGGTCACTTCTACACGACCGACAAGAACAAGAAAACCATGCCCGAGAAAATGGCGATCATGAAGTTTGATCCCAAGGCTCGCAAGCATGTGCAGTACAAGGAAATCAAGCTGAAGTAATTCGGCGCTGTTTCCAGCAAGAACGCCCGGTTTTCGAACCGGGCTTTTTTTTGCGCTTCAGCTTTTTGCCCGCTCGCTTCCGGCCTGCAAGCGCTGCGCCAGGCGCCCCAACTCGCCGCAGGCCCACTCCACCTCTGGTGAGAACGGCATGCCGCAAACGAGTCGCAAGAAGCGCTCGTAACGCCCCGTATTGGAAAACAGCGGTCCCGGCGAAACACGAATGCCTTGCTGCAGGGCCTGCTCGAACAGGACCGATGAAGAGACCCCTTCGGGCAACTCCAGCCAGAGACTGACGCCACCGGGCGGCAAGCTCAGGCGGGTGCCTGCGGGAAAGTGTTTTGCAATGGCCTGGGCCATGCGTTCGCGCTGGCTGCGCAACTGCGCCTTGATGCGCTGGAAATGCCGGTCGTATGCGGGCGTTGCCATGCAGCGCGCCGCCAACAGTTGACCCCAGGCCGGCGTGCTTTGCGTCTGCGCGGACTTGAGCATCTGGACCCGGGCGTGCCAACGCCCCGCGTTCATCCAACCCTGGCGCAGACCCGGCGCCAGCGTCTTGTTCATCGACACGCAGTAAATCACCTGTCCCGATGTATCCCATGCCTTGACGGGCTTGAGCGGTTGCGCGGATTCGACGAACGCGCCATAGGAGTCATCCTCGATCACGGCCAGATTGTGCTCGCGGCATAGCGCCACGAGACCCTCCTTGTTCGCGTCGGGCATGACGGCGCCTTGCGGCGTTTGCAGGTGCGGAATGACCACCGCGGCCTTGAGCCTGGGCTGCGTCCGGATTGCCAGCTCCAGAGCCTCCAGCGAAATGCCGGTGCGCGGGCTGCTGGGAATTTCAAGCGCCTGCAGGCTCTGCGCCTCGATGGCCTGCAGCAACCCGTAATAGGTGGGAGATTCAACCGCCACCATGTCGCCCGGCTGTGCCAACGCAGCCAGCGCCAGGCTCACCGCCTGCGAATTACCCGATGTCGCAAGGATGTCCTGTGGTGCCAGCTGCACGCCGGCATCCAGCGCACGGCGTGCCATCACCGCCTGGAAATCCGGATGGGTGGCCTGCAGCGGCCGGTTCGCCACCAGGAGATCAGGCTGTTCGCGCAGCAAGGCGGCTGCGGTGCGGTTGATCAGGGCAGTGTCAAACAGCCCGGCGGCCGGTGTGGCACTGCCCAGATCGACCCGGACTTGCGCGAGCCGGCCCTTTTCCAGGACCATTGAGATGCGCTCATTGATGCCGATGAACTGGTTCTCATCCAGCGGCAACGGCATGCGCAGGTCAGGCTCGGCCGCGGCGGCCAGCGCCGCGATGGCGGGCTCGCTGACAAAGTAGCCCACGCGAGGCCGCGCCTGCAGGTGGCCCATCTCCTCCAAGTGGCGCAAGGCCTGCAGGGCGGTGGACAGGCTCACCGCGTGGCGGCGCATCAATTCGCGCACGGAAGGCATGCGCACACCCGCGGCAAGAGTGCCCCGCTCCATCGCCCCCTGGTAGTGCATTGCCAGCTGGCGGTAGAGCGGCTGGTGCGGCTGGTCGCTGGCGGCAAGCATGGCGAAGGACCTCATGAAAAGGGAAACAGCAATGATGCGGCAAGCCATTGTTACGCAACAGATACAGCAGGCGCCCAAACACACCACAACAGCGGCTGGATATTGCGTCTGCTCTGCCCGCGCCAAGCCCGCTTGTGCCTGTTCGTGCCGACTCGGCATGCCTACGCTTGAAGCTCCAGCATCACACAAAAGCGAGGTCTTCGATGTTTCCCGAACAGCCTTACGAAGAGTACCGGCTCTCCCCTGGCAGCAGCCTGATGGTTCTGCTTCCGGCAGCAAGCGAACTGCGCTGCCTGCAAGGGCAAGCGCGGGTCGTTCCCGCACCGCAGGCCATCGCAGACGCGCTTTGCACACTGGCCCGCACCCTGTCTGCAGGACAAGCCTATCGGGCGTCGCACGATCAATGGGTCACGCTGGAAGGTGCGTTCATCGGTACCCAAAGCCGGCTGGCCTGCACCCGGCACATGGCTGCGCCACAAAAGAAAAGCCGCCTGGCCACGCAAGTGGCCAGGCGGCTTCAGTATGCTTTGGAGTGGCTCAGGCGTGCGCCGCGCGCAGCTTCATCGAGAATTCCCTGAGGGCAGCAATGCCGCTTTCCTCGGCCCGGTGGCACCAGGCTTGCAGGTCCGCCGTCAGTTGCTCACGCGATTGCGAGGTGTTGAGCCACATCTGGCGCAGTTCCTCGCGCATCACAACCATCTTGTCGAGCACCGGGTGCGCAGCGCGTGCTTGCGCCAACTGCGGTTGCGCCGTTGCCGGAATCTTCTCCGCATCGCGATGCATCCAGCGCTTGGCTGCATTGAGCACCGCCAAGTCGCCTTGCCGGCCCTTGAGCACGGCGATCTCGGCCTTGCAGGCACGGCGCATTTCACGCGCATAGCCGGCCATGACTTCATAGCGGTTGGCGATCAGCGCTTCCAGTGTCTTTTCATCGGCCACCGGCTTAATGGCACCCAGCTGCAGCCGGGGTGGCGTCTTCTTGACCTTGGCCAGGCCCAGTTTTTCCATCAGGCTGATATAGACCCAGCCGATATCGAACTCGTACGGCTTGACCGAGAACTTGGCCGAAGTCGGATAGGTGTGGTGGTTGTTGTGCAGCTCTTCGCCGCCGATCAGCACGCCCCAGGGCGAGATGTTGGTGCTGGCGTCGGGCGCCTCGAAGTTGCGATAGCCCCAGTAGTGGCCAATGCCGTTGATGATGCCGGCAGCGGTGACCGGAATCCAGGCCATCTGCACAGCCCAGACAGCCAGGCCGGCCATGCCGAACAGTGCCAGATCCAGAATCATCATCAGGCCCACACCCTGCCAGCTGTAGCGCGAATACAAATTGCGCTCCATCCAGTCATCCGGGCAACCGTGGCTGTACTTGGATATGGTTTCCTGGTTCTTGGCTTCGGCACGGTACAGCTCGGCGCCTTGCCAGAACACCTTCTTGATGCCATGGGCCTGCGGGCTGTGCGGGTCGTCGATCGTCTCGCACTTCGCGTGGTGTTTGCGATGGATCGAAACCCACTCCTTGGTGACCTGACCGGTGCCGATCCAGAGCCAGAAGCGGAAAAAATGCGAGGGGATGGCGTGCAAGTCCATCGCACGGTGCGCCTGGTGGCGGTGCAGATAGATCGTGACGCTGGCAATCGTGATGTGGGTGGTGACCAGCGCGTACAACACGATCTGCCACCAGGACAAATTCAACAGGCCGTTCGCGAGCCAGTCAACGGCTGCATTCAGTACAGCCCAATCAGGTAACAACATAAAGGATCAGTCTCTCTCGGGTCGGTCGGGACCAGTTTGGTTGAGGGTATTTTTGTGCTTTGCCTGTATTTTAAAGGGCCCCCCCTGAAAAACACCTGTTGATACCCACAGGGATTGCCTGTTCTTTGTCAGTAAATAGCGCTTCCTTGACACTAATTCCGGCTCCAGGCGGCTGCAAAGAAGCCGTCTGTCGCATGCCGGTGCGGCCACAAACGCAAGTATTCGGCCCCGCCTTCGCTGCCGCTGCACAGGCTGGCCGCGTCCGCGATCTTGAGATTGGACAGGATTTCGCTCGGCCGCAGTGGGCTGAACTCTCTATTGGCCTCCGAAAAGGCCTGCGCAATGGCCTCGTTCTCCTCGGGCAACACGCTGCAGGTCGCATACACCAGGCGCCCGCCGGGTTTCAGCAGGCGCGCCGCGCTTTGCAAGATCGCTGTCTGCTTGGCTGTCAACTCCGCGATCGACTGCGGCGATTGCCGCCATTTCAAATCCGGGTTGCGGCGCAGCGTGCCCAGGCCGGAACACGGCGCATCAACCAGCACCCGGTCAATCTTGCCGGCCAGCCGCTTGATGCGCTCGTCGCGTTCGTGCGCAATTGCCGCCGGATGCACATTGGACAGGCCGCTGCGCGCCAGCCGCGGCTTCAAGGCTTCGAGCCGGTGGCCGGACGTGTCGAAGGCATAAAGTCGCCCGGTATTGCGCATCGTGGCACCGATGGCCAGCGTCTTGCCGCCCGCGCCCGCACAGAAATCCACCACCATCTCGCCGCGCTTGGCGTCCAGCAGCAAGGCCAGCAGTTGCGAGCCTTCGTCCTGCACCTCGATGGCGCCGCGCGTGAATGCGTCGACCTTGTTCAGCGCGGGCTTGCCCTCGATGCGCAGGCCCCAGGGCGAGTACGGCGTTGCCACCGCCTTGATGCCCGCGGCGGCCAGCTCTTTTTGCACGTCGGTGCGCTTGTCCGCGAGGGCATTGACGCGCAGATCGAGCGGCGCGCTCTGGCTCAAGGCCTCGACCAGCGGCCAGAATCCATCGCCGAGTTGAGTTTTCAGCGGCTGCACGAGCCACTCCGGCAAGTTGTGGCGATGGCGCTCCAGCAGGTCTGCTGGCTTGATCTGGTCGCACTGGTCCAGCCAGTTTTTTTCCTGGTCGCTCAAGGCGCTCTTGAGAAAATCCCGCGGCCCGTGAAAGCCGAGGATGGCAAGCCGCCGCTCCTTGGGTCCGCTGCCGGAAGGCGCCATATGGTCGAACAGCAGCTTCTTGCGCAGCACGGAATAGACCGTTTCGGCCAGCGTGGCACGCTCGCGGGGCCCGAGCGTTCGGTTGTCGCGGAAATAGCGTGAAACCACCGCGTCGGCGGGGTGGTCGAATTTCAGGGTGAGCTTGACGAGTTCGGCACAAGCGTCGAGCAGGGCTTTAGGATGCATGCCCGTATTGTCCCATTCCCCTTGATTGACTATGTCCGATGCACCTTTGCCCCCTCTCATCGCCACACGGCCGGGCCTGTACCGGCACTACAAGGGAAACCTCTACGAGGTGCTCGACACCGTGCGCCACAGCGAAACGCTGGAGCCCATGACCCTCTACCGAGCGTTGTATGGCGAGCGTGGCCTGTGGGTACGCCCGGCTGCCATGTTCGGCGAGGAAGTCGTGGTCGACGGCGTGAGGCAGCTTCGCTTCACACCGGTTTCAAACGGCTGACAACTTGGGGTGTGGCCGCGCGGGGCAAAGTCAAGGTTGCCACCAACCCCCACGCCGCGCCATTGCGCAGGACCAGCGAACCACCGTGCTGGCGCGCGATGTCGTGCGCGATCGACAGGCCCAGCCCCACGCCGCCATGGTTGCGATTGCGCGAGCCTTCAACGCGATAGAACGGCGCCAGCACCTTGACCAGCTCGGCCTCGGGCAGGCCCGGGCCGCAATCGCTGACCTGGATGCGCACCCGGTCGGGCGCGTCGAACATGCGAATCTCGGCGCCGCCGCCATAGCGGATGGCGTTCTCCACGAGGTTGCCGATACAGCGGCGCAGCGCCGAAGCTTGCGCCTGCATCGGCGCGGCGCGGCCCGACACCGCTGTGTCGTGGCCGCAAGCGCGCTGGTCGTCGGCAATGCTGTGGACCAGTGCCGTCAAGTCCAGCCGTACCAGCGCTTCGGGATGCGCCGCACCGCGCAGGTAATCAAGCGTGGTGCGGATCATGTCGTCCATCTCGCGAATGTCCTGCCCGAAGCGCTGCCTTTGCTCCAAGTCGCGCAGTCCCTCAATGCGCAGCCGCATGCGCGTCAAGGGCGTGCGCAAATCATGCGATACGGCCGCCACGAACTGATCCCGTTCGTCAAGCTGCTGGCGAATCCGCGCCTGCATCTGGTTGAAGACCCGGCTCGCTTCACGGCACTCGACCGTGCCGTCCTCCAGCAGCGGCGCATGGTCGATGTCGCGCCCCAGATCGCGGGCGGCGCCAGCCAGGCGCTTGATCGGCTCCGACAGCCAGCGCGCGCCGATCCACGCGGCGAGCATCAACGCGGCCAGGCGCACCCCGATGTCCAGCAGTAATCCAGGATGCAAAAAATGGTGCGGAGGCGGACCCAAATGCGGGGGCGGATGCGGGGGCGGATGCACGCCGGCCCAGGCCTGCGCATCGGGCCAGGGTCCCGGTCCGGGACCAGGCCCGAGTTCGAACAGGAGCGTCAGGGCAAGCACATGGCTCGCCAGCACCGCCACGAACAGCAGCAGCGCCAGCCGCCCAAACAGCGTGCCGGGCAGCCAGCCTCCCAGGCGCGCCGCGAGCCGGGCCGATTTCAGTATCAAGAACCGCGCCATGGCAACTGCGCCTGGACCGATCGCACGTCGAACAGATAGCCCGCCCCGCGCACGGTCTTGATCATGCTGGGATCGCGCGGATCGTCGGCCAGCTTCTGGCGCAGGCGCGACACCAGCAGGTCGATGCTGCGTTCGAAGGAATCCATGGCCCGGCCGCGCGCCAGCTCCATCAATTGGTCCCGGCTGAACAGGCGCCGCGGCATTTTCAAGAACGTCGACAGCAGCCGAAATTCCGCATTGGAAAGTTGTACCACCATGCCCTGGGGCGACGTGAGGCGTCGTTCCTCGCGGTGCAGCGACCACCCGTCAAAGCAGACCACGTCGGCATGCGCTGCGCCACCGGTCGTCGCCTCATGCGTCCCGCGCACACGCCGCAGTACGGTCTGGATGCGGGCCACCAGTTCGCGTGGCTCGAATGGCTTGCCGACATAGTCGTCCGCGCCGGACTCCAGCCCCGTGATCCGGTCATAAAGGTCCGTGCGCGCAGTGAGCATGATGATGGGCACGCGCGAGGCCTGGCGCAACTCGCGCGCCAGCGCCAGCCCGTCCACACCCGGCAGCATCAGGTCCATCACGACCAGGTCGATGTGGTGCGAAGCCATCAGCCGCCGCATGGATTGCGCGCAACCCGCTGCATGGGCTTGCAGGCCATAGCGGGATAGATAGCCGCACAGAAGAGTTGTGATTTCCTCGTCGTCATCGACAACCAGGATTTGGGCAAGCTTGTTCACGTCGCTTGCGAGTTTAGGGAGCGCCCGGCACGCCCGAAAGCGCAAACAGCGCCGCTTGTGCCCCGCAATTCGTCCGCTTCGCGGCTCCTGCGTATCAGCCCCGGTACAAAGTGGACAACGCCAATTTACCCAAGACACGAAGAATGATCCAGCCGCAGTCCGTCTTCACAGGACAGCGCGGCGTTTCGCAACTCTGGGTGAAAAGGAACCATCATGACGACTATCGGTGCGATCGGCGGCGCAAGCAGCGCCTGGTCCTGCATGGCGGCCGCGCGCGGCAAGATGCAGGAAAAAATGTTCGAGAAAGTGGACGTTGACGCCAGCGGAGGCATCGACACCACCGAGCTGCAGGGCCTGCTCGATGACGTGGCCAAGAAAACCGGCGTGAGCGGCAGCACGGATGCCGGCGAGTTGCTCGCCAAACTGGACGGCAACGGCGACGGCAGCCTGAACAGCGACGAGTTGGCCGAAGGCATGCGCAGCATCCTGCCACCACCCTCGACCATGGAATTCGCTCAATCGCGCGGGCAGGACGACAGCGACATGTTCACCAAGCTCGACAGTGATGGCGACGGCAGCCTGAGCCAGGCCGAGTTCGATGCCGGCCGGCCATCCGAGCCCCCCATGGGCGGGCCCGGCGGCATGCGACCGCCACCACCGCCGGGCAACGCGAGCAGCAGCAGCGCTGATTACGACCCAATGGACGCGAACGAAGACGGCACCGTCACCGCCGCCGAACGCGCTGCCAGCGCGGCATCCACCGAAGCTGTGCAGGCCCTGTTCAAGGCTATCGATACCGATGGCGACGGCAGCGTCAGCCAGAGCGAAGGGGATGCGTTTGTGCAGCAGCTCAACTCGGCGTACGAAGCGGCCACGACCAGCACGTCATCGGCATCGTCCGCCGACGGCGACACGGCATCGCCTGAGATCGATCTGGCGAAGATGCTGGCCAGCCTGATGCTGCGCCAATACGACCAGATCGCCAGCGGCGGCCTCGCCCAAGCAAGCGCCTCGACGCTCAGCTTGGTCGCCTGAGCGCGCTGGTTCCCGGGATGGCCCTGGGGCGCTATCGATCTTGAAGCAGCCGCGCAATCGCACGCGGGTAGATGATGTGCTCCTGCGTCAGGATGCGCGCGGCCAGCGCCTCGGCTGAGTCGCCGGGAAGAACGGGCACCGCAGCCTGCTCCAGGATCGGCCCATGGTCGAGTTCGGCCGTGACGCGATGCACCGTGACGCCGGCCACGCGGCAACCGGCCTCGATGGCACGTTGGTGGGTATGCAAGCCCGGAAACGCCGGCAGCAATGAAGGGTGGATGTTGAGCAGCCGCCCCTCGTAGCGCGCAACGAAGCCGGGGGTAAGGATGCGCATGAAGCCGGCGAGCACCACCAGCGCGGGCTGATACCGGTCAATCGCGGTGGCAAGCTCGGCATCGAAGGCCTCCCGCGAAGCAAACGCCTTGTGGTCGACCACTTCGGCCGCAATACCCTGGCCGCGCGCAAATTCCAGCCCTCCGGCAGCGGCTTTGTTGCTGATCACGGCAGCAACTCGCGCTCCGAAACGCTCCTGCCAGCCCTCGCGTTGGGCTGCTTTCACGATGGCGGCCATGTTGGAGCCGCCGCCGGAGATCAAAATCACGATGTTTTTCATTTCAACGGAATTATCCTTGGCGCCATGCCCCTGCGAATCCTCTCACCTCTAGAAGCGCGCGTGCTTGGCACGCTGATGGAAAAAGCCCGCACCGTGCCCGACAGCTATCCGCTGACCTTGAACTCGGTGGTCGCCGGCTGCAACCAGAAGACCAGCCGCGACCCGCTGATGAACGTCGACGAAGCCCAGGCCCAGGAGGCCCTGGATGCGCTGAAGACCCTGGCGCTGGTGTTTGAGAGCAGCGGCGGCCGGACCACGCGCTACGAACACAACTTCCAACGCGCGGTGGGTGTGCCCGAGCAATCCGCGGTCATCCTGGGCCTGTTGATGTTGCGCGGGCCGCAAACCGCAGGCGAGCTGCGGATCAACACCGAACGCTGGTACCGGTTCGCGGACATTTCCTCGGTTGAAGGATTCCTGGATGAATTGCAGGAACGGTCCGAAGAAAAAGGTGGTCCGTTGGCAGTGAAGTTGGCGCGCGCTCCCGGGGCGCGTGAGCAGCGCTGGGCCCACCTTCTTTGCGGGCCGGTGCACGAACCGGCTTCCACTGGCGCACAGCCGGCCGAAGGCGGCTCCACGGGCGAGATCGCTGCCCTGCAAGACCGGCTCACGGCCATGGAATCCGAAGTGGCGGCATTGCGCCAGACCGTACAACGCCTGTGTACCGAACTCGGACTGTCGCAACCCGGACAGGAATAAACGAACGACCGTGCTAAAAATCGATCTTCTTTGGAGACATCCTCATGGATTTGGCATTTACCCCTGAAGAGCAGAAATTCCGCGAAGACATCCGCGCCTGGGTCAAGGACAACCTGCCCACCGATATTTCACGAAAAGTCCACAACGCCCTGCGCCTGTCGCGAGACGATATGCAGCGCTGGGCCAAGATTCTCGGCAAGAAGGGCTGGTTGGGCCATGGCTGGCCCAAGGAGTTCGGCGGCCCTGGCTGGACTGCGGTGCAAAAGCACCTGTTCGAAGAAGAATGCGCGCTGGCCGGGGCGCCGCGCGTCGTGCCCTTCGGCCCGGTGATGGTGGCGCCCGTGATCATGGCTTTCGGCAATGCCGAGCAGCACAAGCGCTTTTTGCCCGGCATCGCCAGCGGCGAAGTCTGGTGGAGCCAGGGCTATAGCGAACCAGGCTCAGGATCCGACCTCGCTTCGCTCAAGACACGCGCCGAACGCAAGGGCGACAAATACATCGTCAACGGCCAGAAGACCTGGACCACCCTTGGCCAGTACGGCGAATGGATCTTCTGCCTGGTACGCACCACCACCGAAGGCAAGCCGCAGACCGGTATCTCCTTCCTGTTGATCGACATGAAGTCGCCCGGCGTCACCGTGCGCCCGATCACCATGCTGGATGGCGAGCACGAGGTGAATGAGGTGTTCTTCGACAACGTCGAAGTGCCGGCTGAAAACCTGATCGGCGAAGAGAACAAGGGCTGGACCTATGCCAAGCACCTGCTCTCGCACGAGCGCACCAACATCGCCGATGTGAACCGCGCCAAGCGCGAGCTCGAGCGCTTGAAGCGCATCGCCCAGGCCGAAGGCGTGTACGACGAGCCCCGCTTCCGCGATGAAATCGCCAAGCTCGACGTCGAGGTCGTGGCGCTCGAGATGCTGGTGCTGCGCGTCCTGTCGGCCGAGAAGTCGGGCAAGAACTCGCTGGACATCGCCGGCCTCTTGAAGATTCGCGGCAGCGAGCTCCAGCAGCGCTACACCGAACTCATGATGCTGGCCGCCGGCCCCTACAGCCTGCCCTTCGTCCAGGAAGCCATGGAAGCCGGCTGGCAGGGCGACCAGGTCGGCGCCGCGCACTGCGCACCGCTCGCATCGACCTATTTCAACTACCGCAAGACCACGATCTACGGCGGTTCGAATGAGGTCCAACGCAACATCGTGGCGCAGACTGTTTTGGGCTGAAAGCCCAAAACAGTCTGCGCGCAGCGCCGTATGTTTGGCTCCCCCTAGCCCCCTCCATGAGGGGGCACCAGCTAGATGAATGCAGGAGAGATTTATGGATTTTGATTTCAGCGACGACCAGGAACAGTTGCGCGATGCGGTGCGCAAATGGGTCGACAAGGGCTATGACTTCGAGCGTCGCCGTGCCATCGCCAAGACCGGCGCGGCGTCCTCCGGCTTTTCGCGCGAGGCCTACGGCGAGCTTGCCGATCTTGGCTTGACGGGCCTCTATATCCCCGATGCGCATGGCGGTCTGGGCATGGGCCCGGTCGAGGCCATGGTGGTGATGGAAGAACTCGGCCGCGGCATCGTGCTGGAGCCCCTGGCCCAAACGCTGATTTCCAGCGGAGTGATCAACGGCTATGCGCCCGAAGCGGTCAAGGCGGCCTGGCTACCCAAGATCGCGGCTGGCGAGGCGTTGGTTGTGCTCGCCTACCAGGAGCGCAAGGCCCGCTACAAGCTCGATTTGTGCGAAACCAAGGCCACGCAGGCGGCAGCGGGCTGGATTGTCAGCGGCGCCAAGAGCATCGTGCCCGTGGGTGACCAGGCCGACGCCTATCTCGTGCCCGCCGTGGCCAACGGCAAGATCGCTCTGCTCCTGGTGGAGCGCGGTGCGGCGGGCGTGGCCGCGCGCGGCTACAGCACGCAAGACGGCGGCCGCGCGGCCGAGGTCGCGTTCAAGGAAACGCCGGCCACGCTGGTGACGCTGGACGGCCTGACGGCGCTGGAGCACGCGGTAGACATCGGCATTGCCGCCTCGTGCGCCGAGGCTGTTGGCGTGCTGGACAAAACGCTTGCCGTCACGGTCGAGTACATGAACACGCGCAAACAGTTCGGCGTCGTCATCAGCAGCTTCCAGGCTTTGCGCCACCGCGTGGCCGACATGAAGATGCAGCTTGAGTTGGCGCGCTCGATGAGCTACTACGCTGCGCTCAAGCTCAACGCACCCACCGAAGAGCGCCGCCGCGCCCTGGCACGCGCCAAGTACCAGCTCGGCACCTCCATGCGCTTTGTGGGGCAGCAGTCGGTGCAGTTGCACGGTGGCATCGGGGTGACTGACGAATACATCGGCAGCCACTACTTCAAGAAGCTCACCCAACTTGAAATGACCTTCGGCGACACGCTGCACCACCTGGGCGAAGTCAGCGCCAGGATGCAGGACACGACCGGGGTATTCGCTTGATCTGTTCAACGATGAAGCAATAGCTCAAAATGCCCGCGGTTGAAGAACTGGCGGGCATTTCTCTTTGACATACCGGAGACCACAACAATGACTTCACGCCGCCTGTTTCTAGGGCTTGCCGCCAGCCTGGCACTTTTGGCCGGCTGCGCCAGCACGCCATCGATCGAAGAAGCCCCACCCATCGTCTTCGTCCATGGCAACGGCGATACCGGCGGCTTGTGGCAGGCCACGATGTGGCGTTTTGAGTCCAATGGCTGGCCGCGCGAGCGGCTGCATGCCATCGACGTGCCGTACCCATCGGCACGCGACGACGACAGCAAGCCGCAGGCGGGCCGCACTTCCGCCGCCGAACACATGGCCTACCTGAAGGCCGAGGTCGACAAGGTGCTCAAGGCCACAGGGGCACGCAAGGTGGTCCTGATCGGCAACTCGCGCGGCGGCAACGCGATCCGCAACTACATCCAGAACGGCGGCGGCGAGCAGACGGTGAGCCACGCGATCCTTGGCGGCACACCCAACCACGGCGTCTGGGCCGTCAAGGGCCGCAACGAGGGCAACGAGTTCTCCGGCACCGGGCCGTTCCTCACGGCGCTCAACGCACCCAAGAATGCCGCTGGCGACGAAGTCATCGGGCCGGTCAAGTGGCTGACCATCCGATCGGACAGCAACGACAAATTCGCCCAGCCGCGCGGCCAGTGGATCGGCGACAAGGACCTCGTCACCAACGTCACGGCCGCCGGCCCGGAACTCAAGGGCGCGATGAACGTGGTGATTCCGCACATCGACCATCGCGAAACGTCTTATTCGCCTGCGGCGTTCGAGGCCAGCTACAGCTTCATCACCGGCAAGGCGTCGAAGACGATGGACATCCGCACCGAAACCCAGGCGGTGCTCAACGGCAAGATCACCGGCTTGGGGCTGAATCCGGCCGATCCGAAAACCGGCAACTTCAGCAACAACCTGCCCCTGGGCGGCGCGCAACTCGCCGTGTTCGCGGTCGATCCGGCCACGGGACAGCGCAGCGGCAGCGCGGTACACAGCAAGACGGTTGGCGCCGACGGCCTCTGGGGCCCGTTTGCAGCGCGTCCCGGCGTGCCCTATGAGTTTGTAATTACAGCGCCCGGCTACGCCACCACGCACATCTATCGCAGCGGCTTCCCGCGTTCGAGCAACATCATCCATCTGCGGGCCGAACGCATTGCCGAAGCCGACAAAGAGGCCAAGTCCGTCATTACCTTCGTCCGGCCGCGCGGCTACTTCAACCCGCCGCGCGACAAGATCAGCTTTGATGGCCAGACGCCACCGCCCGGCGTACCGACCGGGGCCGGCGTGGCCAGTTCCAAGATCAAGCTACCCCAGGAAGGCGAACGCGCCATCAGTGCCGAGTTCAACGGCGAGCGCATCACCGGGCGCACCTGGAGCGCCACGCAGAATCACGCGGTTGTCCTGGAACTGACTTATTGAAGGAGAGCGGGAGCGCGCCGGGCCCTAAGCGAGCAGGCGCGAGGACTTCGGCACGTGGGCCATCAGGAACTCCATCTGATCGGCCAGGATGCGCCGGTTGCGCAAGATGAAGTCTTCCCAGAGGCTGGGCACGTAGGGCGCGTACAGCAACGGCATATGGGCCTGCTCGGGTGTGCGGCTGCTTTTGCGGTGGTTGCAAGCGCGGCAGGCGGTGACCACGTTCATCCAGTGGTCCTTGCCGTTCTGTGCGAACGGGATGATGTGCTCGCGCGTCAGGTCTTCCTCGTGGAAGTGGTCGCCGCAGTAGGCGCAGACGTTGCGATCGCGCGCAAACAGCTTGCTGTTGGTCAGGCCCGGCTTGAGATCGAAGGGATTGATGTTGGGCACGCCCTTGGTGCCGATGATGCTGTTGACCGCGATGATGGATTGCTCACCCGTCACCGCGTTGTGGCCGCCACGGAACACCGCGACTTCGCCGCCGGACTCCCAGCGCACTTCCTCGGCAGCGTAGTGAATCACCGCCTGTTCAAGCGAAATCCAGGACTGGGGCAGCCCTTGGGCCGACAGCTTCAAGACCTTCAAAACACGCCTCCTGTAACGGATAAACCACCACTGGCACGCAAAGCAGATGTCTCATGTGCAATGGCAATGCGAAGCAAAGCCATCCACTGAGTCACAATATACCCTGTTTTCATGACAATTTGGCTGAAAGCGCTTGTCCTGCGGGGGCATTCTGCTATCAAAAACATATCGATTCGATGAAAATCTTTCGCGGATTCCACCATCCGGGCATCGCCGGAGCCTGTGCGATGACCATTGGCAACTTCGATGGCGTGCACCGCGGTCACCAGGCCATGCTAGCCCTGCTCAGAAACGAAGCGCAACACCGGTGCGTGCCCAGTTGCGTCATGAGCTTCGAACCCCATCCGCGCGACTACTTCGCCGCCGTGGCGCACAAACCCGAGCTGGCGCCCGCGCGCGTGGCCACCCTGCGCGACAAACTCACCGAACTGGCGCGCTGCGGCATCGACCAGTGCGTCATCCTGCCGTTTGACGCACGGCTTTCGTCGCTTTCGCCGCAGGCCTTCATCGACGATGTGCTGGTGCGTGGCCTGGGCGTGAAGTACGTGCTGGTCGGCGACGATTTCCGTTTTGGCGCCAAGCGCGCAGGCGACTACACGATGCTCGATGCGGCGGGCGACGTGCACGGCTTTGACGTCGCCCGGATGAACAGCTACGAAGTGCACGGCCTGCGCGTTTCAAGCTCTGCCGTGCGTGAAGCCTTGAGCCAGGGCCGCATGGACGACGTGGCCGCGCTGCTGGGCCGGCCCTACAGCATCAGCGGCCACGTGGTGCACGGGCGCAAGCTCGGCCGCGAACTGGGCGCAAGCAGCGCCGCGAGCGGTGACGGATTTCGCACACTCAACCTGCGCTTTTCCCACTGGAAGCCTGCGGCCAGCGGCATTTTTGCGGTCCAGGTACATGGCCTGGGCCAGAGCGACAGCGATTCGCCCCTCCCGGGGGTGGCCAACCTCGGCATCCGGCCCTCGCTGGACCCGGATGACGTCAACGGCGGACGGGTCCTCCTGGAAACCCATTGCCTGCAATGGCCCGCCCACCTTGGCGACGAAGGGGCGTACGGTAAAATCATCCGCGTGGAACTGCTGCACAAACTGCACGACGAGCTCAAGTACGACAGCCTTGATGCCCTGACCCAGGGCATCCGCAAGGACTGTGACGACGCGCGCGCGTTCTTCGCTTCCACCCGTCGCCAGACCACACGCGACCGAATTTGACGGACTGTCATTGCGGGCCTGGCTCGCAATCCATTTCTCGCCCCTCCCCTTCATTGGATTCCGGTTCGAGCCCGGAATGACACTCCCAAGGCTTTGCCATGACCGATAAAACCGATTACCGCGCCACCCTGAACCTGCCCGATACGCCCTTCCCCATGCGCGGCGACCTGCCCAAGCGCGAGCCGGGCTGGGTCAAGGAATGGGAAGATCAGGGCCTGTACAAGAAGCTGCGCGATGCGCGCTGCAACGCGCCCAAGTTCGTGCTGCACGACGGCCCGCCGTACGCCAACGGCCAGATCCACATGGGCCATGCGGTCAACAAGATCCTGAAGGACATGATCGTCAAGGCGCGCCAGCTCAAGGGCATGGACGCCGCCTACATCCCCGGCTGGGACTGCCACGGCCTGCCGATCGAAAACGCAATCGAAAAGAAACACGGCCGCAACCTGCCGCGCGACGAGATGCAGGCCAAGAGCCGCGCCTTCGCCACCGAGCAGATCGACATCCAGCGCGCCGACTTCAAGCGCCTGGGCGTGCTCGGCGACTGGGACCATCCCTACCGCACCATGGACTTCAGCAACGAGGCCGATGAGATCCGCGCGTTCAAGCGCGTGATGGAGCGCGGCTTCGTCTACCGCGGCTTGAAGCCGGTCTATTGGTGCTTTGACTGCGGTTCGTCGCTGGCCGAGTTCGAGATCGAGTACGCGGACAAGAAATCGCAGACGCTGGACGTGGGCTTCAAGGCCGATGCGCCGACCAAGCTGGCCGCGGCCTTTGGCCTGCCAGGGCTGACCAAAGACGCCTATATCGTCATCTGGACCACCACCGCCTGGACCATCCCCGCCAACCAGGCGCTGAACCTGAACCCCGAACTC